>JBAYJH010000025.1:0-28783 GCA_041665185.1 Sterolibacterium sp.
CGGGGCGGCGCTGCATTGGCATTGCACTTATCCCGATGTGCACCGGGAAATCGTTAGTCGTGTCGCTGCCATCGATGAGAAATCGCCTGCGTCAGTTGCCGACGCGAGCCAGGAAAGCGTAATCGCTTTCCGACAATAGTCAGTCCGCCCTGAGTGAGCTGGCGCTGGTGGAAAGCGTGCCGCGAGAACTACAGGCGCCGGAGATGCAAGGATTGCCATCCTCCCTGGCAGGAAACGCCGCCGATAAGCTGCCGACCCGGTCATACCAGAAAATTTGCACACTTCCGCCGATCTTATCGGCATCATCCGCCAGGGTCGCGAGACTGACGCACCGTAATCGTCATCGGTAGTAAAGCCTTCAATCAGCTTCGTTGATTTCAATCACACTGGTTTATATGCTGGTCTGACTCGAAATCGAGTGGGGAGGAAGTATGCAGATCGAATTAGGTTCATATGAAGCCAAATCCAGGCTTCCCGGCTGGTTTTTTGGCGACGGCAAGCCGCAAAAACTTGTCTATGCCGGCGAAGTACTCGATGCGATTGAACATACCAACGCGCATGTGCCCGTGACCTGGGCACTCGAGGTGGCCAACGTCATCGCCAAGGCGGAAGCCAAGGCTCTGGTGACCGAAGCACGTAGCGGTGCATTTCTTGAGATGCTGGACGGTGTGGATATCGAGGTCGACTCTGCCACATTCGCCCATGCGCTGCCGGATACCCTTCAATTGGCGCGGCGTTACAAGCTCTCCATCTATGATGCCTCCTACCGCGAACTGGCCCCGCGACTCGGCACGCCGCTGGCTACGCTCGACGAGGACTTGCAGAAGGGCACAAAGAAAGCGGGCATGAAGAAGTTCGGTTGAACCCATCAATTTACGCATGACTGACCACTGGTAGGCGAGGCCAAATGCCCGGAGCCACTCTTGAGACACTATTGACGGCGCTTGCTGTCTTTGTTGGCGTAGTCTGCGCCATATATGCGCTCGGTCCGGTCGATGAAATTTCGCTGGCATGGGTTGCGATTCTGGTACCGGCCGCGTTGCTCGCAACTTGGCTGTCGGAAACAACCGACAGGCCCTGGAAATCGTTAGTAGAGCAATCCGCGTTCGTCTTCGCGTCGATTCTGCTCGCTATTCATATTCTTGTGGTCATCGGGTTCAGCCTTGCCGATATACTTAACGCGCCCGTTGCAGTGGGGAATGATCGGCTGCTCTCCATTGCCACCCGCGCGCTTGTTGTCGCTACCGCAGAAGAAATATTTTTTCGAAAGTACCTTTTGAACTTTTTGACTTGCCATATGGCTCCTCGTTTGGCAATTCTAGTAAGTGCTCTGGTATTCTCTGGCGCCCATCTTTCGTTGTCTCTTCAATTGCTGTTCCTTGGTGTTTTTCTTGGGGTCGTAACCGTACATTTTAGATCTGTCGTTGCCGCTATCGGATTCCATGCAGTCCACGATTTTCTTGCTTTGCTGACCAGCACTGTTAATGTGCCGGGAGTCGATCTGAAGAACCTGTCGCTAATTTACAAGATGGCTATCACCTATTTCGGAACGTTAATATTGCTCGCAATATTTCTTGTTCTTGTAAGATCGATAATTCGAGGCCGAATCAAATCCAAGGAGAATTCAAGCCTAACGTCCAACGGTGTTGTTCCATGAGCGTTGGTTGTTGTTTTCCGCCTTTTATCCGCCCCCCGGAAGAATTGGAGGCGTCCTGCCAAAGCTACCGGAGCTATAGCGGTAGCGGGCAAGCAGTCGTCAATCCGCCTTGAACCGGTGGAGGTAATTCCGTCCCACGCCTAGCGGCTGTTGCTGTCCAAACAGATGCAGCGCCAGGCCGCCGCGTTCGTCTTGCACGGCGCGTTCGATGGCGTCCAGCCGGACGATGGCGTTGCGATGCACGCGCCAGAAGCGTTCCGGGTCGAGCGCGGATTCCAGTTCCTTGAGCGACTTGCGGATGATCCATTGCTTGTCGCCGGCGACCACCAGCGTGTATTTGTCGGCGGCCTGGAAGTAATCCACGCTGTCCACCGCCACCATAACGATGCCGGCGGTGGTGGAGGCTTGCACCCGTTGCAGGTAGTTCGGCTTGCCGCGCCATTCCAACAACTCTGCGGGAAGCCGGGCGAGCAGTTGGGCGAGATCGACTGGCTCGGTGGCCAGCAGGGCTTTCAGGCGCTCGACGGTCTTGGCCAGACGGGCGAGGCCGACCGGCTTGAGCAGGTAATCGACCGCGGCATTGTCGAAAGCCTCGATCGCATGCGTGTCGTATGCCGTGACGAATACCACATGCAGGCGCATGCCCGGCTCCAGGCGATTCGGCACTTCCAGGCCGGAGAGCAGCGGCATGCGGATATCCAGGAAGGCGATGTCGGGCCGTAGCGTCTCTATCATCTCCACTGCTTCCTGGCCGTTGGCGGCTTCGCCGACGATGTTCAGTTCCGGCCAGCACTCGGCCAGCCGGCGGCGCAGAAAGGTGCGCAGCGGCGCTTCGTCGTCGGCGATGAGGGCGGTTGGTTGCGGCATGCCGGTCCGTGCTCAGGTGGAGGGAGCGTCCGCCAGCGGCAGCGCCAGGCTGGCCGTGACCCCGCAAGGCTGGTTGGGCTGGACTTGCAGTTCGGCGTGTTTGTCGTGGAGCGTGCTCAAGCGTTCACGGATGTTGCCCAGGCCGATGCCGGGACTGGCTTGCGGCGACATGCCCAGGCCGGTGTCGCGCACTTCGACGATGAGGCGACCGGCTTCCCGGGCGACGCGCACGGTCAGTGTGCCACCTTCGGCCTTGGGTTCCAGTCCGTGTTTGATGGCATTCTCGACCAACGGCTGGATCAGCAGGGCCGGCAGCCGGACCGCCAGCAGTTCCGGTGCGGCGTCGATCGTATACCGTAGCCGGTCGCCCATGCGGATTGCCTGGATGTCGAGATAGGCGCGCAGCAGTTCCAGTTCGTCTGCCAGGGTGACGTCGCCGGAGCGGCTCTGGTTCAGCGAACCGCGCAGATAGCCGATGAAATCCTCGAGCATGCGTTCCGCCTTGAGGGGCTCGTCGCGGATCAGGCTGAGCACGTTGGCCAGGGTGTTGAACAGGAAATGCGGCTCGATCTGGGCTTGCAGCATCTTGAGTTGGGATTCGGTCAGGCGGCGCTCCAGGTCGGCGCGCTCCAGCGCCACCAGGCGCGCGGCGGCGGAGGCTTCGGCGATGACGCCGCGGGCATGGAAGTAATACGAGATTGCCGTACCGAACACCAGCGCGATGGCCAGGCTCATCAGCAGGCTGCTGGGGTGGTCGGTGACCAACTGTAGCGGGTTCCTGCCATCGAGCAGGCTGCCGATCACGAAACCGATGCAGGTGCCCAGCGGGATGGCGATCAGTGCCGTCATCAGGTCCGGGCGGGTCATGCCGCGCGGGGCGCACAAGCCGATCGAGAGCAGATGGATAGACAGGCCGATGGAGAGCGAATATTTGAGATTGGTCAGGAAGCCGTACCCCGTCAGCAGGGTCAGGAAGCCGGCGATCAGGGTGCAGAAGACCAGGTTCAGCAGCAGGGTCCGGACGACTTCGCCCAACAGCGCTGCGCGCTCTTCCTTGCTCTTGGCCATGCTCAAGCTCTGTTCTCCGGTTTCATCGATGGATAGTACCGCCGCGGATCGGCGAAACTATAGCCGGTTTTACTTGCTAAAACGCCAGTTGCAGCGCGACATAGGCGACGCGTTTCTCAGGCAGCAGGCGATAAGCCGAATCGGCGCGGCCGCCATAGACCCTGAGCCCGGCGTCGATACGATAGCGGTCGGCTTCAAAGCCCAGCGATGCGCTGACCACCCGGCCGCCGTCTTCGGGCGTGTACAGGACATCGATGGCTGGCTCCCAACTTTCGCTCTCGCTACGATGTGACAGGCGCAGCAACAGGCTTTTCCGCAACAGGTTGGTGCGCTCGAAGTAACGCAGGCCATAGGCCAGGCTGCCGCTGACCGCCGCCGCGGGTATTCCGGTCCGTCCCAGCAGCGCGGCCTGGCGCCGGGCCAGATCGGCTGCCGCGCGCCACTCCACCGCCGTGTAGGCGCTGGCGTCGTACCAGGCCTCGGCAAGCAACGAGAGGCCAGATTCGCCGGTCAGGGTGGCGCCCAGCAGCGCCTTGCTCCCCTGCCGGTAGCTCATGGTGACGACGGGATCGCTGGCGGACAGCGGAAAACCGCTGCTCTGCACCAGGGTGTTCAGGGATTTCTCGTAACGCGACTGCTGTAGCAGCGAGCCGTGCCATTCCAGCCCATCGTCCGCCACGCTGGAAAAGGAGGCGCCGGCCTCGGCGCGGTAACGCTGGCTGATGCGCAGCAGGGCATGGACGTCGGTATTGCCGCTACGATGGAAATATTTCAGTGCCAGCGACTCGTCGTCGCGTGCGGCGTTGACCCCACCGGCCATGCCGCGTCCGGGGTTGGCCAGCACCAGCAGCCATGCCTCATCCGCCGTGAACTTCTCCCAGGCCAGGGCGGGCACGCCTTCCAGGGTGCCGGCGTAGAGGCTGCGGCGGTTCTCCTGCTGGATCACGTCCAGCGGCCGGAATCCGAAGCCGACATCCCAGCTCAGGATCTTCTTGCCCAGGCTGAAACGTTCGCCAAAAAGTCTGGCATCGTAGTACAACTCGTTGATGATCAGTTGCCTGTCTGGCTTGAGTCCCTGCTGTGCCGTGCTGCGCGCGGTAGCGACGAGGTTCACGCCGTTCCAGTCGGTGCGCAATTCGAGTTCCTCGCGCGAGCGGTTCTTGCCCAGACTGATGAGCGGCAAGGCGGCGGCAAACGGACTGTCGGGATAGTCGTCGTGGATTTCCGGAATCGCGCGCAGCTTGAATGCAGGTCCGCCACCTTCGGCGAAGGCGGGCAGCGCCAGCAGCAGCAGTAGCGGCAGGATGACTTTTTTCATGTTCACTCTTTCAGATCGCTACGGGTGAGGAACATCGGGTTGTAGTACTCGTCGGGTATCGAGCGGGCCTTGCGCGAGAGGTAGCGGATCACGGTTTCGCGGTTGGTCTGGATCTGGTCGATCAGCCGCATGGCACTGACCTGCGGACGGCCGTCGACCTGCTCGATGGTGAAGAGCGCCTGCTTGGCGAGCTTGTCCGAGGCCACATAGAGATCGGCCCTGACCGGCCTGGCCCCGGCCTTCGACAGATACAACTCGACACGCTGGTAGCTGACGCCCTTGCGCACCGCCGTCAGGTCGAGACGCAGGCAGGGAATCTCGCCGACCTTGACCTCGCCGGCGATCTGCCCTTCGTAGTCCTCACTCCAGGTCATGGTCGCGATGTCGCCGGCCGAGGCGTCGCCGAGCAGTTTCTGTAGCGGCGTGATGCGGATCGGCCGCTGGCTCTGTGGCATGATCTGCCAGAAATCGTCGCCCAGCATCAGCACCTTCTGGCCTTTTTCGGAGGGCGACTGCATCAGCACCAGCGAGCGCCGGCCGGGCTTCAGGTACACGGTGTAGTTGCGCTCCTTGTCCAGCTTGCCCGCCTTGAACAACTGCACTTCGGTTTCCACTTGCAATTGCGCATCCGGCAGGCGGTAGCCGTCGGCCTGCCTGAGCAGGGTCTGTACTCTGGTATCGGCGGCCTGCGTCGTCAGCGACAGCGTGAGGAGCGACAGGGAGAAAGTCAGGGACGTAAGCAGTTTAGACATGACCAAGTGCCTCCACGATGGGTTTGGCCGCGGCTTTGCGGCTGACCAGCCAGGCCGCGGCGACGGAGAGTGCGATGACGGACAGGAAAGTGAGGGCGTACAGGTCGAAGGAAAGATTTACCTGTAGCGGGTAGCCGACCGAGCGTCCTGGCGGCGGCGGCATCTGGATGTTGAAGAACAGCAGCAGCAAGGAGATTCCCGCGGCGGCGAGCATGCCGCCCACCACGCCGGCGATGCCCAGCACCAGTCCTTCCAGCGCGAAGATGCGCACGATCTGCGCCGGCAGGGTGCCGAGCGCGCGCAGGGTGCCGATCTCGCGGGTGCGTTCGACGACCGCCATGGCCAGGGTGTTGGACACGGCGAACAGCACCATGATCACGATCACCAGTCCGAGCAGGCCAAAGATGCGGTTATAGAGGCCGCGCACGGCTTCGTAGAAGTAGGCCTGGTCGCGCCAGGTCTGCATGGCGTGATCGGGGAACAGGGCGGCCACTACGCCGCGCATGGCCTCGGTCTGCGCGGTGTCGCGCAGATACACGGAGAGCGTGCTGGCCTTGTCGGTGAGCAGCAGGTGCTGCGCGGTGGACAGCGTCACATACACCGGGCGCTTGTCGATCTCCGGCACGCCGACCGAGACGATGCCGCGTACCCTGACGTCGAGCGCGTTGAGGCTGCCCGAAGTGGTGGTCGATAGCAGCGTCAGTCCGCTGCCCGGCTCCGCCTTCATCTGCTTGGCGAGTTCGGCACCGATGACGACTTCCGGCGCTCCATCCGCTGTAGGTTTTGAGCTCAGCAGGCTGCCCGAGACGACCGTCATGGCCGGTCCCTTGACGCTGAATTCGCCCTCCGGGTCGATGCCGGCAGCGACGAAGATCGCCGACTTGTCGCCGTTGCTGATCAGCCCGGAAAACTGCACGCGCGGCAGTGCCATGCGCACCCGTTCGTCCTGTTCTAGCTTCTCCCTCAGCGCCGCGTAGTTCTCCAGGCCGTGCTGCATGGGCGTGTCCTCGTCGCGGGCGAAGTAGTCACGCTGGGCCAGGATCAGGTGGCCGCTGTCGCGCGCCGCCATCTCCGCCAGCGATTCGTAGGTGAACAGCGCGAAGCCGCCGCCCACCAGCACGCCGGCCGTGCCGACCGCTGCTATGAGGATGGTAACCAGCGAGCGGCGGCGGTTCCGCAGCACGTTGGCGATTGCAAACTTGAGCCATTTCATTGCAGTACCCCGTCGGTGAGTACGATGGCCCGGTCGCAGCGCGAGGTGACGCGGGCATCGTGGGTGGCGATGACGAAGGTGGTGCCGTTGGCACGGCCCAGTTCGTGCATCAGGTCGATGATCTGGGTGGCGGTCGCGCTGTCGAGGTTGGCGGTCGGTTCGTCGGCGATCACCAGGCGTGGCCGCTTGACCAACGCCCGGGCAATGGCGACGCGCTGCCGCTGGCCGCCCGACAGCTCGTCGGGGCGGCGCTGGCCGTGTTCGGTCAGGCCCACCCTGGCGAGCATGTCGCGCACGCGCTCGCGCCGCTCGGCCGTGGTTGCCGCGCTGTTGCCGGCGCCGGCCAGGAACAGCGGGTATTCGACGTTCTCGAAGGCCGTCATCACCGGCACCAGGTTGAAGCCCTGGAAGACGAAGCCGATTTTCTCGCGCCGGATCAGGGTCAGATCCTGCTGCGAGAGTTGTGCCGTTGCCTGGCGGTCGATGCTGATGCTGCCGGCGTCCGGCTGGTCGACCAGACCGCAGAGGTTCAGCAGGGTACTCTTGCCGCTGCCCGAAGGACCGGTCAGCGCCGCGAATTCGCCGGCCTCGATGGAGAGCGTCACTTCGCGCAGGGCCGCCACGCTGTTCTCGCCCATCCGGTAGGACTTGCTGACGTTGTCGACATGGATCACCGGAGCGAACCGGGATGTCCCCGGGGTCATGCGCCCAACTCCTTGAGCCGGGTATGCAGTTGGGCCGCGTCGGGAGTTTGCGGATCGAGTTCCAGCACGCGCTTCAACTGCGCCGCCTCGTCTGCCTTGCGGCCTTCCTTCTGCGCCACCAGGGCTGTCTGCGAGTGAAAGCGCGCCTGGATCCGCGGCGGTGACAGCGCAAAGGCGGGGTTCGTCATGGTCTCGGCCAGCAAGGTCTTGCCGCTCTCGTAACGATGGAAGAATCGGTCGGGCACCTGGAAGAATGTATTGATGGCGACCAGGCGCGTCTCGATGCCGAGCGGAACTTGGCGCAATACGAGCTTGTCGTGTTCCGGGGTCAGGCGTTTGAGCGCCTTGTCGATGAGGTCCAGCCCCTGTTCGCCGAGCTTGAGTTTCTTCCACGGCAGCCAGGCATCGCGAGCCTTGACGGCAAAAGTGCTGCCGTAATAGGCCAGGTACAGCGGGTTGCCGGTGTCCGTTTCAGTGAGCCGTCTGAACTGTTCGGCCGCCGCTTCGTTGTCGCTCTCCGAGCCGCGCAGGCCTCGCTCGAAAGTTGCCTGGGCCTTGACAAAGCTCTCTTCCGCGCCTTGCGCTGCCGCGCCGAGCGAGCAGGTCAGCGCGAGGATTGCGGCAATCGTTGCGACTCCACGCAACAATCTTCCGGTCTTTTCCATGGTTGTTCTCCTAAGTCGTGAATGGGCGGGCGTAACTTAGCGGAGCGACAAGCGCGAAGAAATGGCAGTGCGACTAAGCGCACTTGGCGCGGATTAAGCGCTCCAGGAGGCGACCAACGGGAAACCCGCATACCCATTCAGGGGTGCGACGGAGAAGCGGCGGATACGCCGGCCAATGCCATGCTGCCTGTATATCCACGAGAAACCCACCTATACTTTCGGTAGATCGTCTTCCGGCACGGGACCCCAGGGTGGTCCGTCCGAGGCCGGAAGACAACATGTGGACGATGAATACTCCATCCCTCTGTCGGGTTTTGCTGGTCGAAGATGATCCCGGTGATGCCAACCTGGTGCGTCAGTTGCTGCGTTCGGCGCGGGACATGCGCTTCGACATCGCCTGGGTGACCAATTTAGCCGACGCGCGCCAACACTTGCTGGATAGTCCGCCCGATGTCGTGCTGCTGGATTTGTCGCTGCCCGATTCCAATGGCCTGGCGACGGTGACCGCCGGACGCCAGGCGGCCGGTGCCCTGCCGCTGATCGTGCTCACCGGCCGGGACGATACTGGTTTTGCGCTGCAAACCCTGGAGATGGGCGCCCAGGATTACCTGGTCAAGGGCAGTTTCGACAACGACGGATTGGTCCGTGCCATCCGCTATGCCATCAGCCGCGCCAAGATGGAACAGCGCCTACTGTTGGCGGCGCGGGTGTTCGAAACCACCGGCGAGGCGATCATGGTGACCGACGGCAATGCCAACATCCTCGCGGTCAATCCGGCCTTTTGCCGGATCACCGGCTATGGCGAAGAGGAAGTGCTGGGCAAGAGTCCGCGCATTCTCAATTCCGACCGCCATGATCAGGCATTTCACGAGGCGATGTGGAAATCTCTCCAGGCCAGCGGGGCATGGGCCGGCGAAGTGTGGAATCGGCGCAAGAACGGCGAGATTTATCCGCAATGGCAAACCGTCAGCAGCGTCTTGAACCCGGCGGGAGTCGCTACCCAATACATCGCCGTGTTCGCCGACCTGAGCGAGATTCGGCAGGCCCAGGAGAAGGCCGAGGTGCTCTCCTGGCACGATGCGCTGACCGGCCTGGCCAACCGCGCTCTATTCCTGCGCCAAGTCGAGCAGATCCTGTCCGGCGCCTACCGCGATGGCCGTTATGCCGCGGTATTGTTGCTCGACCTGGATCGCTTCAAGGACATCAATGAAGCCCGCGGCCTGGCGCTCGGCGACGCGCTGCTGAAGGCCGTCGCCGCGCGTTTTCAGCGTGCCCTGGGCGCCGATGACATTCTGGCGCGGCTGGATTCGGACGAATTCGCGGTGGCATTGCGACGCCTTTCGGCGGAGCGCGAAACCGCCGGTCGCGACGCGTTGCGCGTCGCTGAGACCCTGCGGGTGGCGTTGCACCAGGACATTCCCGTGGACGGCGAAGTATTCCATCTGGATGCCAGCGTCGGCATCGCGTTGTTTCCGGAATCGCCGGAGGACTCCGCGTCCGACGTGTTGCGCCAGGCCGACATGGCGATGCATCAGGCCAAGGCCGAAGGCGGTGGACGCGCCATGTTCTTCGAGACAATCATGGGGGAGTCGGTCAAGGAGCGCTATCGGCTTGAAAGGGAGCTGCGCCTGGCTGTGGACGAGAACCAGTTGCGCCTCTACCTGCAACCGCAAGTGGATAGAAACGGGCGGCAGGTGGGCGCCGAGGCGCTGGTACGCTGGCAGCATCCCGAACGTGGCCTGGTGCCGCCCGGCGTATTCATTCCCCTGGCGGAAACCAGCGACCTGATCGTGGCGATCGACCACTGGATGCTGGCCGAGGTGTGCCGGCTGCTGGCCACCTTGGATGCGGAAGGCCGGAGCATCCGGGTGTCGGTGAATATCAGTCCGAGGCATTTCCAGAAAGAGGATTTTCTAGCGGAAATCAAACGGCTGCTCGCCGCCACCGGCGCCGATCCCACCCATCTGGTACTGGAAGTGACCGAGGGACTGGTGATCGGCGACTTTGCCGATGTGGTCACCAAGATGATGGCGCTGGCGATGCTGGGAATCCATTTTTCCATGGACGATTTCGGCACTGGTTATTCCAGTCTTGCCTACCTGAAACGCCTGCCGATACACGAATTGAAGATCGATAAAAGCTTCATCCAGGACGCGCCCACGGATCCCAATGACGCGGCACTGGTGGAGGCGATCCTAGCGGTGGCCGATCGCCTGCATCTGCAAGTCGTCGCCGAGGGCGTGGAAACCCAGGCCCAGGCCGATTTTCTCAATGCGCGCGGCCGGGTGATTCATCAGGGCTATCTGTTTGGCCGGCCGGAACCGCGGGAGATCTGGCTGAAGCGCCTGCACCAGCCCGATCAGGGCCACACGGCGGCTCCAGGAGTGGCGGATACCGAACCGTGATCGATAAGGGCGACCAGGAGATCGGTGCATGAAACGCAGTACCCTACTGAGCACAGTCGGTATCGCCGCGATGATCGCGTGGACGGCAATGATTGCCTGCCTGGTGGCCTGGAACTGGCATGTCGCCAGCGTGCATGCCGAGGATCTGGCGAAGAAGGAGGCGCGCATCCACTTTAACAAGGATCTGGCCTTCCGCCGGTGGGCGACGCGGCATGGCGGCGTCTATGTGCCGATCGACGAGCGCACGCCGCCCAATCCAGGTCTAGCGAATATTCCCGAGCGCGATATCGAAACGCCTTCCGGCAGGAAGCTGACCTTGATGAATCCAGCCTATATCATGCGGCAGGCGATGGGGGAATATGCCGAGCTTTACGGAGTCAGAGGGAAGATTACCAGCCTCAAACTGATTAATCCAACGAATGCCCCCGATGCCTGGGAAACGGCGGCACTCCAGCAGTTCGAGCGGCAGGGCAGCACCGAGGTCTCGGAGTTCTCCGAGATCGACGGCAAGCCCTATCTGCGCCTGATCGGCGCATTGAAAGTCGAGCAGGGTTGCCTGAAGTGCCATGAAGGTTACAAGGTGGGTGAAGTGCGCGGTGGGGTGAGCGTAATCGTGCCGATGCAACCCTACATCGACGATGTCAATTCGGGTATCCGCGAAAGCCTGCTACCGCTGGGCCTGATCTGGGTGCTGGGACTGGCAACGATCACGGTATTGTTCGTTCAGGTTCGTGACCGGCTCGCCGAACAGCAGTTGGCCGAAGTCGAGCAGCAACGCAAGAATGCGCTGATCGCCAGCGCCAATGCCGATCTTTCGCGCTTCGCGGAGGTTTCCGCTCATCACCTGATGGAACCGACACGGCGCCTGACCAGCTATGCCCAGCGTCTGCGCGCCCGCCTTTCCGGCAGCCCGTTGTTGCGCGAAGACGAGGAGGTTCGGGTCTCGCTCGATACGCTCGAGCGCGATGCCGACCGCCTGCGCGCGCTGGTGCGCGACATTCAGTTGTATCTGGCGGCCGGCGAGCCGCGCGGCGAGATTCGGGCGGAAGATGCCAATGCCGCCTTGATCGCCGTGGAACACCGGCTCTCACCGCGAATCGCAGCGCTTGGCGTGAAACTCGACGTCGGGACGCTGCCTGCGGCCAACCTGGACCGGCCGCGCCTGATGGATTTGTTCGCGGTGCTGCTGGAGAACGCCGTGGTCCACGGCCATCCCCTCGATCCGGCGGTAGGCCCGCAAATCCGTATTTACGGCGAACGCGATGGTGCGGTGAGCCGCTACCATGTCGTCGACAACGGCCCGGGCATACCCGCAGAATACCAGGAGCGGGTATTTGGCATCTTCGAGCGCCTGGGGACCGGCGGCGACACGGGAAACGACGATCCCGGCACCGGCATCGGCCTGTCCATCGCCCGGCGCATCATCGAAAGCCGGCACGGTCGAATCTGGATCGAAAACTTGCCGCAAGGCGGCGCCATGGCGGTGTTTGAGCTGCCCGATGGGGAAATGACATGATCACCGAAAACGTTGCCGCCTTCGACATCCTGCTGGTCGAGGACGAACCGGCGGATGCTCACCTGGTACGCACGGCGCTCAAGGAGAGCAAGGTCTTCTGCAAACTTCACCATGTGGTCGACGGTGTCGAGGCGCTGGCCTTCCTGCGCTGCCAGGGCGAGCAGTACCGTACCGCGCCCCGGCCCGACATGATATTGCTGGATCTCAACATGCCGCGCATGAATGGCCGCGAATTCCTCGCCCAGGTCAAGCTGGACGAGACGCTAAAGGCGATTCCCGTGGTGGTCCTGACCACTTCGGATGTCGAGCGCGATATCGTCGCCTCCTACCATCTGGGTGCAGCCGGCTATGTCACCAAGCCGGTGGACATGGAGCAGTTCATCGATGCCATCCGTCAGCTCGGCAACTACTGGTTCGCGTTGACCCGCTTGCCGAAAAAGGATTGATCCAGCATGCAGAACACTGCAACTTGCCGGGTATTGCTGGTTGAAGACGAGGAGGGCGACGCTGGCCTGGTGAAACAGGCGCTACAGGCATCTCGTGATGCGCATTACGAGGTCGATTGGGTGACCAGCCTGGGTGCTGCCAGGCAAATGCTTGCCGCAAGCCAGCCCGAGGTGTTGGTGGTCGACCTATCCTTGCCCGATTCGACCGGCTTGCACACGGTGCGACTGCTGCGCGAGACCGCGGGCGCCTTGCCGCTGGTCGTGCTCACCGGTCATGATAATGTCGATTTCGCGCTACAAGCGCTGGAATCCGGCGCCCAGGATTATCTGATCAAAGGCCGTTTCGATAGCGACAGCCTGACGCGCGCCATCCGTTATGCCATCAGCCGGGCCAAGCTGGAACAGCGCCTGGTCCAGAACGAGGCCTTGCTGCGCACCGTTGCCGACTATACCCACGACTGGGAGTACTGGATTTCCCCCCAGCATCAGATCCTCTACATGAGTGCTTCCTGCGAGCGTATCTCGGGCTATGCCCGCAGCGAGTATGTGGCCGACCCGGATTTGCTGGAGCGCATTATTTATGCCGACGACCTGAAGATCATGACGGCCCATCTACAGGCGGAAGGCCAGCAGGATGCGGAAGTGGATTTCCGCATCCTGCGCCGCGACGGGGAAATCCGCTGGATTGCCCACGCCTGCAAGGCGGTGGCCGGGCCTAACGGGGAGTTTCTGGGACGGCGTGTCAGCAACCGCGACATCACCGAGCGCAAGCACCTGGAAGCCGAATTGCGCGAGCTGGCGATTACCGATGCCCTCACCGGATTGTCCAACCGCCGTCATTTCCTCGCCCGCCTGGAAGAAGAGCTGGCCCGGATCAAGCGCCTCGACACGCTGCATACGGCGGTGCTGATGCTGGACCTGGATTGGTTCAAACGCGTCAATGACGAATACGGCCACATGACGGGCGATTTGATGCTGCAACATTTTTCGCGGCTGATGCGCGAGGAGTTGCGCAAGATCGACACCGGCGGCCGGGTCGGCGGCGAGGAGTTTGCCATCGTCCTGGCCGGTGCCGACCTGGCCGCGGCCCGGGTCTTCGCCGAGCGCTTGCGCCAGAAGGTCGCCGGGACACCGCTGTTGCAGCATGGCAGGGAAATCCAGGTGACCGTCAGCATCGGTATTTCCGACCTGAATGCCATGGATGACAGTGCCGATGCGGTCCTGATGCGCGCCGACGAAGCGCTCTACAGCGCCAAGAATCATGGGCGCAACCGGGTCGAGGCCTGCCCGGTTTCCGCTACGCCGGGCAGCCGATGCCAGTGATTGGGTGCGCGACCGATAGCGGCTTCCGGGCAGGCTCACGTCATGAGCCCTTAGCGGGCGAGAATGCTCTCCACCATTTCCCAGGAGTCTCTCCGCCATGCCCGCCAAAAAAAGCTTTTCCCCTGTATTGCCGCGCGATCCCGACACGCTGGTGTTCTGGCTGACCAGCACGCTTTGCGCGCTGTTCCTGCTGTTCGTGCCGGGCGTGTTTCCCGGGCAATAGCCTGTAACATAGCGGCGATGCAGCGTCCCGAAATCAGCCTTGACCTCGCCCAGTGCCGCATTTCCCTCGAAGCCCTGGACGGCGAAGCCGTGGTGCTGTGCGCCTCGCTACGCCTGGCGCGCAACCTTCGCCGTGACCATGACCAGTTGCAGCGCGCGCGCGGAAAGACGCATTGGTACCCGTTACGGGCGCTGACAGTTGCCCAATGGCTGGATGGGCTGATACAAGAAAGCCTGCTGGTCGGAGAGATCGCCGCCGCCACCGCGCCCCGCCTGGTACTCGACGGTTTTCAGGAGCGCATCCTATGGGATCGCGCTATCGGGGCCCTCGCCGAGTTGGAGGGCGGGGCCCTCGCCGAGTTGGAGGGCGGGGCCCTCGCCGAGTTGGAGGGCGGGACCCCCGGAGAGTCGGGGGGCGGGTCGGCAGGCAGCGGGGCGATGGAAGAGACGCTGTTTGATCGCGAGGGTCTTGCCGTTGCCGCCGCCGAAGCCAATGCCCTGATGGCCGCCTGGAATATCCGCGTACCTCTGGCGGCAGCCGAGCAGAGCCAGGAAACCCGTCAATTCCTGCGCTGGCGCGAGGAGTTCCGCCGCATCTGCGACGCGGCCGGCTGGTTCGACGCGGCGCGTTATCTCGACTGGCAGATCGACTGCCTGAAAGGCGGCGCCGGCCGGCTGCCGCGCCAGCTGGCGTTGGCGGGCTTCGACCGCTACAACCCGCAGGAGGCGCGGCTGGCTCAAGTGTTGGTGCAGCGTGGCGTCGCAGTCCTCGAACTGGAACAGGGTTTGCCGGAAGTGGCGCGAACCACGGTCGCCAGCCTGCCCGATCGGGGGGCCGAATGCCGTGCGGCGGTCGCCTGGGCGCGCCGACAACTGCTGGAAAATCCCGCGGCGCGCCTCGGCATCGTGGTGCCGGAGCTCGGCGCGCTGCGCCAGGGACTGGCTGCGCTGCTCGACGATGCGCTCGATCCGCAGGCCTTGCGGCCGGCGCTGGCTGAAATGCCGCGCCGCTACAATTTCTCGCTGGGCCTGCCGCTGGCGCGCCAGCCGTGCGTCGCGGTGGCCTTGCAATTGCTGGCCTGCGCCGTCAACGGTCGTGTCTCTCAGGAAGAGTTCACTGCGCTGCTGCGCGCTCCCTATTGGTCCGCGGACGTCGCCGAGGCCGACGGCCGGGCGCGCCTGGATGCGCTGATGCGCGAGCAGCTGGCACCGACATTGTCTTTCGAACGGATGCTGCGCTTCATCCGCAAGAGCGCCGAACGGGGATTGCCCGTTGGCCGCCTGCTCGGCCACCTGGAGGCTTTCAAGGCGGCCCTGGCAGCGCAGCCGGCCCGGCAAGTGCCATCGTCCTGGGCACTTGGTTGCCGGGCGTTGCTCGATGCGATCGGCTGGCCGGGTGAGCGCTCCCTGTCCAGCCACGAATATCAGGCGGGGCGCGCCTTCGCCGCGGCGCTGGATAGCCTCGCCGGGCTAGACACCTTACTCGGCCGGGTGACCTTGGCCGAGGCCCGGCGCCGCCTCGCCCAGATCTGCCGCGAGCGCATCTTCCAGCCCGAGACCATCGGCGATCCGCCGGTGCAGGTGATGGGCTTGCTGGAAATTGCCGATACGCCGCTCGATGCCATCTGGGTCATGGGCATGAATGAACACCTGTGGCCGCCCCCGGCACGTCCCAATCCGCTGCTGCCGGCGGAATTGCAGCGCCTGGCGCGGGCGCCCAACGCCTCGGCCGAAGTGCAGCGCGAGTTTGCCCAGGTCATCCAGCGGCGCTTGTTGCGCAGTGCGCCGCGGCTGTGGTTCTCCTGGGCGCGCGGCGAAGCGGATCGGCTGTTGCGTCCGAGTCCGTTGTTGAGCGCCATCACTTTGGACGATGCACTCGGGGTAGCGGACACGCTGTCGGCACTGCCTATGCTGGCCGATGGCCAGATCGGCGGCGCCTGCGAGAGTATTGCGGATGAGCGGGCCCCGCCACTGGCGCCGGGGGAGACGATCCGCGGTGGGGCCAAGCTCCTGCAAGCGCAGGCCATCTGCCCGGCCTGGGCTTTCTATCGTTACCGGCTCGGCGCCAAGTCGCTCGAAACACCGGCCGAGGGGCTCGATGCGCGGGCGCGCGGCAACTTGCTGCACGCGGTACTGGAACGTTTCTGGCGCGCTCGCGGTTCAGCCGAGCTCCAGGCTATGTCCACTGTCGAACTCGATGCGGCGGTGGTCCTGGCCATTGCCGAGGCGCTGGCGGAATTCAATGCCGCGCTCGATGAACCGCTGGCGCCGCGTCTGATCGCCCTGGAGCGGGAGCGGCTGCTGGTCCTGGTCGTCGAGTGGCTGGCGCTCGAAGCCCAGCGCGGCGCGGCTTTCCGCGTCGTCGCCCAGGAGCAGGAGGCTCAGGTCGACATCGAAGGCATCGCAGTGCGGCTGCGGGTGGACCGCATCGATGAGCTGGATGATGGCCGCCGCGTGATCATCGATTACAAGAGCGGCGGCCAGGTCAGCCCGGCGAGCTGGGCGGCCGAACGCATCGACGAACCGCAGTTGCCGATCTATGCCGCCTTCCTGCCGGCGCCGGCCTATGAGGGGGTGACTGTTGCCGAGGGCATCGCCGCGGTGGTATTCGCCAGGGTCCGCCTGGATGAGTGTGCCTTCGTTGGTATCGCCACTGACGGCGGATTGTTGCCCAAGGTGGCGGGGCTGATGGATGCGCGCAAGCTGTTTCCCGAGGACCAATTCCCCGACTGGGAAAGCCTCATCGCCCACTGGCGCAGCCGCATTGCCGCCATCGCACGGGAGATCCGCGAGGGGCATGCAGCCGTGGTTTTCACCGACGAGAAAGCGCTTGCCTACTGTGAGGTGAAGCCGCTGCTGCGCCTGCCGGAGGTGCGCGCGCAACGCCAACAATCCCGGCACACCCAAGCGGCGGCGGGCGAGGCATGAACGATACCGCGCTGCTGCTTGAGGAGGATCGTGCCAGCCGCCTGCGGGCGCTCGATCCCGCCTCCTTTATCGTCGAGGCGCCGGCCGGCGCGGGCAAGACCGAACTGCTGACCCAGCGCGTCCTCAAGCTGCTGGCCGGCGTCGCCGAACCCGAGGAGATCGTCGCCATCACCTTCACCCTCAAGGCGGCGGCGGAGATGAAGAACCGCATCCTCGAAAGCCTGGAGATGGCGGCGCGCGCGGATATCGACGGCGCCGCGCTGGCGCCACACAAGCGCATTACTTTCGAACTGTCGCGCCTGGCCTTGGCGGCGTCCGCCGCGCGTGGCTGGAACCTGCTGGAGAATCCCAACCGCCTGCGCATCCTGACCATCGACGCGCTGTGCGCCAGCCTGGCGCGCCAGATGCCTTTCCTGTCGCGCTTCGGCGCCCAGCCGCGCATGGCCGATGATGCCCGCCTGCATTACCGCGAGGCGGTGCGGCGTACCCTGGCGCTACTGGCTGAGGAGGGCGAGGGCGTCGCCGGTGGCTATGCCGATATCGTCGCCGAAGCGCTGCGCCACCTCGACAACGACGCCGGCCGTCTCGGCGACTTGCTCGCCGCGATGCTGGCGCGGCGCGACCAGTGGCTGCGCCATGCGCTGGCGCACGGAAGCGACTATGGCACCCTGACCAGCGCGGCGGCACAGCAAGGCCTGGCGGCGCTGGTGCAGGCCGATTTGGCGAGCATCGCCGCCGCCCTCGGTGGCGATGTACAGGCCCGGCTGATGCCACTGGCGCGCGCCGCGGCCGGCAAGCTGTCGGAGAGCGACGTCGCCACGCCGATCACCGCCTTGATCGACTGGTCCCGGTTGCTCGCGGGAACGCCGGATGAGCTGCCGCTATGGCGCGGCGTCTGCGAGTTGCTGTTGACCCGGGAGGGCGGCTGGCGCAAAGCCTTCAACAAGAACCAGGGCCTGCCGCCGGGTAAGCCGGGCGAGGCAGCCAAGCAGGCGCTCCGGGACATCATCGCATCCTTGCCGGACTCTTCCGCGGCCCTGCTGGCGGGCCTGCGCGAGCTGCCCGAGCCGCACTACTCTGAGGCGGAATGGCGTACTGTGGCGGCCCTGGCGCAATTGCTCAAGCTCGCCGCAGTGCAGCTATGGACCGTTTTCAACGAGGCCGGCGAGGCCGATTTCATCGAAGTCGCCCAGCGCGCCTTGCAGGCCCTGGGCGAGGAAGACCAGCCGTCCGATCTGGCGCTGCAACTCGACTATCGCATGCAGCACCTGCTGGTCGACGAATTCCAGGACACCAGCCCGATCCAGGTGCAGTTGCTGCAACGCCTCACCGCCGGGTGGCTGCCCGGTGACGGTCGCACGCTGTTCCTGGTCGGCGATCCGATGCAGTCGATCTACCGCTTTCGCAAGGCCGACGTTGGCTTGTTCCTTAACGCCGCGGATTTCGGCATCGGCGCCATCGCGCTCGAACGCCTGCGCCTGTGCCGCAATAATCGCTCCTGCCCGGCCGTGGTGGAATGGGTGAACTCGGCTTTCGGCGGCGCCTTTCCGGTCGTCGACCAGGTCACGGAAGGTGCCATCCGCTATCGCGGCTTCGTCCCGACGCGCGCCGCATTGCCAGGATCAGGCGTCTACGTCGAAGCGCTGGTGGTTGCCGGCGAGATGTCGGGCGAAACGGCGCAGCGGCTTGAGGCGCTGCGGACACTGCGCGTCATCGAGCAAGTGCGGCGCAACGATCCATCGCGTTGCGTCGCCGTGCTGGTGCGCGCGCGCGACCATCTGGCGCCGCTGGTGGCGGAAATCCGCCGTGCCTGTCCGGAGCTGCGTTTTCAGGCGGTGGAGATCGAGCGCCTGGCCGAGCGCCAGCCGGTGCAGGATCTGCTGGCCCTGACGCAGGCGCTGCATCACCGCGCCGACCGGGTGAACTGGCTGGCCATCCTGCGCGCACCCTGGTGCGGACTGACGCTCGCCGACCTGCATGCGCTGGCGGCGGGCGACCATGCCGCAACCATCTGGTCCCTGATGAATAGCGACGCGATCATTGCTCGGCTGTCCGCCGACGGCCAATGCCGTCTCCAGCACGTGCGCGGCGTGCTGGCGGAAGCGCTGGCCCAGCGCGGCCGTCAGTCGCCGCGGCGCTGGGTCGAAGGCGTGTGGACCATGCTGGGCGGGCCCGCCTGCCTGCTGTCGGGCGCCGATGCCGGCGACGCCAAGGCGTTTCTCGACCTCATCGACCAGCTCGACGGCGCCGGCCGCTTCACGCCGGAGCTACTGGCGACGCGGATCGCCGAACTCTATGCCGCCCCCGATGCGCTGGCCGACGGCAGCCTGCAATTCATGACCATCCACAAGTCCAAGGGCCTGGAATTCGACACCGTGATCCTGCCCGGCATGCACCGCAAGACGCCGGCCGAGGAGCACGCACTGATGCTGTGGGAAGAGGTCGCGCTGGACGGGCTGGCAGAGCAGTTGGTCGCCGCGCCATACAGCAAGCGCGGACGCAAAGGGGATGCCGGTCCCACCGCGTACGATTACTTGCGGCGGCTCAACCGCCTGCGCGCCGACAACGAAGGCGCGCGGGTGCTGTACGTGGCTGCGACGCGGGCCATCCGTGCGCTGCACCTGGTCGGCGTGGCGCGTCAAAACGCGGATGGCGGGCTGTCGGCCCCGGCAGGTAGCTTTCTCGAACTGTTGTGGCCGACTCTGGCCGGCGAATTCGAGGCAGCGGCTTTGGCGGACGCGCACCGGCCGGACCACGCGGAAGTTCCGCCTCCAGTCGCAACCGAGCTTGCGGAGGCGCCGAAGCTGCGTCGCCTTGTCGCGCCGGCGGTGCCGGAGTTCCTGCGCCGGGTAGAGGGTCGGCTGCCACAGGAGGGTGAATCGGCGTCCGCCGTGGCGGCAGATGTGGCGCTGGCCGGCGCTGCCGCCGTCGATCCCCTCGCCGCGAACGTCGGCACGTTGGTGCATGCCTACCTGGAAATCATCGCCCGTGACGGTGTTGATCTCTGGAGCGGCGAGCGTATCCGCGCATTGCAGCCGGCCATGACGCTGTGGCTGAGCCAGCGCGGGCATGCCACGGCGGAAGCGAGGCAGGGCGCCGCCCGTGCCGTCGAAGCGTTGCAGGTGACCCTTCCCAGCGAAGCTGGCCGCTGGGTACTAATGTCGCGCCCCGGCGGAGCGGCAGAACTGGCGGTGAACCGGATGGCCGGAGAGCCAGGCCACGAGCAGGTCTCCACCCACGTCGTGGACCGCAGCTTCGTCGAAGATGGCCAGCGCTGGATCATAGATTACAAGACCGCCCAGGTGCAGCAGGGCGATAACGGCATGACCCTGGAAGCGCACGCCGAGCGCTACCGTCCCCAGCTCGAACGCTATGCCGCGCTATTCGACGACGAAGGCCTGCCGCAGCGCCTGGCGATTTTCTATTCGGCGCAGGGCCGGTTGGTGGAATTGCACCGGGAGGGTGCCGAGGGTATTCTGTCCGAACAGTTGTATGGAAAAACGCAATGAAAGCGAATACCCGGCGATTCATGCTGAGAGGCCGACCAGCAACAAGTGGCAGACCCGTGCCGCAGCAAACCGATGAGTGAAACGACAGATCTGCCGGTTGATCGCATCGCTCAGGCAATCGTCATCGTCCGTGGCCAGAAGGTTTTGCTTGACGAGAATATCGCAGCCTTCTATGGGGTGGAGACGCGCCGGCTCAATGAGCAGGTGCGGCGAAACGCAGAACGATTGCCAGAGGATTTCATGTTCCAGTTGAGCCGTGAGGAATATGCCGCTTTGATGTCGCAATTTGCGACTTCAAAGCCGGGGCGCGGCGGTCGGCGCAAGCTGCCGCTGGCTTATACAAAGCCGGGGATTATGGGTTATGCAAAATAAATCTGGGCCTGATCCATTATCTTCATTATCTCCGCTATAGAACGCTACACTCACTATTATGACAACACTCTACAACTTACTGCCCGACGCTACGTCGATCCTTGCACTCGAGCCAGAAGAGTTGGCGGGTCTGGCCCTCGAACTTATCAAGGACACGGACACAAACGTTCCATCGAGACTCAACCCAATCAGCTTTACTAGCTCAGAGACTATTGGTAAGTTTGCACAAGACGACCGAGAGCAGATTCGCTTTGCGTTGGCGGAGGCTTGGAGCTGGTTAGTTCGAGAGGGGCTGCTCGCCCCGATACCAAATGACACGTTTGGATGGCACTTCGTGACCCGACGCGGAAAGAAGCTCAAGAATCGCGATGGACTGTCCGGGTACATCAATTCAGTCCTTTTGCCTCGTGCGACGTTGCATCCGGAGATAGTCAAAGTAGGCTGGAGTGCCTTTATGCGTGGCGACTACGATACTGCTGTATTTCAAGCGTTCAAAGAGCTTGAAGTCGCAATTCGAGAGGCCGGAACATTCAAGGCCGAAGACTATGGTGTTGAACTCGCCCGTAAGGCCTTCCACGAGACAACAGGTCCGCTCACAGATCAATCGAAGCCCGTATCCGAACGTGCTGCGCTCTCTCATTTAATGGCTGGCGCGTTGGGGTCATACAAGAACCCGCATAGCCATCGGAAGGTGCAACTTGCCGCAGACGAAGCCTGCGAAATGATTGTCCTCGCAAGTCACCTACTTAAGATCGTTGACGCATGCCACCAACATGATCCAAGAGCGTACTGACGAAAACATGGCGGTCAAGCAGGACGCGCAAAAAAACAGCGCGCTCCGTACCTTTCGGTTTTTCGGATTGCTGAGATTATGACGATCTCCCGTACATTGTTCAGCGGGTTTTCATCAAGCAAGGGAGATTTTGATGTGGGCAAATTTGTCGAGGCAGTTCTACTCTTCGACACTATTCTGATTTCAGCTTCAGTTCTGCCTGAGCTCATACGGTCGGTAGGATCTATAGGCATTCGCCGATTGTTAGAGGAAGATCGCTTGGCAATAGTGGGTGGCGGACCGAGCGCACAGGCCACATATGATTACATGAGTCCTGGGTTCTTTAGTAACAGACCACTGGATCGTCCGCTAAGATTTGGCTTTGAAACTATCTTTGTTGATCCAACTCAGCCTGGAAATCCGTCAGACGAGATACGGCTAGAAAGAGAATTACAGAAATCAAAAAGCATTGCTGGAATAAGTGATGCTCAACTAAAGGAACTCCACGGATTAATTCTCCCTGGGATGCGAGTGGTTGATGGAAAATCCCTTAAGACAAGCGATGATTTTCGAGCCGATTTGGTTTCCAAACATGAGTTTCTTGTAGGATTGTTTATGGATTCGCTCGCGGGAGATTCAAGACTACCGATTCACGCCATTAACATTCAGATCGCAATAGAGGAAGTTTATGAAGAAGTGTTTCAGATAAATACAAATCTCGCCAAGGTTCTAAACTTAAGTGCCGACAAGGTCCACGAATTTTTCAAGAAACCGTTCTTCGAGATTACGGGCACTAATCTCCAACTACATAGAATGCGTGCCGTCGAAGCGGCGTCGGGACTAACTGAGGCGCAGGCCAGCATCACCGCAAAACGTATTGACTTCCTTTCGAAAATGCATATTGAGGCGGATATTCGCCCGACTCTAACAAGAATAATCGAGATTGCGCAAGTACCGTCGCTGAAGCCGGGCTCACAGATCAATGTTGATGAGTTGATTCTACTAAGGGATAGTAGTGAAGCACGATCTTTTCGTGAATGGCTTCAGCACTCAAGACTGATATCCGACTATGAGACTCAAGAACTTCTTGGTGGCTGGAGAAATAGGCTAGGTGAATTGCTAAAGAGTAACAATGCAAAAGGAATCAGATGGCTAACTTCAACAGGAGCAGGATCGATTGAACCTGTGACAGGGATATTGATGAGCGGTGTAGATTATTTTCTCAACAAGTTTTTGCCCGGAATGGGGCCAATCGGCTTCATCGTAGGGGACTATCGAAGGTACATACAGGACCAACAGTAGAAATTGGAGGTACCTGGCTCGAGTTTTAAGCCTCGTCGCCTATTGCATAAGAAGGATCACGAACTTGACATCCAGGCAGCTCAATTTTGATTTGATGGGCGGTTTGAGCGGCGCTCATTCCTCTAAGGTTACTGCCGCAATCGAGAAACTATCTGTCGCAACGGGAACAGAATCTCGCGGTGCAATCTTTACCCGCGTTGAAGTGGTCGACTTCATTCTCGACTTGGTTGGATACACTGAAAACCAGCCTTTATATAGGAAACGCTTACTGGAGCCGTCATTCGGCGGCGGTGACTTTCTGCTACCTGTCGTTAGCAGGTTGCTGACGGCATGGCGGTCTGCGAAAGTCTCAGGGGATGCCCTCGATGATCTGGGTGATGCGATCCGTGCGGTTGAGTTGCACCGTGAGACCTTCCATTCAACGCATGCGGCGGTGCTTGCCCTGCTCCGGCGGGAAGGTCTAGCCGAGAGAACGGCAGCCACGCTTGCGGATCGCTGGCTTTCCCAGGACGACTTCCTGCTGGCGCCGCTGGATGGCGAGTTTGATTTCGTGGTCGGGAATCCGCCCTATGTACGCCAAGAAATGATTCCCCCATCGTTGTTGGCGGAGTACCGGGGGCGCTATCCAACCATGTATGACCGGGCCGATCTGTATATCCCATTCATCGAGCGCTCGCTGTCGCTGCTATCGAAGGCCGGCAGTTTGGGCTTCATCTGCGCGGATCGCTGGATGAAGAACCGCTATGGCGGGCCGCTGCGTAGCCTTGTCGCCGAGCAGTTTCACTTGAAGATTTATGTCGATATGGTGAATACCCCGGCATTTCACTCCGATGTGATCGCCTATCCGGCCATTACCATCATCAGCCGCGAGCCGCCCTGCGCAACGCGTATTGCCCATCGGCCGGCCATTGACCGTGCCGCGTTGACGACACTGGCGGATGCGTTGCGGGCGATGCCATTGCCAAAGGAAGCAGGCTTGGTGCGCGAACTGGCTCGCGTCACCAACGGCTCGGAACCGTGGTTGCTGGAATCATCGGATCAAATGGCGCTGATTCGGCGGCTGGAGCAGCAGTTTCCCAGCCTGGAAGAGACAGGCTGCATGGTCGGTATCGGCGTGGCGACGGGTGCGGACAAGGCATTTATCGGAGATTTTGAAGCCCTCGATGTCGAGCCGGATCGTAAGCTCCCGCTGGTGACGACCAGCGACATCCGCTCGGGCGAGGTGCACTGGCGGGGGCAGGGCGTCATCAATCCGTTTGCCGATGGCGCCGGTCTGGTTGATCTGCGGGACTATCCTCGTCTGCGCCGCTACCTGGAGGCGCGGCAGGAGGCTATTGCAGTACGCCACTGTGCGCAGAAGTCACCGGCCAACTGGTATCGCACGATAGACCGGATCACGCCGTCACTGGCGAAGAAGCCGAAACTCCTGATTCCTGACATCAAGGGTGAGGCCCATGTCGTCTTCGAGGGCGGGGAACTGTACCCGCACCACAACCTTTATTACATCACGTCCGAGTCGTGGGACTTGCGGGCATTGCAAGCCGTGATGCTGTCGGCCGTCACCCGCCTTTTCGTCGCGACTTATTCAACCAAGATGCGCGGCGGTTTTCTCCGCTTCCAGGCTCAGTATCTTCGGCGCCTTCGCCTGCCGCATTGGCGTAGCGTGCCTGAGTCGCTGCGGGTTGAACTGATTGATGCAGCGACGAAGAGAGATACGCAGGCATGCGACCGAGCCGCGTTCAAGCTCTATGGCCTGAGCCGGGAAGAACAATCCGCACTTGGAGGCAATGGAGAATAGATGGCTCTCGATCTTGTAGATTACGAACAAAAGGCTCGTAAGGCCGTGAAGGCTTTTTGGAAGAGTCGAAAAGCGGCGAGGAATAAGCAGATTGAATCCGGAAAGGCTGACCAAGGCGAACGCGCAGGCGTTACCAGCGGCAAGAACATGGATGGATTCATTGCCCTGGTGTTGGATATCGTGCGAGCCAACGGGCTTGCCCATGCCCAGATCCACCGGAAGCGGGCGGTGCTGACGCTGCCCGGTTACTTCCGGCCGACCAAGCTGTGGGATCTGCTGATCATTCATAAGAGCGAACTGATTGCGGCTATCGAGCTAAAAAGCCAAGTGGGCCCGTCATTCGGCAACAACTTCAACAACCGTACCGAGGAGGCCATCGGCACGGCGCATGACCTATGGACGGCATACCGTGAAGAGGCATTCGGCAAGCAGCCGCGACCCTTTGTGGGTTGGCTGATGCTGGTCGAGGACGCCCCGACATCCAGGTCGCCTGTCCGGGACGCGTCGCCGCATTTTCCGGTCTTCGAGGAATTCAAAGGTGCGTCTTACCTCAAGCGCTACGACCTGTTGTGCCAGAAACTTGTGCAAGAGCAGCTATACACAACCGCCGCCCTCATTACGTCGCCGCGTAGCGCGGCGGCGACGGGAGAGTTTTCGGAAATGTCGTCGATGACTGGCCTGAAGACCTTTGTCGCTGCACTTGCCGGGCACATCGCGGCAGAGGCTGCCAGGCTTGATTGAGGAGTAGAATTGCCCCGATTGCATCGAAGTTCCGCTGTGTATTTCTTTCACTTTCGCAGGAGTATTCCATGAAGTCGATTCTCGCAATTGTGTTGACCGCTGTCCTGGGGCTGGGCGCAACAGGGGCGTTTGCGGCGGAAGCCAAATTGACGACCATTGCCGCCGTGTACAAGGACAAGACGGCGCTCGCCGGCAAGGAAGTCCGGGTGCAAGGCAAGGTGGTCAAGGTCAACAATGGCATCATGGGCCGCAATTTCCTGCACGTGCAGGACGGTAGCGGCGACAAGGACAGCAATGACCTGACGGTCACCAGCAAACAGACGGCGACTGTCGGCGACCAGGTGGTGGTCACCGGCCGTGTCCTGCTGAACAAGGATTTCGGCGCCGGTTATGCCTACCCGCTGTTGGTCGAAGAGGCCAGCATCAGCCCCAAGAAGTGATTCCCCGCGGTCGCCGGGCGTTTGCCCGGCTGACCGCAGACGCCGATCGACGACGGACCTCGCGGTCCGCTGGCTCATGCCCAGCGGATGGTGTTGACGGAGCGGGCTCGGCCGCGCGGGCGCGCGTTATTCCCGGTAGGTATTTTCTTACACCCATCGCGGATTTTGCTATAGAATTTAAACATACGTTTGAAACGGATGTTTTCTATGGCGGAAATCGACACCCGGTTGCGCATTCTCGATGCGGCGGAAGCGCTGTTCATGGAGTTTGGCTTCGAAGCCACGACCATGCGCCAGATCACCGGCAAGGCGCAGGTGAACCTCGCCGCGGTGAACTACCATTTCGGCTCCAAGGAAGCGCTGATACAGGCGTTGTTCAAGCGGCGGCTGACCTGGCTCAATGAGCAACGCATCGAGGCGCTCGATCGCCTTGAAGCAGCAGCCAAAGGTTCCCCCCTGAAACCCAGCCAGATCCTCGATGCGTTCTTCGGGGTGGCGGTGAAGATGGCCGGGGACCGTGTGGGCGGCGGGAGGAATTTCATGCGCCTGCTCGGCCGCACCTACACCGAGCCCTCGGAATTCGTGCGCAACTTCCTGGCCGCCGAATATTCCGAGGCGATCGCCCGCTTCAAGATTGCGCTGGTCAAGGCACTGCCCGATGTCCCGAGGGAAGAGATCCTGTGGCGTTTCCATTTCATGCTGGGCGCCATGTCGTATGCCATATCCGGCGCCGACGCCCTGCATATCGTCGCCGAAGCGCCCATCGACGATGGCGACAGCGATCAGCTTTACGCGCGCCTGATGAGTTTCCTGATCGGCGGCTTGCGCGCACCGTTGCCGGAGGCTCTCGCCAAATCGTCGCGTGTCGGCAAGCCACGCACCCGGAAGGCGGCCTGACGCCGATCCAAATTTCAACTTCGAATTACGCCTAAAATCGTCTAATAACCAGGAGAATCAAATGGGTCAATACATCGCTCCCTTGCGTGACATGCAATTCGTGCTGCACGAATTGCTGAACGTGGAAAGTGAATTGAAGCAACTGCCCCGCTACGCCGAAATCGATGCCGACATCATCAACCAGGTATTGGAGGAGGGCGCCAAGTTCACTTCCAAGGTGTTGTTCCCGCTCAACCATAGCGGCGATCGCGAAGGTTGCCGGCTGGATACGGCGTCGCACGAGGTGACCACGCCCAAGGGGTTCAAGGAGGCCTACAAACAATACGTGGAGGCCGGCTGGCCGGCGCTCTCCTGCGACCCGGAGTACGGCGGCCAGGGCCTGCCGCTGGCGATGAACAATTCCTTCTACGAGATGCTGAATTCCAGCAACCAGGCTTGGACCATGTATACCGGGCTTTCCCACGGCGCTTACGAGTGTCTACACGAACATGGCACGCCGGAGCAGAAGAGCCTCTACCTGCCCAAGCTGGTTTCCGGCGAATGGACTGGCACCATGTGTCTGACCGAGGCGCATTGCGGCACCGACCTGGGTTTGTTGCGTTCCAAAGCCGAACCCCAGGCGGATGGTTCGTTCAAGATCACCGGCAGCAAGATCTTCATCTCGGCCGGCGAACATGACATGGCCGCCAACATCCTCCACCTGGTGCTGGCCCGCCTTCCCGATGCGCCGGTCGGCACCAAGGGCATCTCGCTGTTCCTGGTGCCCAAATTCATTCCCCAGGCCGATGGCACACCGGGAGCGCGCAACGCCATCACCTGCGGCGCCATCGAGGAAAAGATGGGCATACACGGCAATTCGACCTGCCAGATGAACCTCGACGGAGCGACCGGCTGGATCATCGGCCAGCCCAACAAGGGCCTCAACGCCATGTTCGTGATGATGAACGCCGCTCGCCTGGGGGTCGGCATGCAGTCGCTGGGTCTGACCGAAGTCGCCTTCCAGAATGCCCTGGTGTATGCCAAGGACCGCATCCAGATGCGTAGCCTCTCCGGCGTCAAGGCGCCGGACAAGGCGGCCGATCCGATCATCGTGCATCCGGATGTGCGGCGCATGCTGCTGACCGGCAAGGCCTATGCCGAGGGCGGCCGGGCATTCTGCTCTTTCATCGCGCTACAGATCGACAAGGAACTGCACCATCCCGACGAGTCGGTGCGGAAGGACGCCGCCGACCTGGTGGCGCTGCTCACGCCGATCATCAAGGCCTTCATCACCGACAATGGCTGGATCGCCACCTCGGAAGCGATGCAAGTGTATGGCGGCCATGGTTTCATCAGCGAATGGGGCATGGAGCAATATGTCCGCGATTCGCGCATCAACATGATTTACGAAGGCACCAACACCATCCAGTCGCTCGATCTGCTGGGCCGCAAGGTGCTGATGGACAACGGCGCCAAGCTGAAGAAGTTCGGCGCGCTGGTGCAGGCTTTCGTCGAGGAGAACGGTACCGACGAGGCGATGAGCGAGTTTATCACGCCGCTCGCCGATCTCGGCGACAAGGTGTCCAAGCTGACCATGGAAATCGGCATGAAGGCGTTCGGCAACCAGGATGAAGTCGGCGCCGCGGCGGTACCCTACCTGCGTGTGGTCGGCCACCTGGTGTATGCCTATTTCTTCGCACGCATGGCGAAGATCGCCCTGGCCAAGCAGGCATCCGGTGACGGTTTCTACAAGGCCAAGGTAGCCACGGCCCGCTTCTATTTCGCCCGCCTGCTGCCGGAAACCGCCATGTTGATACGCCAGGCGCGCTCGGGTGCCGCCAACCTGCTGGATCTCGAAGTCGAACTGTTCTGAAGGAAGAAATCATGAC
>JBAYJH010000026.1:0-28744 GCA_041665185.1 Sterolibacterium sp.
ACGGCGAAGCGGATGCGGTTCTCGAAAGGCCCACCCCAGCGATCGTCGCGATGGTTGGTTTGCAGGGCGATGAACTGGTTGATCAAATAGCCTTCCGAACCCATGATCTCGACGCCGTCGTAGCCACCGTGCTGCGCCATGGCGGCGCACTGGGCATAGTCCTCGATGGTGCGCTCGATCTCGTCGTCCTCCAGGGCGCGCGGCGTCACCGGGTTGATCGGCGCCTTCAGCGCCGAGGGGGCCACCGGTTGCCGGGAATAGGCGTAGCGGCCGGTGTGGAGGATCTGGATACAGATCTTGCCGCCTTCGGCATGCACGGCATCGGTGATGATGCGATGTTTCTCGGCTTCCGCCTCGTTGTCGAGGATGGCCGCCCCCGGCATGATGCTGCTGTCACGGTTCGGCGCGAAACCGCCGGTGACGATCAGGCCAACGCCGCCTTTGGCCCGTTCGGCGTAGAAGGCCGCCATGCGCACGTGCCCCGAAGGTATGTCCTCCAGCCCGGTGTGCATCGAGCCCATCAGGACGCGGTTCTTGAGGGTGGTGAAGCCGAGGTCGAGAGGAGCCAGCAAGTGCGGGTAGGGTGTGCTCATGAAGTGATTTCCTGTAGTCGGAAGAATATTTAGAGACAAAACCAAAAAAATCCTACGGGGTGTGAAGAATAGATCAGAACCATATCTCCGGATACTGCCGTGTCTTGGACAAATTGTTGACCAGCACAGCCACCGCGAGGAGTATCAGCGACCCGAGGGTGACGGGCACCAGCACAAAGAGGAAACCCAGTTGGTGAACCTCGCTGGAGCCGATCACCGCAATCAGCGCAGTGGCGCCGGCCGGTGGATGCAGCGTGCGGGTGGCGTGCATGGCGGCGATCGCTGTGGCGACCGCCAACGCCTCGGCCAGCCAGGGATACGGGTGCAACAGCTTCCAGCAAATCACTCCGACCAGCGCCGAGAGGAAATGTCCGCCGACCAGATTGCGGGGCTGGGCCAGGGGGCTGCGCACGGCGCCATAGAGGAGCACGGCGGACGAACCGAAGGAACCGATCATCAGCGACAGGTCGAGCCCCACGAAAAATAGCTGATTCACCCAGGCCACCGCCGCAATGCCCAGGAATCCTCCGATCCACGACCAGAGGATCTCGTGGTTGCTCACGCGGGGCGGATTGCCGCGCGTGGTGCCGCGCATCTTGCGCAGATACTCCTGTAGCCACAGCTTCATCGACCCTCCGCGAGACTGCACGCGGCGATGAAATCCTTCTTGAAGAGCATGCCCTGCAATTGACTATCGCCGCCCACTACCGGCATGCCGCGGCCAGCGTGCCTCTCGAAGGCCCGCATGATGTCGAGGACGCCGGCATCTGCGGAGACAGTGACTGCCGGCACGGTCATCGCCGCACTCACGGGAGTTTCATGGTAGCGATGGACGAGGATGAATCGGTCATCGAACATCCTCACCAGCAAGCCCAGAAATGTGTCCGCGTTCACACGGCGCAGGAAATCGGTTTCCGTCAACATGCCCAGCACACAGCCGCCGCCATCGACGACCGGCAGACCCTTATAGCCGCTCCGGGCAATGACCTGCGCCGCTTGATCCATAGCCATGTCCGGGTGCAGCGTTGGCATGCCGCTACGCATCAATCGGGCAGCGTTGATGCCGCCAAACAGGCGGCCCATCGCATGGCGATGGGCCAAGTGATAGATGTCCCGAAAATCCCCGATGGAGATGTCCAGATAGCCCGGTATGTGCCGCATCGCATCCAGGATGTCCTCGTCGGTCAGTTCCATCTCCGGCAGGTCTTCGACCACGGGAGATCGCGCGGGGCTGACGGGCGGGTTGATTTTCATCATTTGCATCATGGGGCTCGGGCAGGGAACAATTCTATCAGTCCCGACCTGGGTGGAGTGCCGGTTACCGTCGTTCGTGGCCCGATGGAAAGACGATTACCGGTTCGCATCGGAGCGGCTTCGCTGAAACTCGCACACTGTCCTGACGACTGGCCAACGAATATTGTCGGTTTCCCCAACAGCGCGGTGGGCATCGAATGGTGCTTATCGTACGTACTGCCAACAATCTGTTCGGGCCATCTCAACCGGATTTTCCGTTTCTGTAAGGATTTGGCAGCCTGCTCCGACTATTAAGTGATCAATTCACGGAGAACCGGGATGCGAAATACCTTCCCTCTGCTGGTCGAGACCGATTTCCCCCGATTACGCCGCGCCCGCCTGGAAACCATCCAGGCCAATCTTGGCTATCGCTGCAACCAGGCTTGCTTGCACTGCCACGTCGCGGCCAGCCCCAAGCGCAGCGAGGAAATGAGCTGGGAGACAATGGAGTTACTGCTCAGCCTCGCCCAACAACTGGGTATCAGCAGGTTTGACCTGACCGGCGGCGCTCCCGAGCTGAATCCCCATTTCCGGCGGCTGGTGCTGGCCGCCCGTGAACAGGGGCTTCGGGTCATCGACCGCTGCAATTTGACCATCCTCAACGAGCCGGGTCAGGAAACCTTGGCCGAATTCCTCGCCGCGAACGACGTCGAGATCACCGCCTCGCTACCCTGTTATGTGGAGGAAAACGTCGATCGCCAGCGCGGTGACGGGGTGTTCGCCTCCAGTCTTTCCGGATTGCGCAAGCTGAATGCCCTCGGCTATGGCTTGCCAGGCAGCGGCAAAGTCCTGAATCTGGTTTACAACCCCGCCGGCCCAACGCTGCCACCGGACCAGCAACGCCTGGAAGAATCCTATAAGGAACAGTTGGCGACACGCCACGGAATCGTGTTCAACCAGCTATTCGCCCTGGCCAACATGCCCATCCAGCGTTTCGGCAGTCAGTTGTTGTCGACTCACCAATTCGACGACTACATGAGTTTGCTCCGGAGCGCTCATCGCCAGGACAATCTGGCGGGCGTGATGTGTCGCACCTTGATCTCGGTCGACTGGGAGGGATTCGTGTATGACTGCGACTTCAACCAGATGCTCGGATTGCCCCTGGGGGGGCGGCAGACACGGACGCACCTGGCGGAGCTGAGGTCACGCCAACTCCATGGCGCGCCTATCCGCGTTGCCGGTCATTGCTATGGCTGCACCGCAGGCCAGGGCAGCAGTTGCGGCGGCGCGCTGGAAGTCGTCAGTGTTCCCGCGATGGGGGAATTGTCATGAGTCGAGCGATCCGACTTCTCGCAGCGGCGCTATCCGTCTTTGCACTCAGCCTGGCCCAGGCAGCGGAGCCGCCGCTCCGCTTCGGTGTCGGCCTGTTCCAGCCGGACAAGGACAAGAACGACGCAACCTACCGCCCGCTGGCGAGTTACCTGGCCGCCAAATTGGGGCGTGCGGTTGAACTGCGCACGGTAGATAGCTGGGAAGGACTCGCCAAGTCGCTGGCCAACGGCGAGACCGACATCGCCCTGATGGGGCCGTGGGGCTATGTGCTGGCCAATCACGAGGCCGGCGCCCAAGTGGTGTCCACCATCCTCTACGATGGCAAGCCCGAATATTATGCAATCATCGTCACTCATCCGAACTCCGGCATCGACAAGCCTACCGACCTCAAGCGGAAGATCTTCGCCTTCGGCGACAAGGGTTCCACTTCCGGCTACCTGATCCCGCTGCACTATTTCATGACCCAGGGGATCAACCCGGAAACCTATTTCAGCAAGTTGCTGTACACCAAGCACCAGGCCATCGAAACCCAGGTCACCCAGGGCATGCTCGATGCGGGCGCCGACTACAACCGCAACCGCAATGCAATGATCGAGCAGGGGCTGATCAAGGCCGGGCTGTCACGAATCATCTGGGAATCGGCGCCACTGCCCAACGATGCCGTCGCGGTCAGCCGGCCTCTTGCGGCGGACCAAGCGTTTGTGGCGCGTCTACAGGCGGCGCTGAGCGAGGTCGGCAACGCCTTGAAGACCCAAACCAGCCTGCTGCCACCGCACTACACGGGCTTCGTGAGCCGCGACAACGGCTTCTACAAGCCGATCCGCGACGCCGGTCTGGCGACCGGTAATCTTAAAGCGAAGTGATGGCAGCACAGACCCTTGGCCATCCCTTCATCGGTCGTATCGGCGGCCGGGCGGGGTTCTTCGGTCTGACGCTGGTCTACGCCATGCTGGTGGCTGTGTGCCTGGGTTCGCTCGGCCACGAGGGTGAGTTGTCGCTGGGGCGCAATCCGGTCGCCAATATTATCAAGACTGCCGGTGAATTCGCTCGCCCGAGTCTTCTGGATGTCTGGTTCGGCGATCCGAACCTCGAATACAAGGGCGACGACGGTACCGTATTGCGCGTGGAGGACCGTCAGGCGGTGGAACTCAAGTATCTGGCTGGATTGGGTAACGCAACTTGGACAACAATCCGAATCGCCACGTTGGGCTCATTGCTGGGCGCGCTCCTGGCATTGCCGCTGGCCATACTGACGGCACGAAACCTGGCGGCACCGACGATGCCAGCCTGGATTGCCGGCGGCGTTCTGGACACCGCCCGATCGATTCACACCCTGGTTTTCGGATTGGTATTGGTGGGCATCGTCGGCCTCGGGCCGACGGCGGGCATACTGGCCATTGCGCTCCATTCCATGGGCACCTACGGCAAGCTCTTCGCCGAATCGATCGAGACCCTCGACCTGGCCGCCATCGACGCCGTGCGCGGTGTCGGCGCGGGGCCAGCCCAGGTATTTTTCAACGCCGTCTGGCCCGCGGTATTGCCGCAGTTCGTATCGAACCATCTGTACATCTGGGAATACAACATCCGCGATTCGACCATCCTGGGTCTCATCGGCGCCGGCGGACTGGGGTTGCTGATCACCGAAGCGACCTCCCTGTTTCAATGGGGGCGGTTGTCGACGGTTCTGATGGTCGTTATCGCCCTGGTGGTCTCATTCGATGCCCTGAGCCGCCGCATCCGCGGGGCGCTGATATGAGGCCAGCGAACTGCGTCGATTTGAATTCGGTAATCTGTGCGATCGATGGACGCATCCTGCTGGATATCGATCGGTTGAGCATCGCCCACGGCGAACGCGTCGCGATTGTCGGCCACAACGGCGCGGGCAAGTCGACACTGCTGCGGCTTCTGAGCGGATTCATGTGCCCGGTTCACGGAACGGCCGAAGTCCTCGGCCGCTCCCTGGACCGGCAATTGACGTCGGGCGAGCTGCGCGCCTTACGCCGGGAAGTCGGTCAGGTGATGCAGGGCCTGCATCTGGTGCAGCGACTCGATGCGCTGGAGAATGTCCTGATAGGTTGCCTGGGCCGGCGTAGCGGGTGGCGCACCTGGGTTCGCCGCTATTCGCCCGAGGATCTCGCCAACGCCGGGTCGGCACTGCGCGCAGTCGGCCTGCTGGCCAAGGCGGCGGTGCGCGTCGATCACCTCTCGGGAGGAGAGCGGCAAAAAGTTGCCCTGGCCCGCATGCTGATGCAAGGCCCGCGCCTGATCTTGGCCGACGAACCGACTGCCGCGCTCGACCCGCAAGCGGCCGCGGAAGTCTGCGCCTTGCTCTCCAATGCGGCCGCCGGAAGCTCCCAATCATCGGCAGCCACGCTGGTGACGGTGGTGCATAACCCGCTGCTGCTCCCCGTGCTGGCGGATCGGGTGATCGGTCTCAAGCAGGGGCGTGTCGCTTTCGACCTGCCCGCGACACAGGTCGACGATAGCTGCCTGCACAAGCTGTATCGCGCCGATACACCGGTAGGCATCGTCGAGCCGCCACAGTATCCGGATAATGGGTTTGTCATGTCGCCGGCTGCCGCCTTATGAGCAATGTTGCGGGTCGAACCTGCCCCACCGCATACCGGTATGGCCCGGTCGCCCTGGCGACGGCTCCGGAGCAGGCGGTCGATACCCTCTATGTCGTCGGCGGGGTGTACGGCAATCTTCCGGCTCTTGAGGCCATTGAAGAAATGGCGCAACTAGAGCAGGGGCCGGTTCAATTGTGCTTCAACGGGGATTTCAACTGGTTCAACGTTGACGACGATGGATTCCGTGCCATCAATCAGCGGGTGTTTCAACACGATGCCATCCTGGGCAACGTCGAGGCCGAGTTGTTGGAACCGGACAGTGTGTCAGGCTGCGGCTGCGCCTATCCCGATAATGTCGATGATCGAGTCGTTGAACGATCCAATCGAATTCATGCCCGGCTCAAGGCCACCGCCCATCGCCATCCGTCCGTTATCGGAGTCTTATCCGCCCTGCCGATGTTTCGCCGCTACCGCGTTGGCGATATCCGCGTGGGCGTGGTGCACGGCGATGCCGAATCCCTGGCCGGATGGCGCTTCGATGTCGCCGCGCTGGACGACATTGCCAGCCGCTCGTGGCTGTCCGATGCATTCACCCATGCAGATGTCGACATTTTTGCCAGCACGCATACTTGTTTGCCCGCGTTGCGGCGCTTCGAGCTTGCCGGCGAGGAAAGATTTGTCATCAACAATGGCGCCGCCGGCATGCCGAACTTTCAGGGCGTCAGCGGTGGCTTGATGACCCGGATTAGCATTTTCCCGTCCTGGCAGCGGCCGGTCTATGGCGTTGAACACGACGGCATCTACATCGATGCGATACCTATCGGGTATGATCAGGCGGTCTGGCTCCGGCAATTTCAGGCTAACTGGCCGGATGGGTCGCCGGCGCATAGTTCCTATTTCAGTCGCATCGTCGGCGGACCAAACTACACGATCGACCAGGCCGCACCGTCGATTCAAGTTCGCGGCATTTCGCCTCCGTAGTCGACCAGGATTCGTCACCTTCAGGAGATCTTCGATGGTAGCTTTGACCAATATTTCCGCCTGCGTATTTGACGCCTACGGCACCCTGTTCGACGTCAGCAGCGTTGCCCGCGGCGCGCAGGACGAACTGGGAGAGCGCTGGCAGGCGCTATCCGACCTGTGGCGCACCAAACAACTGCAGTACACCTGGTTGCGTGGTCTGGCCGGCCATCACGCCGATTTCTGGCAGGTGACCGGCGACGCGCTCGACTACGCCATGACCAGCCTGGCGATCGAGGATGACGATCTGCGCGGGCGGCTGATGAATCTCTACCTGCGCATCTCAGCCTATCCCGAGGTGCCGGAAATGCTGGCCCGCCTGAAGTCGCGCGGGATGAAGCTGGCCATTCTCTCCAATGGCACCCCGGCCATGCTGGCGGCGGCGGCGGAAAATGCGGGCATCGCCGCGCACTTCGACGCAATCCTGTCGGTTGAGGAAGTCGGCGTGTTCAAGCCCCATCCCAGCGTCTATGGACTCGCGCCGCAACGCTTGGATATTCCGAGCGAGAGCATCTGCTTCCTGTCCTCAAACAGTTGGGACGCCTGGTCGGCGAAGGCTTTCGGCATGAAGGCGCTCTGGTGCAATCGCTTCGGCCAGGCGCCGGAGCGTCTGCCGAGTACGCCGGACGGCGAGATCAAGGATCTATCGGTGCTGCCGGCCTGGCTCGGCCTTTGATCGATGTTTCGTCAGGACCTGGCGCGGCCGTTCGAGCGGGTCATGGGCTGCACTCCAAGCGAACTATTGGGTTGGCTCCCGGGTGCATTGCCTGGCGCGCGTCTGGACATTGAATCGACACCGACAAGCGGCAGTTGCCGGGCATCGTTTAACGTCGGGCAACTGCTGATCGAATGGCGGATGCTTGATTCCCGGCAAATTGCCCTGCTGAAGATCCCGCGGATCAACGTGAGGTTCACTTATTCCAAAATGGACATCGCGGATCGAATCGACGTGCAAGGGTATTTCGACCGCGCCACGCAGCGCGGTGGTGGGTAAACCAGGAGTTCCTCAGACCGCCGCCGAAGCTCACTTTGTTGCTGGCGAGCGCAGCCATGCCGAGGGGCTAATGCCGAGTTCCCGAATGAAGGCGCGGGAGAATGCCGGCTGGCTACTGTAGCCGACGTCCTGGGCGACCAGTGCCAGGGGTCGCCCGCCGGTAAGCAGCCGTTGCGCCCTGGCGACGCGCACCTGAGTCACAAAGCTTCCTGGGGTCGTGCCGACCACGACCCGAAACACCTGCGCAAAACCGTTGCGCGAAAGATGGGCCAGCGACGCCATCGCCTCCAGGGTCCACGGCCGTTCTGGCGCGTCCAGTAGCTCGGTCAGGCAACGCGCGAGACGTGGGTGTGACAGCCCGGCAATGATCCCTTGCGCCACCAGCTTGCGCGAGATCGCGAAGCGAACGATCTGGATGAGCAGGACATCGCAGAGGCGGTCGAGCATGGCCTGGCGCCCGGCTTCCTCGCGCCCCGCCTCGGCGAACAGAAGGGAAAGTGTCGTATCCATGCCTTCGAGTTCAGAAAATGGAATCACCACGACACAGGGAAATGACTGGGTGATGGCGTTTTCCATGCCCACACCGTAATGAACGCTGGCGCACAACACGTCCGCGACGAGCGGCGCTTCGATGTTCAATCGATGGTCGATCGGCCGCGGGTAGAAGAGGAGCGAGGGCTCGCGGACGGCGATGTCCTGGTGGCCGTTGCATTGCGCCTGTAGTTCTCCCGACCGAAGTACGTGCAAATGGCCGACACCTTCATCGGCGCCGAATCCGTGCAGGCCGCATAACGGTCCGGTATAGAAAGTTTTCGCGCGCATGCCGACATGATCGAGCAAGCGCGAAACGGGATCGAGGGTTTCCACGATACGCAGGAGTGTGCGATTGGTTATGAGATATGTGCTAATTATATCCGCTTATACGCTACTGAAGGTTAATCTTCGGCCACGCTTCACCGATGGTTATGCGTTGCCTTACCAACCTCATACATCAGGAGTAATTCCATGACCCAGCACTTCGTTGCAAAACAACTCACCGGCATCACACTCGAATCCGCCAATCCGATCCAGAAGGAAGTCCTCGAAACCGCGCTGAAGCAGGTCGGCTTCATTCCCAACATGTACGCCAACATGGTCAACGTGCCTGGCGTACTGACTACCTATCTGCATGGCTACGCCGCCTTCCGCCAGCATTCGGGTTTGTCGCCCGCCGAGCAGGAAGTAGTCTTTCTCGCGATCAGCCAGCAGAACGGCTGCACCTATTGCACGGCGGCACACAGCATGATTGCCGACAAGATGTCCGGGGTGCCGGCGCCGGTGCTGGTGGCGATTCGGGGTGGTCAGTCGATTCCGGATGGGAAGTTACGTGCGCTCTACACCTTCACCCAGGAACTGGTCAGCACCAGCGGCAAGCCCAGTCAGGCCACAGCGGATGCCTTCCTGGCAGCCGGATACAGTGAGGCTAGCGCATTGCAAATCGTTTTGGCATCTGCGGTTAAGACGCTCTCGAATTACACCAATCACCTGTTCCAAACTACGGTCGACGACAAGTTTGCGGCCTACCAGGTTGCCTGACAGGAAACTCCGGACGATCACGGCGTTGTTCCATATGGCTTTAGGCATGTGTCTTCGCCAAATTGACGAGCGCCTCTAGTCGTCGCGTCTGCCGGCTGAAATATTGCTGCGGGTCGATCATTCAGGTTTGTAAGAAAACCACCGGTTCCCCCGACTAATACGCGGCGCCCCCGGGAATTGCCGTTCTTGCCGGGACGCCAAACCCACCTCAATCCAGGAGAACGAACATGAACAAGACGCTGACCGCTCCTTCCCTGGATCATCTGATTGCAGGTCGTCAACACCTGCGCCGCTAGGCGGCAAGACGCTTGGCCAAGAGGAGAAGCACATGTTTTTCGGCGCAAGAAGAGCCATCGCCGACCTGAGGACCCGCTACGATGGCGCGCAGCAGGAGGTCGAGTCACTCCGGCGAGTGGTTGAAGAACAGCAGGCCCGAGTGCTTCGAGGCGACATCCGAATCACCGCCCTGGAAGAGGAAAAACAACGCGCAAGCGCGATCATTCAGGCGGCCACTTGCTTCGGGGAATCGTTCAAGGCGGTGAGAACCTCCATGCAGTCTCTGGCGCAAGACTTGGAGAGCAGGCGCCGCAGTGCGGCGGATTCGTCGGCGGAAACGCGGGTCAATCGGGATTCGTTGCGGCGCATCCTCGGGTACTTCGACGTCATCGCCGATGGTACCCAGGCAACCATGGCACGCATCGAGACCCTGGCGGACCGTGCCGGACAAATCAGCGGCATCGTCCAAATTATCCGCGACGTAGCCGACCAGACCAACCTGCTCGCGCTCAACGCAGCCATCGAAGCGGCACGCGCGGGCGAGCAGGGCCGGGGCTTTGCGGTGGTCGCCGACGAAGTTCGCAAACTTGCGGAACGCACCGCCACCTCGGCCAACGAAATCACGACGCTGGTCACCGCGAATCGCAGCGAAATGCAGGCAACCCGGCAGCACATTGGAGAATGGGCCGGCAATGCGCAGAAATTCGGCAACGAGGGCAAGGCCACGGCCGGGTTGATGGAAGCACTCTACCAGACGACCAGGGGACTGGAGACGACCGTCGCACAGAGTGCGCTGCATGCGTTCGTCGAAACCGCCAAGGTTGACCATCTCGCCTTCAAATACGAGGCGGTGGAAGCGTTGGTCGAGGGGAATGTCCGAATCAGCGAGGCGGCTGCCGACGATCACGCCTGTCAGCTGGGCCACTGGATACATGAAGGGGCCGGTAAGACCTGCTTTGCCAAGCTGGGATCGTTTCGCGCGATGGAACGCGTCCACAACGAGTTTCATCAGCGGATGGCGAAAGTGTCAGCCATGGCAAGCGCATCGTCGGTCGATATCATGCAGGGCATCGCGGCCATCGATGCTTCCGAACGGGAGTTGATGCACGCGCTCGACAAGCTGGTCGCGGATGCCGGGCTGAATGACGATGTGTTCTGCGTTGGCGCTACGGAGGCGTCGAGTCGTGTCGCTACGTAAATTGCTGTTGGGGCTGGCCGTGGTCGCGGCCGTCGGCTTGTACTTTGGTTTCGATGTCGGCCAATACCTGAATCTTGAAACACTCAAGTCCCAGCAGGTGGCCATTGAGACCTATCGCGGCGCCAACCCCTGGTTAGCCGTTGCAATCTATTTCGCGGCCTATGTCGTCATGGCGATGTTGTCCCTGCCCGGCGCGGCGCTGATGACGTTGGCCGGTGGCGCGGTTTTCGGCCTGTGGTGGGGATTGTTGATCGTGTCTTTCGCCTCCAGCCTCGGGGCGACACTGGCCTTTCTAACGGCACGTTTCCTGCTGCGCGACTGGGTCACGGCGCGTTTCGGTCAACGCCTGGAAACCGTCGACGCGGGCATCAAACGCGAGGGAGCGTTCTACCTGTTTACCCTGCGGCTGGTGCCGGTGTTCCCGTTCTTCCTGGTGAACCTGCTGTTCGGACTCAGCGCCATGCGGACGCTGACGTTTCACTGGGTGAGCCAACTGGGCATGCTGGCCGGCACCCTGGTCTACGTCAATGCCGGCACGCAGTTGGCTCAGGTTGACTCGCTTTCGGGAATACTCTCGCCCGGCTTGATCGTCTCTTTCACCCTTCTGGGATTCTTTCCCCTGATCGCCGGCAAACTGGCAGCGTTCATACGAACCAACCGGGTCTATGCCGGATGGCAAAAGCCGTCGCGCTTTGACTGCAATCTGGTGGTGATCGGCGGTGGCAGCGCCGGGCTGGTCACCGCATATATCGCCGCCGCGGTGAAAGCCAAAGTGACCCTGATCGAAAAGCACCGGATGGGTGGCGACTGCCTCAACACCGGTTGCGTCCCCTCCAAGGCGCTGATTCGCTCGGCCAAGCTGCTCTCGCACATGACTCGCGCCAAGGAATTTGGTTTGCGTAGCGCCGTGGCCGATTTTTCGTTTGCCGAAGTAATGGACCGAGTTCACAGAATCGTCCGAACGGTTGCGCCGCACGACTCGGTGGAACGATATACCAGCCTTGGCGTGAATGTGATCGAGGGCAGCGCGAAGATCGTCTCGCCCTGGGAAGTGGAGGTGACTCGCCACGATGGCGCCAAGCAGCGCCTGTCCACCCGCGGCATCGTCATCGCCGCCGGCGCCCGGCCCTTTGTGCCCCCGATTCCGGGCATCGAGGAGGCTGGCTATCTGACTTCCGACACGATCTGGAACCTGCGCGAACTGCCCCGGCGGCTGGTCGTGCTCGGCGGAGGGCCGATCGGTTCGGAATTGACACAAGCCTTTGCCCGACTGGGATCCCAGGTGACCCAGGTGGAAATGGCGCCGCGCATCCTGCTGCGCGAGGATCCGGAAGTTTCCGAGATGGTTGCCCGGCGCTTTCGCAACGAAGGCATCGCAGTCCTGGTCAATCACAAGGCCAAACAGTGCTTGATCGAGCAAGGGGAAAAGATCCTGCTCGCCGAGCATGCCGGAAAGGATGTGCGCATCCCCTTCGACGCGGTGCTGGTGGCTGTCGGCCGGGTCGCGAATTTGCAAGGTTACGGGCTGAAGGAACTCGGCATTGCCGTAGCGCGCACGGTTGAGACCAATCAATTCCTCCAAACTCGCTATCCGAATATATACGCCGCTGGCGACGTCGCCGGTCCCTTCCAGTTCACGCACGCCGCCGCGCATCAAGCCTGGTATGCCGCCGTCAATGCCTTGTTCGATCCGTTCAAGAAATTCAGGGCGGATTACTCGGTGATTCCCTGGGCGACGTTTGTCGAGCCGGAAGTGGCGAGGGTCGGGCTCAACGAGCTGGAAGCCAAGGAACAGGGGATCGCGTATGAAGCCAGCGTCTACGACATCGACGATCTCGACCGGGCCATCGCGGATGGCGAAGCACATGGCTTCATCAAGGTACTGACGGTGCCGGGCAAGGACCGTATTCTGGGTGTCACCATCGTCGGCGAGCATGCCGGGGATCTCATCGCCGAGTATGTGCTGGCCATGAAACAAGGTATCGGGCTGAACAAAATTCTGGGGACTATCCATATCTACCCGACGCTTGCGGAGGCCAACAAGCAGGTTGCCGGAGTCTGGAAGCGCTCCCATGCGCCGAAGACGCTGCTGCAATGGGTTGAACGCTTTCATGCCTGGCGTCGGGGCGAATAGTCATGCTGGCCTTGCGGACGAGCTTTCTGTCGGTAGCGCTGATGTTCGCTTCCCAGTCCGTGTCGGCGGAAGCCGTCTGGGTTGGAAAGTTTGAAGCGGCCGCTACGAGCGTACCGGCGCCTTGGCGGGTTGAGCAGATCGACAAGAGGGTACCGCCGACCGAATACCACATGCGCGTGTGGGACGGCGTAAATGCGGTCGAAGCACATGCGATCAAGAGCATGGCGGTGCTGGCAAGGCCGGTGGACATAGATCTTGCCATTACACCGGTGCTATGCTGGCGCTGGCGCATTGACGCGCCGATCAAGTCGGCGGACATGACTCAGAAATCGGGTGACGACTATGCCGCACGGGTCTACCTGACATTCGAAATCCCGCCGGAACAGCTTGGCCTGGGCGTACGGACCAAGTTGCGCATGGCGCGATTCATCTTTGGCGATCATGTCCCTGATGCAGCGCTGAACTATGTCTGGGACAACAGCCATCCGGTGGGGACCACCCAGGAAAATGCTTACACCGATCGCGCCCGGATGCTGGTCCTGCGCTCAGGTTCAGAGCAAGCGGGGAGTTGGGTCGATGAGCGACGCGAGGTGCTCACGGATTTCCGCCAGGCGTTTGGCGACGTGAGCGCCCGGTTAAGTGCGCTGGCTATTGCCTCCGACACCGATAATACGGGAGAGGATGCGCACGCCGGTTTTGCCGAATTTCGATTTGTGTCAAAGGACACGAATTGTCCGAGGCCGTAGCGAGAGAGCCGGCAGTAAGAAATCTCACCTGCCGACGACTAATCCCCAGGACACGCGATTCCCGAGCAAGACATGGCCATTACACAAACCCCTCTGTTTCCATGCGGCGATGAATTCATCGTCACCGAGATGCATCCGCTCCTGGACGTCGCGAGTTCGGTCGAGCGTACCGAACGCATTCCAGATATCTCGATCATCATCCCGGTGTTGAATGAATCCAGGCGCATTGTTGCGTTTCTAGAATCCCTCCAGCGGTTGCGCGCGATGGGTGCCGAAGTCGTTGTCGTGGATGGCGGAAGTACGGACGACACCGTGCGTCTAGCCGCCGGGTACGCGGATTCCGTTTTGACCGGGCGTTGCGGCCGAGGCGTGCAGATGAACGCCGGGGCCGCGACCGCGAATGGGCGCGTTCTGCTGTTTCTTCACGCCGACACGGATTTGCCGCCGACCGCGTTCGATGCGATCGGACGGGCCTGCCGCAATGGGGCGGTCTGGGGCCGATTCGACGTGAAGATTGAAGGTACATCACGAGGATTGGACATGGTCGCCTTCATGATGAATTGGCGCTCCAGGTGGTCGGGGATCGCGACGGGCGACCAGGCGATTTTTGTCACCAGGGGAGCATTCGACCGTGCCGGCGGATTTCCCGGGATTCCGTTGATGGAAGACCTCGTGTTGTCGCGGCGGATGCGCGCCATTTCCCGCCCGGTTTGCCTGCGCGAGAAAGTGACGACGTCCGGGAGACGTTGGGACAAACATGGCTTGCTGCGGACGATCTGCACCATGTGGTGGCTGCGCTTGAAGTTCCATTTTGGAGCCAGTCCCGACGATCTGGCCCAGGAGTATGGTTATGCGCCACGTGAGCATTGAGTCCGAGGATCGGATCGGCGTGGCGATCCTGGCCAAGGCACCCATTCCGGGGCTGGCTAAGACACGCCTGATTCCACACCTGGGTGCCGTCGGCGCCGCCATGCTACAGCGCTGGCTTCTTCAGCGCACCGTCGCCATGGCGGTGGTGGCCGATGTGGGGCCGGTGACGCTGTGGTGCACCCCGGATACCGGCCACCCCGATTTTGCGCTGTGCCGCGGTTTCGGCTCAGTCAGCTTGCGACGGCAGCCAGACGTCGATTTGGGTGAGCGGATGAGGACGGCGGTCGCGGAGTCGCCCACCCTGGCCGGGACCCTCGTCATCGGTAGCGACTGCCCCGCGCTAAGCTCGAGCCTGCTGCGCCGTGCGGCGAACATATTGAGGGCCAGTCATGCGGTCGTAATTCCGGCCGAAGACGGCGGTTATGTGCTGATCGGCATGCGCGAAGCGGCACACGCGGTATTCCGCGACGTGGCCTGGAGTACCGAGCACGTAATGGCGCAAACGCGCCATAATTTGGCCGAGATCGGCTGGCGGTGGAGCGAATTGGACAAGTTGTGGGATGTTGACCGCGTCGAAGATTACCTGCGCCTGATCGAGGCATTTCCGGAAGCCGGTAAGCTCGCGCCCGTCCAGGAGACGGCAGCATGAAACGTCTGGTGCTTGCCGGCGGAGGCCATGCCCATCTCCACGTGCTCAAGGCGCTGGCGGCGAGCCGATGGCCGGACGTCGAGGTTATTCTTGTCTCCCCACATGCTCGGCAGGTCTATTCGGGCATGCTGCCAGGCTGGATTGCAGGCCACTATCCCCTCGCCGACTGCGCCGCGGCTCTTACACCGCTGGCACGCGCCGCCGGTGTCCGCTTCATCCAGGACAACGTGGTGGGCGTGGATGCCAAGCAACAAATCGTCCGCTGCGCCCTGGTCGGCGATATCCACTACGACGTGTTGTCCCTCGATACCGGCGCGGACATGGATACCTCGACACTCGCCGCAACTGGGGCGGTACTGTTGCCTATTCGGCCATTGGAGCGGTTTCTGGTGAAATGGGATCGCCAGATCGCCACATTCGCCGAATCCCGACAGGCGCGGGTGGCCGTCGTCGGCGCCGGCGCCGCGGGAGTCGAGCTTGCGCTGGCCATCCGTTATCGCCTGGCATCCCTGGTGGGATCCACAAAGTCCGAGGTGTTTCTGATTGAGGGAAACGCTCTGCTAAATGGACACGGTGACCGGGTGATTGAGCGTGTGACGGTTGTGCTGGCGCGTCACGGCATCCAGCGCTTACGCGGCCGCGCCGCTGGCGCGGAGTCAGGGTTGGTTCTCTCGGATGGCCGGACCTTGTCGGTCGATTGCGTGGTTGCGGCGACCAATGTTACGCCCGTCGACTGGATCGCGAAGAGCGGCCTGGCGTTGGCGCGGGATGGCTTCGTGGCGGTGGGCAACGGGCAGCAGAGCGTATCGCATGCCAACGTATTTGCCGCCGGAGACGTCGCCACGCGCCTGGATAGACCACATGCGAAATCCGGGGTCTACGCCGTCCGGGCCGGACCGGACCGGCACTCAGTCTCAATCTGCGGCGCTGTCTTGCCGGTCAGGCGACAGCAGCGCATATGCCACAGCGCCGAACCCTCTATCTGCTCGCCACCGGGCCGAAGACGGCGATCGTCTCGTGGGCCGGAATGACGGCCGAAGGGGCCTGGGCATGGCGCTGGAAGGACTGGATCGACCGGCGATTCATGAAACAATACGAGATTGCACACGGAGAAGCATCATGAGTTTGTTGAAGGACATCACCCGCTTGCTGGATGGCGACGACGGCGTGTCCATTGCCCGATTGCATGAGGACTTGCTCACCAGCTTGCTGGTCATGGCGTGGATGGTGGAAGCGCGCGATCCCTATACGGGCGGCCACCTGTGGCGGGTTTCCCGCTTTGCCCGGCTGCTGGCGTCGGACGCCGGTTTGCCGGAAGCCGATGTGGCGCGCATCAGCACCGGTGGCTTTCTGCACGACCTGGGGAAGATCAGCGTTCCCGACCACATACTCGGCAAGAAGGACCGTCTCAGCGACGACGAGTATGCGGTCATCAAGACCCACCCGGAGGTCGGCTGGCGGATGCTCTCGGGGCATCCGTTGGCCAAGCTGGCCGAGGCGGCGGTGCGTGCCCATCACGAAACACCGGACGGCAACGGCTATCCGCGCGGGCTGGCAGGCAACGCGGTGCCTCTGGACGCCCGTATCGTCGGCATCTGCGACGCCTTCGACGCCATGACCAGCACACGCCCCTATCGGCGCGGCATGGCCATCGACAAGGCGCTACAGATCATCGAAGACAATCTGGCGCGCCAGTTCGATCGCGAGTTCGGCGAGCGATTCATCGCTCTAGGCCGCGGCGGACATCTTGACCACATCGTCGGCCACAGCGATGAGGGCATTCCGCTGCATGAATGCGTGATGTGCGGCCCAACCTTGGTGGTGAAGAAGGGGCGGCAAGCTGGCGAGCACATCTACTGTCCGAGTTGTACCGGCGAATACGTGACCAAGCGACAAGACAAACGGCTCGTCGCGGTTCCCACCGGACGCACCGGGACGGCCAGGGATCTTGAGCCCGAGCTCGATAGCGAATTGATTGCCGAGGTTGTGCGCGAGTCGGCTCGTGTCCTGCTGGCCGCGTGACGAGGGTGCGAATGGGATTTCTCGGATCGCTGTTGCGTACCGCATGCACGCGCCCCATCGTCGTGGCTGCCGTCAAGATCGCCTTGGTGGTCGGGACGATACTCAACTTGATCAACCAGGGCGGGCGACTGCTGGATGGTTTGCCCCCCTCATGGTTTCATGTCGTTCTCAATTACCTGGTGCCGTATTGCGTATCGACCTACAGCGCGGCACGCAACGAGATGCGCCGCGACGATAATCTCCCATGAGTGGACTCGCCAAGAGTCCTGTCGACTTCGAGACGACCCTGGTTGGGTTACGGCCCGACCTGTATCGATTCGCGAGCCTGCAACTGAGAGACGATCAACTGGCGGATGACGTGGTGCAGGAGGCGATGATGGCGGCGCTATCCAGCGAGCTGTCGTTCAGTGGCCGCTCCAGTTTGAAGACCTGGGTGTTTGCCATACTCCGAAACAAGATCGTGGATGCCATACGGCAGCGTGGTCGCGCGATCAATGTGTCGGCGTTGACGGCCGAAGATCAAAGCCTCGACCAGGCGTTCGAAGCCCTGTTCAAACCCAATGATCGTTGGTCAGCGGATTCAAAGCCCAACGACTGGGGCGATCCTGAAGATACGCTGCATCAGCAACAATTCTGGACCGTCTTCGAGGCCTGCCTGAAGCATCTGCCGGAAAACACCGCACGGGTATTCATGATGCGGGAATTCCTGGAGTTCGACACCGCCGAAGTGTGCGCCGAGCTCTCGCTCACCACCAGTAACTGCCACGTCATTCTGCATCGGGCGCGCAATGGCCTGCGGCAGTGTCTCGAACAAAATTGGTTTACGACAGGAGAGCACTAATGCTGAGTTGCAAGGAAGTGACCCATCTGCTGTCTGAGTCTCAGGACCGGAAATTGGCGTTGGGCGAACGAATGCGCTTGAGTATTCATTTGGCGATGTGCAAAGGCTGTAGTCGCTATAGGAAGCAAATTCAGTTCATTCATCGCGCCTGCCAGGAGCTGATTGGCAAACCGCAAGATGTATCCGGTCGCTGAGGTGACAATTAGGCCTTGAATGGTCCCATGGTTGGAGTTCCGCAGCCGGGTAGAGGCGGACAGAGGGGCAGAACTCATCGCCAGGCAGCGTGCTTCAATTCATCGCCTTGTCAGCCCGGAGTTTCCTCACTGCCAGATCAACGAAGCTCCGGATCTTCGCCGAGCCGTGCCGACCCTCGCGATGAACTACGTGAACCGGCAGCGCCGCTTCTTCGAAATCGGACAGAATCGTCTTGAGGCTCCCCGTCGCCAGTTCATGCGCCACCTGGTAGGAAATCAGCCGCGTTAACCCAAACCCGTCTTTTGCAGCCTCGAGTGCTCCGTCATTGGTGTTCACCAGAATTCGCGGATTGAGCTTGATGCGAATCCGTTGTTTCCCTTTTGTGAATATCCATTCCGGAATGGCGGAGACGGCGGTGGCCGCAATAATCCGGTGTTCGGCAAGATCCGAGGGAGTCCTCGGGATACCGTGCTTCTTGAGATAAGACGGAGAGGCACAAACGACACGCCGAACCTGACCAACTTGAATTGCCCTTAGCGACGAATCCGGCAGCAGACCGATGCGGACGCCGACATCCAGCCCCTCATCCATCAGATTGACGACTCTATCGACGAACAGCGCGGATACCGTGGTTTCTTTGAACACCCGTTGATAAGCGGTAATGATCGGCATCACGTAAAGCTTTCCGAACAGCACCGGCGCCGTAACGGAGAGATGTCCGCGCGGCGTGGCATTGATGCCAGCCGCGGCTTCATCGGCCTCATCAGTCTCGAGCAGGATGCGCCGTGCATCATCCAGATAGCGCGCCCCGGCATCGGTAGTCCGTACAAGACGCGTCGTGCGAGTCAGAAGTCGCACGCCCAGGTGTTCCTCAAGGAAGGCGACGGCTCGCGTTACGGCCGGAGGCGACATGCGCAAACGCCGTGCCGCCGCCGCGAAACTTTCCTCCTCGGCCACCGCGACAAACACCGTCATCAGATGAAAGCGATCCATCTAGTATTTCAATATTTGGAATAGTTAATTGCATTCTATAGCTATTCTTGTTTTTACAGGAATTTGGCAAAGTGGCGAACGTCGACAGCACGACGTCCCCAAACTCAAATAGGAGATTCAAAATGGCACGTATCAACATCGTAACCCCGGAATCGGCCAATTCGGAACAGAAGGCCCTTTATGACGCCATCCAGGCCCAGCTTGGCATGGTACCGAACTTCCTCAAAGTCTTTGCCAATTCTCCGGCCGCCCTCAAGGCGTTCCTTGGCTTGCACGGCATCGCCGGTGATGGTTCCCTCGACGGGCAGACCCGTGAGCGCATTGCCCTCGCCCTGGCCCAGCAGAACAGTTGCCAATATTGCCTGTCGGCTCATACCGCGATCGGCCGCAAAGCCGGCCTGAGCGGCGCCGAGATCGAGGCCAACCGCTCCGGGACCAGTCTGGATGCAAAGGCGGCTATTGCCGTCAAGTTTGCTCGCTCCCTGGTTGCCAACATGGGTGACGTCACTACCGCCGAATTGCTGGAAATGCGCGAATCCGGTTACAGCGATTCCGACATCGTCGAAGTCATTACCCATGTGGGCATGAACATCATGACCAACCTGTTGGGCAAGGCGGGTCGTGTCGACATCGACTTCCCGAAAGTTGATTTGAGACTCGCCGCCTGATTCATCTAACTCCCGCCGGGGGCCATGAGGCTCCCGGTGGCAAGGAGATTCCCTCATGGCCCGTGCTTTTGCCAAGATTGCCTTCACTCCAAACGTCCAAGCCGCCCAGGCGCGGATGGGTAGTCGTGAGGCCTACCGCTCGACGGAACAGGGCGAACCTGAAGTTGTCGAGCTCAGCCCGCACGAAAGAGAGTTCATCAGCACACGTGACAGCTTTTACCAGGGTACCGTCAGCGAGAATGGCTGGCCCTATGTTCAACACCGTGGCGGCCCGGCCGGATTCCTGAAGGTATTGGACGCCCGGACGATCGGCTATGCTGAGTTCTCCGGCAACCGTCAGTACATCTCGGTTGGCAACCTCTATGGGGACGACCGAGTCAGCCTGTTTCTGATGGACTACCCAGGGCAGCGCCGCCTCAAGATCTGGGGCAGAGCGCGGCTGATCGACGAAGACACTGAACCGGCCCTCATTGCCCGGCTGGAAGTACCTGACTATCGAGCGGGTGTCGAGCGCGGGGTGGTCATCACGATCGAAGCCTTCGACTGGAACTGCCCCAAGTACATCACGCCACGGTATACCGAAGGCCAGGTAAGGGAACTGGTAAATGTCCGGCGGCAGGAAGCGCGCAAGAGTGGGTCAAACCCCAAAGACATTGAAACAATCGGTACCGGCCCGCTAAAGCTCGTCGTCGCCGGAATGCGCCAACTGACCCCGCGTGTGCGGGCGTTCGAGTTACGCGCGCCGGACTGGAGCGACTTGCCGTCTGTCACGGCGGGGGCGCATCTCTCGGTCCCGGTGAAATTGCCCAAAGGGTCGATCGTAATTCGCCAGTATTCGCTGGCGATGCATCCTTGCAGATGCGATATGTATGAAATTGCGGTGCTGCGCGAGGACGAGGGGCATGGCGGGTCTGCCGCCATCCATGCCACGTGGCAAATCGGTACGCAACTGGCACTCGACATGCCGGCCAACCAGTTTCCCTTGCACGCGGATGGGCGACATGCCGTTCTGATTGCCGGCGGCATCGGCATCACACCGATCAAGGCGATGGCCCAGGCCCTAAAGGCACGGGGTGGCACGCTCGAACTTCATTACTGCGGACGGACTCCAGCCGACATGGCATATCGGGATCGACTGGGATTTGAATTTCCCCAGCAACTGCACCTCTATCTTACGGGCGTTCAGGGCGGAAAGCGCATCGATCTTTACTCGATCATGCGCTCTGCGCCCGCCAACGCGCTGTTTTACGTCTGCGGGCCGGGCCGATTGATCGAGGCCGCCATCGTAGCCGCACACGAAGTAGGTGTTGCTGCCGAACGCCTTCAGTACGAGCGCTTCGAATAATACCCAACAGCCAAATTGTCCGCATCCGTCGCCGATTGAAACCCAACACATTGAGGAACTCATGGAAACCAAGCCCCCCTTACCCCCGTTTACCGAAGTCTCTGCCCGGCAGAAGGTCCGCATGGCCGAAGATGCCTGGAACACTCGCGATCCCGACCGCGTCGTGCTCGTCTATACGCCGGACACCCGCTGGCGCAACCGCGCCGAGTTTCCCGTCGAACGTGAAGAAGTCCGTCAGTTTCTGGCTCAAAAATGGGCGAGGGAACTTGACTACCGGCTGATTAAGGAACTCTGGGCGTGCAGCGGCCATCGCATCGCGGTGCGTTTTGCGTACGAATGGCACAACGATTCCGGCCAGTGGTTCCGTTCCTACGGAAATGAGAACTGGGAATTCAACGGCCAAGGCTTCATGATGCGCCGCTTCGCCAGCATCAATGACCTGCCAATCACGGCGTCCGAGCGCAAGTTCTTCTGGCCATAGGGGCGTCGCCCGGAAGATCATCCCGGGCTAAGCGACCTGGACCTATGATCAAGGAGCGATCGAATTCTGCCGAATCCTCCTGTCATGATTGCGATCATTGGCCCGCAATCAGGGCTCAAAATCCGCTACAGTCGTCAAGCAAGGGCTACTCGGACAAGGGCAAGAAAGTGGCTCTGGTTGGCTGCGCGAACCAGTCATCCCCGCGTTGAAACGGGAGATTACCGAAAATCGCCGACGACACACGCCCTGGTCTTGCCGACGAAATCAAATGCCGAGCTGGCGCGCCGCTAGGTCCTTCATGATTTCCTCGGCGCCGCCGCCGATCATCATCACCTTCACGTCGCGGTAGATGCGTTCGACGCGCGTGCCGCGCATATAGCCCATGCCGCCGAGTGTCTGCACCGCGGCGTCGGCGCAGAACTGCATGGTGCGGGTGGCGAAATTCTTCACCATGGCGATCTGCGCAACGGGCGACTCGCCGGCGGCGAGGCGGGCCGCCAGATCGTCGAGCCAGGCGCGGGTGGCTTCGATGCGTTCAGCCATGTCGATCAACTTGTGGCGGACCACCTGGTGATCGGCCAGGCGCTGGCCGAAGGTGTGGCGTTGTTGTGCCCACTCCAGCGCATCGTGATAACAGACCATGGCGGCGCCGCAGGCCGATGCCGCCAGGCCGAGGCGCTCGTTGTTGAAATTCTTCATGATGATCGGGAAGCCCTGGCCTTCCCGGCCGATCAGGTTCCCGGCCGGCACCCGGCAGTCGTCGAAATGCAGGGTCGCCGTGTCTGAAGCCCACCAGCCCATTTTCTTCAGGGGGGTGCGGGTGAAACCGGGTGGGTCTTGGTCACCTCGTCTCTCGATCAACAACAGGGAAACTCCGCCCGCGCCGGGACCGCCGGTGCGCACCGCGACCGTGTAGTAATCGGCGCGCATGCCGGAAGTGATGAAGGTCTTGCTGCCGTTCACCACATAGTCGTTGCCTTCGCGCCGCGCGCTGGTGGCGAGCCGCGCAACATCCGAACCGCCGCCCGGCTCGGTGATCGCCAAGGCGCTGATCGCCTCGCCGGCAAGTATCGGCGGCAGCACGCGCGCCTGCAATTCGGCTGAACCCGCAGCAGCGATCGGCGGTGCGCCTATGGTGTGCGAGAACAGGCTGGCACCGACGCCACCGCTGCCGCACCAGGCGATCTCTTCGAACAGGATCAGGCGCAGGAAGGGGTCGTCATTCACCCCACCGTATTCTTCGGGAAACCCAATGCCGAGCAGCCCCGCTGCGGCGGCCTGGCGATACAGCTCACGCGGAAACTCTCCGGCCTCGTCCCAGGCGTCGGCATACGGGGCAATCTCGCGGGCGACAAAGCGCCGCACCGTATCGCGGAAGGCGTGATGCTCTTCGGTGTAGCGGCGGCTAGGCGGGAGCAGCATCGCGAATACTTTCTCCAACAATCAGCGCCACTCGCTTGCCCGGCGCCACCTGGTCGCCGACACGGACATTCAGTTCACTGACGATACCGTCGCGGGACGCCGTCAACGTGTGTTCCATTTTCATCGACTCCAACACCAGCAATGGATCGCCGCGCCGCACCGGCTGGCCTTCGCTTACCAGCAGGACAATCACGCGGCCATTCATCGGCGGCAGCACCGCGCCGCTTTCCGCCAGTAGCTTCGACTGAGGCGGACGGCGCCCGAGATCCTCCACCATGACATTGCGGCCGGCGACGTCCAGATGCAGGCGCACCGGGCTTTCCCAAGCGTAGGCGATGTTCAGCCGCAAGCCGTCGATGGAAATCTGCAACGCGTCATCGCTCAACCCGATGTGCTCGACATCTATGGATTTTTCACCGCTGGCGATGCGAAAACGCGCATCGCCGAGCGGGGTGATGACCACCGTGCCGAGGCTCAGCTCGAAGAGCGCACGCGCCTGGCCATTGCTGTGCCAGTTGGCCAGCCAAGGCTGCGGCAGGCACGCCGTGGCTTGCGCCAGGAACAGCAAGGCCGCTGCGGCCATTGCTTCGGCGGCAGGCGGGACGTCCAGGCTGTCGGAAAAATGCGCCGCCACGAAATCGGTGTTGGCGCGACCCTCGGAAAATTCCGGATGCTCCAAACAGCCGAGCAGGAAGGCCTTGTTGCTGGTCAGGCCCAGCACCACGGTCTCGCGCAACGCGGCGATCAGGCCGCGCCGCGCCTCCTCGCGGCTCTCGCCATGGGCAATCACTTTCGCCAGCAACGGATCGTAGTAGGCGGTGATCTCGTTGCCGTCGGCCAGCGCATGGTCGGTCCGCACCCCCGCTGCCGGCCGCCAGCGCAACAGGCGGCCGCTCTGGGGCAGGAAGCAGTGTTCGGCATCCTCGGCATACAGCCGCGCCTCGATGGCGTGGCCGCGGCTATGCAGTTGCTCCTGGGTGCACGGCAAGGGTTCGCCATTGGCCACCCGCAGCTGCCATTCGACCAGGTCGAGGCCCATGATCAATTCCGTCACCGGATGTTCGACCTGTAGCCGAGTGTTCATCTCCATGAAGTAGAACCGACCGTCCCGGTCGAGCAAAAACTCGACGGTGCCGGCGCCGACGTAGCCGGCCGTCCTCGCCGCGGCGCAGGCCGCGGCACCCATGGCGGCGCGCAGCTGCGGCGTGACCGCCGGCGAGGGCGCCTCTTCGATAACCTTCTGGTGGCGCCGCTGCACCGAACAGTCGCGCTCGAACAGGTGGATGACGTTGCCATGAGTGTCGGCGAAAATCTGCATCTCGACATGACGGGCGCCGCTGACCAGCCGCTCCAGGATCAGCGTGTCGCTGCCGAAAGCCGCCGTAGCTTCCGAGCGCGCCGAAGCCAGCGCCGCCGGCAGCTCGGCAGCCTGAGCGACACGCCGCATGCCGCGCCCGCCGCCGCCGGCCGAAGCCTTGATCATCAATGGAAAGCCGATCCGCGCCGCTTCCGTCATCAGCCTCTGGTCCGACTGTTCTTCGTCCTGATACCCTGGAATACACGGCACCCCGGCCGCCAGCAGGCGACGCTTGGCGCCGGCCTTATCGCCCATGAGCCTGATCGCCCGCGGCGGCGGGCCGATGAACAGCACGCCGGCAGCCGCGCAGCGTTCGGCGAATTCGGCGTTCTCGGAGAGGAAACCATAGCCCGGGTGCAGCGCATCGGCCCCACTCTTGCGGCAGGCCAGTATGATCTTGTCGATGTCCAGATACGACTCCGCCGGCAGCCGCCCGCCGATAGCCACCGCCTCGTCGCAAGCCGCGGCGTGCGGCGAATTGCGGTCCGCCTCGGAATACACCGCCACGGTCGGATAGCCCAGCCGCCTCGCGGTACGGGCGACGCGAGTAACTATCTCGCCCCGATTCGCAATCAGTATCTTGGTGAACATCAACGACGCGGCGCGGTGCCCATCGCCTTGCTGATAATGCTCAGCATCACCTCATCCGCACCGCCGCCGATACTCGACAGGCGGATGTCGCGCAAGGCGCGCGAGATGTTGGTCTCCCACATATAGCCCATGCCGCCCCAGAATTGCAGACAGGAATCGGCCACCTCGCGGCCCAGCCGGCCGGCCTTGAGTTTGGCCATCGAGGCCAGCAGGGTGACGTCTTCGCCCCCGACCAGGCGGCCGGCGGCGTCGTGCACCAGGGCGCGCAGGGCCTCGATCTCGGTCTTCAACTCGGCCAGGCGGAAATGCACATATTGGTTGTCGAGCACGGACTGGCCGAAGATCTGGCGCTGCCTCGTATACTCGATGGTGTCGTTGAGGATGCGCTCGAGCACCGTCCATTGCGCCGCGGCGAACAGGCGCTCCTCCTGGAACTGCTGCATCTGGTAGGTGAAGCCCATGCCTTCCTCGCCGATGCGGTAACGCTGCGGCACGCGCACGTCGTCGAAATACAGCTGCGCGGTGTCCGACGACCACATGCCGTGTTTCTTGAGTTTCTTCGCCACGCCGACGCCTTGCGTCTTCATCGGCACGCAAATCAGGGTCTTGTTCTTGTGCGGCGCGCCGTCCGAGGTGTTGACGAGCAGGCAGATCCAGTCGGCCTGAGTGCCGCTGGTGGTCCACATTTTGCCGCCGTTGATGATGTAGTCGCCGCCGTCGCCGTTTACCTTTCGCGCGGTGGTCTTGATCGAGGCGACATCGGAACCCGCGCCCGTCTCCGAGACTCCGAGGCAGGCGACGAAATCGCCGGCGATGGAAGGCGCGAGGAATTCCCGGCGCAGTTCGTCGGAGCCGAAGCGCGCCAAGGCCGGCGTCGCCATGTCGGTCTGCACGCCGATGGCCATCGGCACGCCGCCGCAGCGGATGTGGCCGAGGGCTTCGACGAAAGCCAGTTGGTAACTGTAGTCCAGTCCCATGCCACCGTATTCCTGCGGCTTGTTGATGCCGAGGAAGCCGGCCGTTCCCATTTTCTTGAAGACCTCGTGGGCGGGGAAAATCTCGTCCGCTTCCCATTGGTCCACGAAAGGGTTGATCTCCGTATCGATGAATTTCTTCAGCGAGCGTTGTAGTTCGATATGTTCCGGACCATAGAGCATTAGTGTCTCCCGACTGCGAACTGGATGGGGCGTAGCTTTCTGGCTTCGGCCTCGCGGCAGATCGACAGCACATACGCCAGTACCCTACAGGTATCGCGCGGGTCGATGATGCCGTCGTCGAGCAGCAGGCCGCTGGTGTATAGCGCCGATGACTGGCGCTCGAAGGTGGCGATGATCTTCGCCTCCAGCGCCGCCAGTTCCTCCGCGGCAGCGGTGCTTGTGGCGGCGTCGGCGCCTTTGCGCCTGGCCTTGGCCTCCATCACCAGGCGCATGGTCATAGCCGCCTGCTCGCCGCCCATCACCGCGGTCTTGGCATTCGGCCAGGAGAAGGCGAAGCGCGGCTCGAAGGCCCGCCCGCACATGCCGTAGTTGCCCGCGCCGAAGGACGCGCCGATGTGCAGAGTGATTTGCGGCACGTTGGCGTTGGCGACGGCCTGGATCATCTTGGCGCCATGCTTGATCATGCCGGCCGTTTCGGAATCCTTGCCGACGATGTAGCCTGTCGTGTTCTGTAGATAGACCAGGGGCGTGCCGCTCTGGCAGCACAGTTGGATGAACTGCGAAGCCTTGGTGGCGCCGGCCGGGTCGATCGGCCCGTTGTTGCCGATGATGCCAATGGGATGTCCGTCGAGATGGCCATGGCCGCATACCGTGGAGACGCCATAGAGCGGCTTGAAGTCGAGGAAGTCCGAGGCGTCGACGATGCGGGCGATCACCTCGTGCACGTCGTAGGGCTTCCTGCTGTCGAGGGGCACCAGGGCCAGCAGTTCCTCGCTGTCGTAGGCAGGCGCACTGCCCTGCGGCTCACCCGCAAGAGGTGCGAAGGCATCGAAGTTCCTGAATATTTCGCGCGCCAGGCGGATGGCGTCGACATCGTCCTCGGCCAGGTATTCGCACAGGCCGGTCTGCGTCGCATGCATCTCGGCGCCGCCGAGCTCCTCCTCGCCGGCCTCTTCGCCGGTCGCCGCCTTGAGCAGCGCCGGCCCGGCGAGAAAGGCCCGGGCACGACCGCGCACCATCACCACGAAATCGGACATGCCCGGCATGTAGGCGCCGCCGGCAGTGGATGAGCCATGCACGACGGTGACGACCGGGATGCCGGCGGCGGAGAGGCGCGTCAGCCCGCAGAACAAGCCGCCGCCGTGGATGAAGTCCTCGACCCGGTAGCGCAGCAGATTGGCGCCCGCCGATTCGACCAGGTGCAGCAGCGGCAACCTGTTCTCCTGCGCGATCTTCAGCAGGCGCAACACCTTGTCCAGACCCCTGGGCTGGATGGCGCCGGCATCGATGCCGGCATCCGAGGCCATCAGCATGCAGCGCACTCCGGACACATAGCCGATGCCGCCTATCAGGCCGCCGCCGGGGATGGTCTTGTCGGGATCGGGCTGATCCTGGCACCAGCCGGCGACAGTGGCGAGTTCGAGGAAGGGCGCGCCGGGGTCGAGTGCCCTTGCCACGCGCTCGCGCGGCAGCAGGGCGCCGCGCTTGTCGAACAGCGGCCTGGCCTTCTCCGAGGCGGCGCGGGTGCGTGCTTCCACGGCGCGGAAGTCAGCGATCAGTTGCAGCCAAGCGGCGCGGTTCGCGACGCTGGCAGAGCTGGCGGGGTCAAGGCTGGATTCGATGTGCGGCATTATTCGTCGGCCATCCAGGCGGGCGGCCGATACAGCGGAAAGCCGTTGTAAGGCTGGGAACGCTTGTGCGAAGTCAGCGGCCAGGTATGGCGCGCATTGGGCACACCGCCGTCGATGCGCAGGCAGGCGCCGGTGACAAAGGCCGCCGCTTCGGAAAGCAGGAAGACCACGGCGGCGGAGACCTCGGACTCTGTGCCGAAACGCTGCAAGGGCACCTTGCGCTTGAGCGTCTTGGTCAGCGCCTGGAACTCGACCGGATAGGTGTCGAAGCCGCTGGAGGCGATCCAGCCCGGCGCCACGGCATTCACCCGCACCCCGGCGCCGGCCCATTCGCAGGCGGCCGTCTCGGTAAAGTTGAGCATGCCGGCCCGCGCCGCGCCCGAATGGCCCATGCCGGGCATGCCGTTCCACATGTCGGCGATGACGTTCACGATGGCGCCGCCGTTTTGCTCCATCCACTGCGTGTAGCACTCGCGCGCCATCAGGAAGCCGCCGGTGAGATTGTTCCTTACCACCGTCTCCCAGCCTTTCAGCGAGATATCCTTGAGCGGCGACGGAAATTGTCCGCCGGCATTGTTGAACAGGCCGTCGATGCGGCCGTGTTCCGTGATCACCGCGGCGACCGTCTCCCTGACGGCTGTCTCTTCGCGGATATCGCAGGCATGGCAAGTGACCCGCGCCTGGGGAAACGCGGCGGCGATCTCCTCGCGCACGGCGTCGAGCTTGTCGGGTTTGCGCCCCAGCAGCGCCAGCGCAGCGCCCAGGCTGGCCAGTTCGTGGGCGGTGCAGCGGCCGATGCCGGAGCCGCCACCAGTGATGATCACCGTGCGCTGGCGAAACAGCTCCGGACG
>JBAYJH010000027.1:0-28694 GCA_041665185.1 Sterolibacterium sp.
CCAGGATGAACAGGAAGGACGGCAGGAAGGTGAAGTAGGTGGCAACGCAGGCGCCGGCGAAGCCCGCCAGCAGCAAGGCATCCGGCCCGAAGATCGCCTTGCTCCAGGCGCCGACGAAACCGACGAAGGCCACCACCATGATCAGCGGTCCGGGCGTGGTTTCCCCGAGCGCCAGGCCATCGATCATCTGGGTGGCCGTCAGCCAGTGGTAGTGCTCGACCCCGCCCTGATAGACATAGGGCAGCACCGCATAGGCGCCGCCGAAGGTGACCAGGGCGGCCTTGGTGAAGAAGCCGCCCATGTCCGTCAATACCGGATGGCCGAGCAGCAGCATGCCCGCCCCCCACAACACGGCAAAAGCCGCCAGCAACAGCAACAGATGCAGCGTACTGAATCTGGCATGTGCCGGCGCCGGGGTGTCGTCGTCGATCAGCGCCGGGCCATAGGTCTTGTTGCTGGCGCCGTGGCCGCCGCCGACTTTGAACTTGTCCGGGGCGATCTTGCCGCCGATGAAGCCGAGGATCCCGGCGCCGAGGACGATGTAGGGGAAGGGCAGGTGGAGTGCGAATATCGCCAGGAAGGATGCCGCCGCCATGGTCCACAGCAACGGATTCTTGAGGGCTCGCGCGCCGATTCGCCAGGCCGCAAACACCACGATGGCCACCACCGCCGGCTTGATTCCGGCGAACAGTCCTTTGACCAGCAGTAGCTCGCCGAAAGCCAGATAGATGTAGGTCAGGGCCGCCAGAATGAACAGCGAGGGCAGCACGAACAAGATCCCGGCGACGACGCCGCCCCAGGTACGGTGCAATAGCCAACCGATGTAGATGGCCAGTTGCTGGGCCTCCGGGCCCGGCAGTACCATGCAGTAGTTAAGGGCGTGGAGGAAGCGGCGCTCGCCGATCCAGCGGCGTTTTTCCACCAGTTCCTGGTGCATCACGGCAATCTGTCCGGCGGGGCCGCCAAAGCTGATGAAGCCGAGTTTCAGCCAATACCGGAAGGCCTCGGCGAAGGAAGGATGGGGCGGGCGATCTTGCAGCACTGGCGTGGTCATTTCTTATCCTTCGCGGTCGGTTGCCGGGCGGGTGATACGAATGACGCGATCGCTAGATAACTTTCCCTGGGTTGAGAATATTGTTCGGGTCGAAGCTGCGCTTCAACATGCCCATCAGCGCAATCTCGGCTTCATTGCGACACAGTTGCAGATAGGGTTTCTTCTCCAGCCCGACGCCATGCTCGGCGGAAACCGATCCGCCAATTTTCGCCAGCGGCGTGTAGACCACGGCTTCGACCTCGGCACGTGTATCCGCGTTGGTCTCTCCCGGGCATATCGCCAGGTGCAGGTTGCCGTCGCCGAGGTGGCCGAACACCCAGCAGTGGTGTTGCGGCCAGCGCGCCGTGAGTGCGGCGCGGACCTCGGCGATGTAGGCCTCCATTGCCGCGACCGGCAGCGAGACATCGAAAATGATCGGCATGCCGTGGCGCGCCGTCTGCATCACGTCGTCGCGCAGCGCCCAGATCGCGGCGCGCTCACGTTCCGAGCGGGCGATGGCGGCATCGGCGATCAGCTCCAGGTGCAGCGCTCCTTCCAGCGCCGCTTCGAGGCGTGCCGCATCATGCTCCTGATCGGCGCCCAAGGACTCGACCAGCACGTAATAGGCGTGGCCGTGCGGCAAGGGCGGCGTAGACTTGGCCGGCGCGGTCGTCACCAGTTGGTAGAACTCGCGCCACATCGCCTCGAAGGCCGAGAGGCTGCCACCCAGGGTGCTGTCCATATGTTTGAGGAAGGCGGTCAAGCGGTCGAAACTGGCTATGGCGACGAAGGCCACGTTCTGGCTGCGCGGCCGCTCACGCAGGCGCAGCACCAGCCGCGTGATGACGCCGAGGGTGCCTTCCGAACCGATGAACAACTGCTTGAGATCGTAGCCGGCGTTGTTCTTGATCATGCGGTTGAGCGAGGACACCACGCTGCCATCGGCCAGCACCGCTTCGACGCCCAGCACCATGTCGCGCATCATGCCGTAGCGGATCACCCGGTTGCCGCCGGCGTTGGTGGCGGCATTGCCGCCCAGCGTGGCCGAGCCACGCGCGCCGAGGTCGAGAGGAAAGGCCAGGTCCTGCTGTTCCACCGCCTCCTGTAGCGCCTGTAGCGTGACGCCGGCTTGCACCACGGCGACGCGCTGTAGTGGGTCGATTTCCTCGATGACATTCATGCGTTCCAGCGAGAGGATCAAATCCTCCGGCCCGGCGTCGGCTCCATGCACCAGGCCGGTGAGGCCACCCTGGGTGACGACGCGCTGCCGGGTTTCATTGCACAGGTTCAGGATGGCCGCCACCTGTGCCGTGGTCTTCGGCCGCACCAGCAGGCGCGCCTGCAAGGTGTCCGGGCGCAGCATACCGGCCGAGCGGCCCTGCACGTCGCCGTCCTGGAGCAAGCCGTCAGCGCCGACGATGCCGTGCAGCGCAGCGATGAAAGCCTGATTCATGACGGTGACTCTCGCCTCAAGCCGCCCGCGCCGTGCTGGCGGCCGCCAGGGCTTGCTGCAATTCCTGACGTTCCCTGGCCGCGGCGGCGGCATGCGCTACCCGCACATGGCCGTAACCGCGGATCTTTTCCGGCAAGGCGGCGATCTTCAGCGCGACTTCGTGGGTACGGGGCGAGAGGCCGGCGATCAGGGCATCGATGTCGGCTTCATAGTCGCTCAGCAACTGCTGGGCCAGCTTGCGCTCCGCTGAGTGGCGAAACACGTCGCGCCAGGTGCCGCGCCAGTGCTTGTGACTGGCGAGGAAACGGAAGGCCTTCAGCACCCACGGTCCCAATTCCTGCTTGAGCGGCAGGCCGGAGGCCGGATCGATCTTGGCGAATGGCCAGGCCCCGAGATGGAAGTGAAGCACGTAATCCCCTTCGAAATTGCGTTCCAGTTCCGCCTGGAACTCGGCCTTGGAGAACAGCCGCGCCACCTCGAACTCGTCCTTGTGGGCAAGTAGCTTGAAGTAATATTTGGCGACGCTGCGCGTCATTCCGTCGCCCAGGCCGAGCGCCGCTTCCGCCTGCGCCACCCGGTCCACCAGGCTGCGGTATCGCTGGGCATAGGCGGCATCCTGGTAGTCGCCGAGTTCGGCGCTGCGCCGCGACAGCAGATCGGCGAGGGTCTCACGCGGCACGAACTGCACCACGTTGGCGGTGCCGCCGATGCATTTTTCCACTGCGGCGGGATCGTGGGCGGTGCGGCGACCCCACAGGAAGCAGCGGCGATTGAAATCCACCTGCACGCCGTTGAGTTCGATGGCGCGGTCGATCGCCGACCATGACAAGGGGATCATGCCTTTCTGCCAGGCGACGCCGAGCATGAACATGTTGGCGGCGATGGCATCGCCGAGCAGCGCCGTGGCGATGCGGATGGCGTCGACGGCCACCAGGCTTTCGCCTTCGCCGCAGACCTGCTTGAGCCGCCCGAGTAAGGCCGCGGTGTCCATGCGCCAGTCCGGATTGCGGGCGAAATCGGCGGTCGGGACGATGTCGCTGGATACGGCCACGCGGCTGCGTCCGCTCTGGAGTTTCGACAGGGTTTCGTCACCGGCGGTGACGATCATGTCGCAGCCCACCACGGCGTCGGCCTCGCCGGCGGCGATGCGCGTCGCGTGCAGGTCATTCTGATCCGGGGCGAAACGCACATGGGACAGCACCGCGCCGTATTTCTGCGCCAGGCCGGTGACGTCCAGCACCGAGCAGCGCAGGCCGTCGATGTGCGCCGCCATGCCGAGCACCTGGCCGATGGTGACCACGCCGGTGCCGCCGATGCCGGTGACCAGGACGCTGTACTGGCCCGCCGGGCGATTGATTGCGGGCTCGGCTATGTCCGGGAATTCCTCGCTGCTTGCCTGGGGCGCGAATGACTTGCGGGGCTTGCCACCATGCACGGTGACGAAGCTCGGGCAAAAACCCTCGATGCAAGTGAAATCCTTGTTGCAGGAGGACTGGTTGATCTTGCGTTTCCGGCCGAATTCCGTTTCCAGGGGCTCGATCGCCATGCAGTTGGAGACCTTGCCGCAGTCGCCGCAGCCTTCGCAGACGGCCGCATTGATGAACACCCGTTTGTCCGGGTCGGCCCATTTGCCGCGCTTCCTCAGACGCCGCCGTTCGGTGGCGCAGGGCTGGTCGTAGATGATCACCGAGACGCCGGGGAATTCGCGGAAGCGCTTCTGCACCGCTTCCATTTCGCTGCGATGGTAAACCGTCACGCCATGCGGCAGCGGCAGGTGCAAGTTCGCGGGCTGGTACTTGTCCGGGTCGTCGGTGACGACGGCCATTTCATTGACGCCTTCGGCATGGAGTTCCAGGGCAATGCGCGAAACCGTCAGTTCGCCATCCACTGGCTGGCCGCCGGTCATAGAAACGAAACCGTTGAAGAGGATCTTGTAGGTGATCGGCACCTTGGCGGCGATGGCTTGGCGGATGGCGAGGAAGCCGGAGTGGAAATACGTGCCGTCGCCCATGTTGGCGAAGACGTGCCGCTCGTCGGTGAACGGCTGCTGGCCCAGCCACATCGCGCCTTCGCCGCCCATGTGCGAGACGGTGGTGGTCTGCAATGGGTTTTGCAGCATGGCGATGGTATGGCAGCCGATTCCGGCCAGGGCGCGCGAGCCTTCCGGTACCTTGGTCGAACGGTTGTGCGGGCAGCCGGAGCAGAAGCCCGGCAGGCGCATCGGCGACGCGCCGGCTTGTCCTAGGGGGGCCGGCGCCGCCTGTGTCAGGCCGCAATCGGGATGGAGCCGCAGCAGGCTCTCCACCAGGGCACGGGCGACCAGCGGCGGCGCCAGTTCCGCGACGCAGGGGAATACCATGACTCCGCGCTGCGGCGACCATTCGCTGGCGGCGACAAACTTGCCGATCACCTGCGGCGGGTGCCTCAGTCCCAGGTCGTAGAGGATGCTCTTCAACTGGCCTTCGAGCAGTGGCCGCTTCTCCTCCACCACCAGGATGGTCTCCAGCCCGTCGGCGAATTCCCGCACGAAAACCGGGTCGAGGGGCCAGACCATGCCGATCTTGCCGACGCGGATGCCCAGCTCCCTGGAGCGCGCTTCCGTGATGCCGAGTTCGGCGAGTGCCTGTAGGGCGTCCTGGTAGGCCTTGCCGGCGGCGAGTATGCCGAGACGCGCATTCGGCGAGTCTTGGGTGATGCGGTTCAAGCGGTTGGCGCGGCTGTATTCCATCACCGCATGCAGCTTGTGGTGGTAGAGCCGGTCTTCCTGCGGCAAGGGCATGTCGAAGCGGCGGATATGCCAGCCGTTCGGTCCCAGTGCCGGTACCGGCGCGAGTTCCGGTAGGACGATGGCCGGCGCATCCGGTCCGACATAGACCGTGCCACCGCCCTCGACGACATCGTTCACCACCTTCATGCCGACCCAGCAGCCGGAGTAGCGGCTCATGCCGATGCCATGCAGGCCGAAGTCGAGCAGTTCCTGGGTGTTCGACGGATACAACACCGGCATGCCGACGGCGATGAAGATCTGGTCGGAGAAGTTGGCGATGGTGGAAGACTTGGCGCCGTGATCGTCACCGGCCAGCGCCACCACGCCGCCCATCGGGCCGGTGCCGGCACTATTGGCGTGACGCAGCACGTCTCCCGAGCGGTCGACCCCGGGGCCTTTGCCGTACCAGATGCCGAACACGCCGTCGTATTTGGCGCCGGGGAAGGCGCCGACGTATTGCGAGCCCCACAGGGCGGTGGCGGCAAGGTCTTCATTCACCGCCGCGCGGAAATGGATGTGGTGCTGTTTCAATAACGCGTCGACCCGCCACAGCTCCATGTCGTAGCGGCCCAGCGGCGAGCCGCGGTAACCGGAGATGTAGCCGCCGGTATTCCTGCCGGCCGCCGCGTCGCGCAGCCTTTGCTGGATCGGCAGGCGCACCAGCGCCTGGGTGCCGGAGAGATAGATCCAGCCTTCGCGCACCAGATACTTGTCGTCGAGGGAGATGTCGTGATGGCCGGAAGATGGAAGCGGTGCATTCATGTTGATCCTTTGTTGCGCTATTCGAATCTCAAGCGTAGGCATCGCCGACGACGGCCTGGATGCGGGCCATCACTTCCGGCGTCAACTGCGCGGCGATCTCCAGCGCTTTCATGTTCTCGTGCACCTGGGCGATACGCGAAGCCCCGGTGATGACGCTCGACACGTTGGGGTTCTTCAGGCACCAGGCAATCGCCAGTTGCGCGGCGGTGCAGCCGAGTTCCTTTGCCACTTCGCCCAGCTTGACGACGATGTCGTTGCGCGGCCGATCCAGCAACTGTTCCTGCATCCAGGCCATGCTCTTCAGGCTGGCGCGGCTGTCGGCCGGCAGGCCTTTGCCATACTTGCCGGTGAGCAGGCCGGAGGCCAGCGGGCTCCAGGTGGTCAGCCCCAGGCCGATGTCGGGATACAGCCGCGCGTACTCTTGCTCGACGCGCTGGCGGTGAAACAGGTTGTATTGGGGCTGTTCCACCACCGGCTTGTGCAAGTGGTGGCGGTCGGCGATCTGCCAGGCCGCATAGATTTCGGCGGCGCTCCATTCCGAGGTGCCCCAGTACAGCGCTTTGCCGCGCGCGATCATGTCGTGCATGGCATAGACGGTCTCCTCCAGCGGGGTGTGCGGATCGGGGCGATGGCAGTAGACGATGTCGAGGTAATCGAGGCCGAAGCGCTGTAGCGAGCCGTCGATGGCCTGCATCAGGTATTTTCGGTTGAGGGTGTTCTTTTCATTGACGCCTTCGCCGAACTTGGTTTTCAGCCCCCAGAAGAATTTGCTCGACACCACATAGGTCAGGCGATCCCAGCCGAGTTTCTTCAGCGCCGCCCCCATCAGTTCCTCGGAGCGGCCCAGCGCATAGACTTCGGCGTTATCGAAGAAATTCACGCCGTAGTCGCGCGCAGCGCTCATCATCTCCACCGCTGCATTCTCGTCGACCTGGTTGCCGTAAGTGACCCACGACCCAAACGACAGCGCCGACACTTTCAGTCCGCTACGCCCCAATCTGCGGTATTCCATTTCAGCATTACCTTTCGTCGTCGGCGCGCCGGCGACCGCCGACGCGGTCGCAAGCGCGCCGTGTGGTTGCGGTAACCGCCGGTCCGGCCTTCAGCAAGGCGGAGCGGCAGTTGCCCAGGGAATTGCGTCGGACGATCCGGATCGAGGTTTCGTCGCGGGAGGCTTGCCGCTCACCGGGGGGCGCTAACGTTGCGCGCCGTCTTGCGGATCGCCCATGCGGCTACTTCACCAGTTTCCAGTCGCCGTTCTCGACGCGGGCCATGACCACGGCGCGGCCGTCGAAGCCGTTGTGATCCTTGGCGCTCATCGAATACACGCCGTGGCTGGCGGGCAATTCCTTCACCGCTTCCAGGGCGTCGCGCAGGGCCAGGCGAAACTCCGGCGTGCCGGCTTTGGCCTTCTTCAGCGCCTCCGGAACCGCCCGCGTCAGCAGCAGATAGGCGTCCCAGGCATGGGCGCCGAAAGTGGAGCGGCTGTTGACGCCGTGCGCGCCTTCATACAGCTTGATATATTCCAGCGCCGGCTTCTTCGACGGGTGGCTGTCCGGCAGTTGCTCCGCCAGCAGCATCGGGCCGACCGGGAATATGGTGCCTTCGACCGCCTTGCCGCCGACGCGCAGAAAATCGCGATTGGCGATGCCATGGGTCTGGTAGTACTTCCCCTTATAGCCGCGCTCCACCAAGGTTGCCTGCGGCAGCACCGCCGGCGTGCCGGAACCGGCGATCAGGACCGCGTCCGGATTGGCGGCGAGTATCTTCAGCGCCTGGCCGGTGACCGAGGTGTCGTTGCGTTGATAACTTTCGGTCGCGGTCAACTTGATGCCTTTCGGTTCCGCCGCGGCCTGGAAAGCCTTCAGCCAGAGCTGGCCGTATGGATCGGCATAACCGATGAAGCCGACCGTTTTCACGCCGTTCGCAGCCATGTGGTTAACGATGGCCGCCGCCATAACGCCGAAGCCCTGCGGCGTAACGAAGATCCAGGCGCGTTTGTCTTCGCCCGGCCCCACCGGCGCCATGGCGATCTGCGGCGTCTTGGTTTCCACGGCAACTTCCAGGATGGCCATCGAGGTCGGCGTGGCGGTGGCGGCGATCAGCACATCGACCTTGTCTTCGGCGGTCATCTTGCGGGCGTTCTTGACCGCCGTGGTGGTATCGGTGGCATCGTCGAGGACGATATAACGCACTTTTTCGCCGGCGATGGTCGACGGCAGCAGCGCGAATGAGTTCTTCTCCGGAATGCCCAGCGATGCCGCCGGGCCGGTGGCCGAAACGCTGACGCCAACGGTGATGTCGGCCAGGGCGGGCGCGGCCAGGGCGCAAAACGTCAGGGCCGCGAGTGTGGCAATCGTTGTTCTGCTCTTCATGGTGATTCCTCCTCGTTGTTGTGTCCGGTATCTTAGCGCGAAACCAAGCTGAATTCACCGGTTTGAGCGACGCGAGCAGAGGCTGCCCGGTCTATGGCTCGCTGCGATCACGTTCTAGGGTGACCCCGCGAGCGGTGGCGGAACTCCCAGCCGGTCCAACCGTGGCGACTTGGCGGTTAGGCGGCTAGGCGACTTCGATCCGCTGACCCGACGCAGCGTCGAACCAGTGAACTTCTCGGGCGGCAAACCTGAGTCCCAGTCGTCCTTGCGCCGTCGCCCCTGCTGCAAGCCGTGCTACCACGAGTTGAGCGCCGACGTGGCCGTGGACCAACGTATCGGCCCCCAACGGCTCGATCAGGGTCACATCGAGGAACAGCGCTGCATCGCCATCGGCGCAAGGCTCCAGATGCTCGGGCCGTAGTCCGACAAACACTTCCCGGCCGCGCACCACAGCCGGGCTGTCCGGCAGCCTGACTTCGCCGTCGGTATCGACCTGGAGCGACGTGCCATCCTCGCTCACCCGACCGCGCACCAGATTCATCGGCGGCGAGCCGATAAAACTCGCGACGAAGGTCGTGGCCGGTCGTGCATACACGTCGAGCGGTGCGCCGATTTGCTCGGCGCGTCCGGCGTTGATCACGATCATGCGCTGCGCCAGGGTCATCGCCTCGACCTGGTCGTGCGTCACGTAGAGACTGGTGGTTCCGAGGCGTTTGTGCAGTGCCTGGAGTTCGGCGCGCATCTGCACGCGCAGCTTGGCGTCCAGGTTGGAGAGCGGTTCGTCGAACAGGAATACCGCCGGTTCGCGCACGATGGCGCGGCCCATGGCGACGCGCTGGCGCTGGCCGCCGGAAAGCTCGCGCGGCTTGCGATCGAGATACGGGCCGAGTTCCAGGATCTCGGCCGTCCGCGCCACGTGTGCCTTGATGTCGTCCGGGGGCATGCGGCGTATCTTGAGGCCATAGGCCATGTTCTCGCGTACCGACATGTGGGGATAGAGCGCGTAGTTCTGAAACACCATCGCGATGTTGCGGTCCTTGGGTTCGAGGTCATTCACCACCCGCTCGCCGATCGAGATTTCGCCGGAGGTGATCGTCTCCAGTCCGGCCACCATGCGCAGCAGCGTCGACTTGCCGCAGCCGGAGGGCCCGACCATCACGACGAACTCGCCGTCGCCGATGTCGACGTCGACGCCTTTGATGACTTCGACGCCACCGAAGGACTTATAAACATTGCGGATCGATACGCTGGCCATTATTGCTTTCTCATTTTTCGGTTTCGACGAGTCCCTTGACGAACCACTTCTGCATCAGCACCACCACCAGCGCCGGTGGGAGCATGGCCAGCATGGCCGTGGCCATCACCAACTGCCACTCATTGGCCGCCTCGCCGCCGACGATCATGCGCTTGATGCCGATCACCACCGTGTACATGGACTCCTCGCTGGTGATGAGCAGCGGCCACAGGTATTGGTTCCAGCCGTAGATGAACTGGATGACGAAGAGCGCCGCCATGGTGGTCTTGGACAGCGGCACCACGACGTCCCAGAAGAAGCGCATCGGCCCGGCGCCGTCGATGCGCGCCGCCTCGGCCAGCTCGTCCGGTATGGTCATGAAGAACTGGCGGAACAGGAAGGTGGCGGTCGCCGAGGCGATCAGCGGCAGCGTCAGGCCGGCATAGGTATTCAGCAGGCCGAGGTCGGCCATCACCTTGAAGGTCGGGATGATGCGCACCTCGACCGGCAACATCAGGGTGACGAAGATCATCCAGAAAAAGAAATTGCGCAACGGGAAGCGAAAATAGACGATGGCGAACGACGAGAGTATGGAAATGCTGATCTTGCCGAGCGGCACCGCCAGGGCCATCACGGTGCTGTTGATGAGCATGTCCATTACCGCCGCCTTCGATCCCGTGGTCGACCCCGCGAAGAGCACCTGTGAATAGTTCTCGATGAAATGGCTGCCCGGCAGCAACGGCATCGGCACTGTCATGACCTCTTCAAGCGACAGCGTGGACGCCACGAAGGTCACGTAGAGCGGGAAGGCGATCATCAGCGCGCCGATGATCAGGACGGCGTGCGTGACGAAGTCGAGCAGCGGCCTTTTCTCTACCATGGGGTGCCCATCAGTATTGCACCTTGCGTTCGATGAATTTGAACTGTATTGCCGTCAGCGCGATGACGATGATCATGAGGATCACCGATTGCGCCGACGAGCCGCCGATGTCGGCCGATTTCACCCCGTCATGGTAAACCTTGTAGACGAGTATCTGCGTGGCTTGCGCCGGCCCGCCCTGCGTGGTGGAATCGATCACGCCGAAGGTGTCGAAGAACGCATAGACGATGTTCACCACCAGCAGGAAGAAGGCGGTGGGAGAAAGGAGGGGTAGCACGATGGTCCAGAAGCGCCGTGCCGGCCCCGCGCCGTCGATCGCCGCCGCCTCGATGAGGGATTTGGGGATCGACTGTAGCCCAGCCAGGAAGAACAGGAAGTTGTAGCTGATCTGCTTCCACACCGAGGCGATGACGATCAGCAGCATCGCCTGGTCGCCGTTGATGATCCAGTTCCAGTTGACGCCAAGGCCCTTCAGTACGAACGTGATGATGCCGATCGACGGCGCAAACAGGAAGGCCCACAGCACTCCGGCGACGGCCGCCGCCACCGCGTAAGGCCAGATCAGGACGGTCTTGTAGACCAGCGCGCCACGCACCGCCCGGTCGGCCATGGTGGCGAGGAGCAGCGAGATGCCGATGCCCAGGCCGGCCACGGCCACGCTGAACACCGCCGTCGTCTTGAAGGACTCGAGGTAGTGCGGATCGGCGAACAGCGACGTGAAGTTGTCGAACCAGACGAATTCGCTGTGCAGGCCGAAGGCGTCCTGCAACTGGAAGGAATACCAGACCGCCTGGCCCGCCGGCCAGAAGAAGAACACCACCGTGATGGCGAGCTGCGGCGCCAGCAGCACATAGGGCAGCCACGCCGAGCGGAAGACTACGCGCTTTTCCATTCCGTTCGGCGTTCCCGCTTTACCAAGTCTACTTGTTCGCCGCCTGGAACTTGCGCAGGATCTCGTTGCCCCGCTTGACCGCATCGTTCAAAGCGGTCTGGGCGTCCTTCTTGCCCGCGAACACGGCTTCCATTTCTTCCTCGATCACCTCGCGTCCCTGCACGAAATTGCCGAATCGCAGGCCTTTGGAGTTCTCTGTCGGCGTATTCAAGGTTAACTGCTTGACCGCCGTGTCCCGTCCGGGGTTCTTGTCATAGAACCCTGAACTGCGCGTCAACTCGTAAGCGGCCTTGGTGATCGGCACGTAGCCCGTGGTGGTGTGCCATTCCATCTGGATCTCCGGCTTGGAGAGGAAGGACAGGAACTTCGCCACGCCCTTGTACTCGGCCGGCTTCTTGCCGCCCATGACCCACACCGAAGCGCCGCCGATGATCGAGTTCTGCGGCGCGCCCTTCACATCGTCGTGGTATGGCAGGAAGCTCAGCTCCCAGTCCGTCTTGCCCGCCTTGATGGTGCCTGCCAGCGCACCAGCACTGATGGTCGCCATCGCGCATTCCCCCGATTGGAACTTGGAATCCGCCTGGTTGGTGCGCCCGGCGTATGTGAACAGGCCTTTCTTCACCATGTCGCCGAGCATTGCCACATGGCGCACGTGCAGCGGCGAGTTGATCTTGAACTCGGTGTCGAAGCCGCCCATGCCGTTCTGCTTGGTGCCGATCGGCACGTTATGCCAGGCGCTGAAGTTCTCGATGTGCACCCAGGACGGCCAGCCCGACGTATAAACGCATTCCTGCCCGGCAGCCTTCAGTTTCTCGGCAACGGCGATCAACTCCTTCCAGGTCTTGGGCGGTACCGCCGGCAGGCCGGCCGCCTTGAACTTGTTCCGGTCTATGTAAAAAAGCGCGGTCGAGCTGTTGAAGGGGAAGGACAGCATATTGCCCTGGATGTCCGAGTAATAGCCCGCCACGGTAGGCAGGTAGGCCTTCGGATCGAACGGCTCCTTGGCGTCCGCCATCACCTTGGCCACCGGCACGATCGCACCCTTGGCCGCCATCATGGTCGCGGTGCCGACTTCGAACACCTGCAACAGGTGTGGCGCGTTGCCGGCGCGGAAAGCCGCAATCGCTCCGGTCATCGACTCGGGGTAGGAGCCCTTGTATACGGCCACGACCTTGTATTCCTTCTGGCTGTCGTTGAACTTGGTCGCCAGCCCATTGAGCGCCTCGCCGAGAGCGCCGCCCATCGAATGCCACCACTGGATCTCAGTTTGGGCAACGGCAGCGGTCGCCTGCAACAATCCAGCGGCGAGCAGTGCGGATGCCAATGTCTTCATTCCCATCTTCATTGCAATCTCCTCGATCGGTTAAGTACAAGGTAATATCGACAAATCAAATACCATAATAGCAGATCAAAATGACTTCGCGATTACAGGCATTCGCGCCGCTGGGTGGCCGCCGGCTGAAACCGACCGCGAATCTTGTTGCCAAATGCACTCCGTATTGACGGACCCCGTGCAATCTCGTGCGCCGCTTCGGCGCAGCGTCATAGAAAGCTTGGATGCGGGGTGGGTGGGCTTTCGCCAGGCACAAAAAAACAAGGCTGCATTCCTGCAGCCTTGTTCGGCACGAGCGGCGGTCTGTTTGACCGCGATTGCTTATTTCTTCTTGGCCGCAGCTTTCTTCTTGCCGCCAACAGCTGCCTTGAAACCAGCGCCTGCCTTGAATTTGGGTACCGTGGTCGCCGCGATCTTGAGTTCCTTGCCGGTCTGCGGATTGCGTCCGACGCGGGCTGCGCGCTTGGATGAACTGAAGGTGCCGAAACCGATCAAGGTCACGCTATCGCCCTTGGCCACGGCCTTGGTGACGGCGCCGACGATGGCGTCCAGAACCTTGCCGGCAGCTGCTTTGGAAACGTCGGCTTCTTTGGCGGCAGCATCAATGAGTTCAGATTTGTTCATGAGTTCCCCTTTAGTTGATGTAGATAGAATGGCAGAAAGATTGTAACGCTTTTAGGCCAGTGCAACACCGGCTGGAGCGGTTGTTGATGAAAATTTCTTTGGCGCCGCCGCCGCGTGGACAAGCCCCAACAGCTTGCGGCGCCGTCCTTCGATTGCCAGGATTCGGCCGGACGCCCCTGAGTCGGGGTGCCGACCCTGCAACATCAGACATATAGGTACCTACCTCAGTGTCGTCCATTCTTGCCCGGACAAGGCCCCGAGTCTGGCGCCTAAAGTTTGATTTCAGGGAGTTTTTGGCTTCATTTTCGATCCATGAAGCGCCGCGTGTCGGAACAGAATGACCAGCAATCGATGGCACAAGCAGCCATTGCCCAAACGACGTGTGGAAGGAGTGACGCGTATGTGGACAGACCCGCTGGCCGTATTTCCGTTGCCCCAGCTCGCTGGAAGCGAAGCATTGGACCACAAACAATTGTCCTTCGACAGCAAGAAGGATCTGGACCTGGCAATCGAAACCGCATTGCGCTATGGGTGGAAGCTGCTCAATCGCTCCTACTCGAGTGAAAGGGGGCACGGGGCTGCTCTGGTACGTTCCCGGATGAGCAAGGCGGCCTGATACCGACAACGCTGCGGCAAAATCGGGCGGACTCGACGCCTGGCTGGCCGGCGCGCGCTCCTTCAACACAGCTTAGAGTCCAAGGGATTTCGCCGGCAGGCCCATCGCCAGTCCGAGCAGTTGCGTATACAGCAGGGTGCGAATCGACGGGTCGGGGCTGTCCGCCCGAGCCCCGTCGAAACGCAGATGGCAGTGGGGGCAAGCCGTGCACATGACTTCGGCACCGGAGGCCAGGGCATCGGAAATCTTGGCCCGGGTGATGTTCTCTGAGAGTGGGGCGTTCGCCTGGTGTAGCGGATCGCCGCAGCAGTCCAGCCGCCGGGGCCAGTCGACCGGGGTGGCGCCGGTCAAACCGATCAGGGTTTCGAAAATTGTCGGCGCCAGTGGGTTGTCAAATCCTGCCACGTTGCTGGGACGCAGCGCATGGCAGCCATATTGGGCGGCGACACGCAGGCCCGTGCGCGGGGCGCGGACCGCGGCGCCAAGCGCGTCGACGCCGATCACCCGCGCCAGCACCGGCAGCACGTGTTCGACCTTGGTCTTCCCCGACCAGGCGAGGCCCTCGGCGGCCAGCGCCTGCGCTACGCGCGAGTGCAGTGCCGCATCCTCGCCGAGAAACCGTATCGCGTGGCGCAGGGTGCCGAAGCAGCAGGTGCACGGCGTCACCACGTCGAGGCCGGCGCGCTCGGCCAGGGCCAGGTTGCGCGCCGCAGCCACCACGAAGGCATCGCGGCTGACATTGCGGGCGGGATAGCCACAGCAGTTGAAGTCCAGATCGACCAGCGCGACGCCGAGATGCTCCAACACGGCGCGCGTCGACGCTTCATAGGCCGGGAGTTGGGACGGGATCTTGCAGCCCAGGAACAGCGCGTATTTCACGTCGGCGCACTCCCGCTTCGGACGGTGCCCAAACGGCGCATTCCCAGCGCGCGCAACTCGAGCATGATGTCGGCGACGCGTATGCCTTCCGGGCAATGCTCCTGGCACTGGTAGCAGATGGCGCAATCCCAGACCATGCGCGAACCGAGAGTCAGGTCACGCAAGCCCAGGCGCAGCAGGTTCATCACCTTCTGCGGCGTCAGGTCGACGCCTTGTTCGGGGCTGGTGCTGTGCGCCACCACCGGGCAGACATTGGTGCAGGTCTGGCACTGGACGCAGCGCGAGAAGCTGAGCCAGTCGGTAGAGAGCGGCGCGTAACAGGCGTCCGGGTCGGCAACACCGTGTTGCCAGGACGGTGAATTCGGCTCCAGGGACTCGGCCCACGCCAGGGCGGGCCGTGCCTGCACCCGCTGCGCCGGCGCCGGCAGGCCGGCGGCGACGAGGTCGCCACGTCCGGCCGGCCACAGGTCTGCCAGGTCCAGCCCCACCGGGCACTGGCTGGTGCAGCGCCCGCAATCGGTGCACAGGAAGGCGCCTTCGGCGACCAGACGGCTTTCGCCGTCGTGGCCGGACCGCAGCAGGCAACCGTCGGCCAGCGCACCCGTGGCGATGAGCTTGTGCGACGGCAGGAGATACGGATTGCCCAGATAGCGTGCCAGCGGGGCGACCGAACAATGCGCATCGCAGATTCCGCAGCGCACGCAGGCGTCCACCGCCAGTGCCCGGCGCGATGCACGAGCGGCAATGGAAGACTCCCGATTTGGCGACGCGCCATTGACCAACAGGCTGACCGGGGCGGCCAGCACGTGGTAGAAGCGGGTGACCGGCAGGGTCGCCAGACCGAGGAAGCAGGCCAGCACATGAAGATAGAGCAGCCAGGTGTCCGCATCTGCCGCGTCGAGTCGCCCCGCCAACGGCGCCAGGGCTCGGGCCACCGGGTAGGAAACGAAGGCGGACGCCGGATTGGCGTGGCAGGACGCGCAGTCATCCTCATGCATTTCGCGCCCTTTCGCCATCACCTCCGCGGCGATCGGCTCCTTCAGGTCGTCGAACGCCACGCCGAACTCGCTGGCCCAGACGGCGCGCAGCGGCTTGAGTTCGGTCGGATCGGCGGTGCCGCTGGATTGCCTGGCCATGCGGTAAAAGGCCTGCGGCGAAGCGATCTTGTTGGCTTCCAGCAGGAATCCCGTCGCCATGACGAACCCCAGCAGCGCCAGGAAGGCCGCGGCCATGGGACGACGTACCGACACCAGGCCGGTGCGCCGGCGCGAGCGCCAGCGCCCGAAAAGCAATAGCGCCACGCCAACTACCACCATCGTTCCGAAGAGGTTGCGCAGGAAGAGGTGGGGTGCTCGGGTGGACTCGTAGCCGGGAAACAGCTTCACGGTCACTACCGCGGCGAGAGCGTGCATCAACAGCAGCAGCATGAATCCCGCGACGATGAGCAGGTGGCCCAGCCAGCGCAGCTTGGCGTTGGCGTACAACCGGCGCTGGAGCAGCACGTCGAGGACGAGGGCGCCGAAGAAGTGAACTACCCTGCCACCGAACAACGCCGCAACGACGCCCCGAAACAGCGCTCCCAGCCGCTGCGACAGCGTGATCAGTTGCGTGTCCGGACCGATGCGGATGCGGAACCACCCCGAGATGCGCCACAACAGGCCCGCAACGCAGATCGCCAGGGCGGCGTAGAGGGTCGTCTGGAAGAGCGCGGCTGACATGCTTCTATCCCGCCGCGCTGGCGCCGAGTTGCAGCGCGACCTGCTCCGTCGCCGCCCATGCCGTGGCGATTGACAGCCCTGACCCGCACTTGGCGCGCATCCAGTCCTGGTCGGCGAGGATAGCGCCGACGGCGAACAGCCGAGTCCAGGCGGGCTTCCCGCCTGCTTCCAGCGGCCGCCACGCCGCGTCTGTGCGCAGCCCGGCGCGGTTGATGGCATGGCCCGCCGGATCCAGAAAGTCGCGCTGGTGCCACGCCTCGCGCGAAGCCGGTTGATGCACGGGCAAACCGAGAATACTCTCGCGGACACCGCCCCGATCGGCGGTGAGGCCGCGGCCGCTGAATCGCCCCGTGGCCAGCACCACCGCGCGGGCGGTCACGCGCTCGCCGCCTGGAACGCCTTCGAGTTCCAGCATCGCCATTCCCGTGTCGCCATCGAACGCCAGCGATCGCACGCTGGCCTGGTGGCGTCGCCGCACGCCGCGGGCCGCCACGACCGCCTCCAGCGCCCCCAGCAGCCGCAGCCCGGGGACCGAGGTCGGCATGGTCGGAATCTCGAACACCGGCACGCCCAGTTCCGCCTCGAACGCAGCGTGGACTTCGCGCGAGCGCCCCAATCCCAGGATCGCCGGAAATCCGACCGCGCGCGCCTCACCCAGCAGCGGCTTGACGCGGGCTAGCGTTCGCTCGCGGATTTCTGCGCATTCCAAGGCGCGGGCGAGATGGGCGGCGTACAGTTCAGGTACGTCCTCTCGCCCGGGAAACTCGATTCTGTGGTGGCGCAATTGCGGCCAGCGATCGGCGAGCATCGCCGCGATCTGGCGCGCGCTGAACTCACGCAGACCGCGGAAGTCCACCAGCAGGCAGGGCGGGCGGTCATCCGCCGCCAGCATGTTGGCGCCGGCGACCATGGTCAACGGTACGCCGAAGGTCGTCTTGACGGTCCCGATCGACGTGAGCACGTGGCGGTTTTGGTCGCCCAGCGGGGCGTAAGCCAGACCCGCGGAGGTCAGCGCCGCGACGAAAGATTCGAACGCAGTGCGAATCGAGACCGGGTCGATCCGTGCCAGCGGGTGATCGGGCTCCCCGCGCGCGAGTGCCGCCAGAGCGGCGTAGGGCGATTGCCACAGGCGGCCCTCGGCCACTGGGTGCACAGCCAGGAGATCGAGCAGTCCGCTGGCGAACAGGATGCCGCCGCCGCTGCCGATCTGGATACATGACAGGCCCCGCTCCGCGGCAAACAGGGCGGCCGCCATGCCAGCCATGCCGGCGCCGATCACGGCGACATCGTAACTGTCCCGCCGTACGCCGGTCATGGCGGCATCTCGCCCACTGCATCGACGGCCTGGATGGCAGGCGTCCCGGCGGCAGGCAACTCCTCGCCGAACAGGCCGCAGTGGAGCGCCTCCATCAATTCGGCCTGGGCGAGCTGCTCGCCCCACAGCACCGCGTGCTGGCCGCGCCAGCGTTCGCCGAAGAAGTCGACAATCTCGGCGAGGCCGCGCCGCGCCTGGAAATCGCCGCGCTGATAGAGGTGGGCCACGCTGCGCACGGCGCAGAATCCCCCCTGGCAGGCACCCTTGCCGACCCGGCTGCGCAAGCCGATGTCGGTCAGTGTCGGGGTTTCGCCTGCCGAACACAGCGCGGCGTAGATGGCATCGACAGCACTGCCCGGCACCATCTCGCATTCGCACAGAAGAGTGTCGTCCGGCCGGCGGGATCGCATCCACTCGTGCGGCGAGCGGCCGGGCGTGGTCCACGCGCACTCCGGGGCCGCTGGCAAGGGCGTCGTCGCGGTGAGACAGGGGCGCGTCACGCCGAGGCGCCGGCAGACCAGATCCGCGGCGCGTTCGGCCATCAGCCGGCAGGTGGTGAGTTTGCCGCCGGTGATGGTGGCGAGGTTGTCCAGCCCCTGATCCTCGTGGTCGAACAGGGCGAAGCCGCGGGACACGGCGCGGCTGTCCGCCGCCGCGCCTGTGGAGCCCAGTAGCGGGCGTACGCCGGCGTAGGCGCGGATGAAACGCATCGTCGCCAGCGCCGGCAGCATCCGCGCGGCCTCGTCGACGATCAGGTCGGCATCGGCCGTCGTGGCGTGAACCTCATCCAGGGTGTCCACCTGCGTCGACGTTGTGCCGACGATGGAGACCGTGCCGCCCGGCATCATGATGTCGGCGTTGCCGGGCCGCCGCAGCCGGTTTATCACGCGGTTGGCCAGGCGCGTGTGGGTGACCAGCAGGGTGCCCTTGGCAAAGGTCATGGCGATCGACGCTCCGGCCAGCAGCGCCACTTCCCGCGCCCACGCGCCGGCCGCGTTCACCACCTGGGCGGCCTCGATGCGCACTTCCTTGCCATCGCCCTGGGATTGAACCGTCACCGCGCGGATCAGCCGTCCCTCGCGCTCGAAGCTCACGACGCGGCTGCGCCGCATCAGCCGCGCACCCAGGCGTTGTGCCTGCGCCATGCTTTCCAGGGAGAGCTGGAACGGGTCGATCGCCGCGTCGGGTACCTCGAACACCGCAATGGCACGTTCCGAGAGGGCCGGCTCCAGGGCGCGGGCAACCGCAACGTCCACCGCGCATGAGCTGATGCCGGCTCGAGCGCAATGCAATGGAAAGTCCGCGATATAGCGTTCGTCGTCTCCTTGCACCGCGACGAAATAGCCGCCGGTGTCCTGGATGGTGTGTGCGGCCATGCGCTTGAGAATATCGCCCTCGGCGCGGCACTCCATTGCCGCTTCGCGGTCGCCGGCGACATAGCGGGCGCCGCTATGGAGCAGGCCATGATTGCGCCCCGAGGCGCCGGCGTTGATATCCTCTTTCTCGACCAGGATGCAGTCGACGCCGCGCAACGCCAGATCACGTGCCAGCGCCGTGCCGGTGACGCCTCCGCCGATGATCAGGACCTGGGTCTGGATGAGGGATGGGAAATTCAAATCTGCCCCTTTTCGCACGTCTGACGACCTTCGACGGGCCCGTGGCACAGCGACGGTGTGAGGTTTCGCGAAACCACCTGCACGACTCAAGCATAGTCTCGAACGGCGTCCCGGCATTGATGCAAGTCAAACGCTCCCGGCTGGTCGTCTGGCCGCATAGCGCGGCGGAATGCCCCCGAAATTACCGGCCTGAACAGCCCGCGTACCGAACCAAATTCGAAATTGGCACTCTTAGGCCTAGAGTGCTAAAATTTGTCCAGGAGGTAACCAATGAGCAACGCTTTGTCGATTCATCACTTTGCCCTGCCCACCACGGCTGGCAGCATCGAGACTTACATCCAGGTTGCGAACCGCATGCCTATCCTTTCCGAACAGGAGGAAAAGGACTTGGCGCGGCGCTTCCGTAACGAGGATGACCTTGATGCCGCGCGTCAATTGGTCTTGTCGCATCTGCGCCTGGTCGTGTCGATTGCCCGTGGCTACTTGGGCTACGGCTTGCCGCACGCCGACCTGATACAGGAAGGGAATATCGGCCTGATGAAGGCGGTCAAGCGCTTCGACCCGGAGCGCGGCGTGCGCCTCGTCTCGTTCGCCCTGCACTGGATCAAGGCCGAAATCCACGAATACGTATTGAAGAACTGGCGCCTGGTGAAGATTGCCACCACCAAGGCACAACGCAAGCTGTTCTTCAACCTGCGCAGCCTGAAAAAAGGCTTGACTACCCTCAGTCCGGATGAGGTCAGGGCGATGGCCAAGCAACTCGGGGTCAAGCCCGAGGAAGTCGTCGAGATGGAGACGCGTCTTTCCGGTCAGGATGTCGCCCTGGAGCCCATGGTCGACGACGACGAGGATCGCTATGCGCCGATTGCCTACCTCCCTGCGCAAGCCAGCAGCGAACCATTGGCCATGCTGGAACGCAAGGAATACGACCATCTCCAGGGCGCCGGCTTGAGCGATGCCCTGGCGGAACTGGACGAGCGTAGCCGGGACATCGTGGTGCGACGCTGGCTGGCCGAAGAGGGCGAAGCCCAGACGCTGCATGAACTGGCTGCGCAATATGGGGTATCCGCGGAGCGGATTCGCCAGATCGAGGTCAAGGCGTTGCAGAAGATGCGCCTGGCGCTGACTTCTCACTAAACCACGCCGCGATATCCCGCGCCACTTATGGCCGCCTGCCGGGCGGCCATTTACTTTCCGGCCAATAGCACCTTGATGTCGGCCGCGATTTTCTCCGGTGCTTCGCCGTGTTTCACAAAGAGACGCAAACGGCCCTGCGGGTCATAGATGTAGCTGTTGGCGCTGTGGTCCACCGTATAGGTATTGGCCGAACTGCCCGCCTGCTTCTGGTAGAAAACCTTGAATTCCAGCGCCGTCGCCGCGGTGGCGGCCAGGTCCGTGCGAAGTCCGATGAACGACGGGTGGAATGGAGGCACATAAGCCGCGAGAAGTTCCTGGCTATCGCGCTCCGGATCGATCGTAACGAACAGCACCTGCACTTTCTGGCCGTCGTTTCCCAGCAGTCTCAAGACTTCGGTCATGGCGGACAGTGTCGTCGGGCAGACATCCGGACATTGCGTGTAGCCGAAGAAAATCACCACCGCCTGGCCCTTGAAATCGGCCAGCCGACGCGCCTGACCGTTATGGTCGGTCAGCGGCGAGGGAAACTCGCGGCCGAATTCGGCGCCGGTTATGTCGGTGCTGTTGAAGTGTGTCGGCTGGCTACAGCCCAGCAGCAGGAAGACGGAAAACAGCGCGATCAGACGGTCCACGGCAGGTACTCGATTCACAGGAAATGGTCGCCCAACAGGGCGGAGAACAGGGCTGACAGATAGAAGATCGAATACCTGAAGGTCTTGCGCGCGGCCAGGTCGCTATATTCCTGCCATAGCAGCCAGGCATAGGCGAGAAACAGCGCGTCCAGGACCAGTGCCACCGCCAGGTAAACCCAGCCGCTCATGCCGATGATGAATGGCATCAGCGTGACCGCCGTGAGCAACCAAGTGTACAGGAAGATATGCAGGCGGGTGAATTGCGAGCCGTGGGTCACGGGTAGCATCGGGACTCCCGCCGCCGCGTACTCGCGTGTCCGATACAGCGCCAGCGCCCAGAAGTGCGGCGGTGTCCAGGCGTAAATGATCAGCACCAGCAACCATGCCTGACCGGGCACCTCGTTGGCCACCGCAGCCCAGCCCAGAGCCGGCGGCATAGCGCCGGACAGGCCGCCGATGACGATGTTTTGCGGTGTCAGCGGTTTCAGGACCACCGTATAGACGATGGCATAGCCGACGAAAGTCGCCAGCGTCAACCAGGCCGTGAGCGGATTGACCCAGTAGAGCAAGACGGCCAGGCCCAGGCCGCACAAGGCCAGCGACCAGAGCAGAGTGGCGCGCGCAGTGAGGGCGCCGCGTGGCAGCGGCCGTGCGCGCGTACGTGCCATCTTGCGGTCGATATTCTGTTCGATCAGGCAATTCAGGGCGGCGGCGGCACCGGCAACCAGGGCGATACCCACGGTTGCCGCGGCCAGGACGCCGGGCATCGCCAGACTGCCGGGGGCCAGCAGCATGCCGATGAAGGCGCAGAAGACGATCAGGGCAACCACCCGCGGCTTGGTCAGGGCCAGAAAATCGCCGGCCTGCCGCCGCAACGTCGCGATGATCGGGGGTGGCGAATTCACTTCCATGATGGGGTCGGAGTGCATAACACGTCATTGTCTCTTTTCTTCGCGGTCTGCCAGCACTCTATGCTTCAGCCGATGCGCGATACTTTCAGGAGGCGCACCAGATCCTTGAGCATGCCTTTGGGGTCCGATTCGTCGTTATAGCGCAATACCAGGTTGCCGAGCGGGTCGATCAGGTAGATATGTTCGCCAGTTTCGCGGCCTACCGGCAAGGCGGACAACCAGCCGGGATCAGCCAGACGCGCCACCTTCAGGCCCGGATGCTCGGCCAGCAATTCCGCTTCCGGAGTGCCTTCGCCGGTCACCAGCCAGAGGCGCTCGACGCGCATCATATTCTCGTTCTGGGCGGTGCGCACCTGCCGCATGTAATACAGCTTCAGGCGGCAACGCGCATCGCAGGCGGCGGGCTGGACGGTCAACAGCAACCACTTGCCGCGCAGGCTGTCGAACGGCAACCGGCGGCCCGAGTCCTCTTGCAGCATGGTGGCCGGCAAGGGACGGGTTTCCAGCAATTCGCCGTGGTTCATGTGCTGCGCCGGCCGCCACCACAGATAAGTCCCATAGGACCCGGCAAGTGTCAGCAGGCCCAAGACGAATAGCCACAACAGCGGGTTCTTGCCGTTAAGCGACATCGGGAGCCTTTCTTCGAAAAAGGTGACGCAACCAGAAAATGAGTGTGACCACGGACAAGCCGAACCACTGTAGCGCGTAGCCGAAATTGCGTTCCGACCCGGCATCGGGGCGGACCCACGCCCGTACCAGGCTATCGTCGACGGCGTCGGTCTGGTATAGGATCATCGGCTGCAACTTGAGTTTCGACCAGGCCGCGTAACGTTCCACGGTGATATTTTCCCAGATCCTGCCTTCGCGATAGGTGGCGCTCAATTCCTTGAAGCGGTCCGGCGACGAGCGCAGGAAACCGTGGACATGGACCACGCCGACAGCCGTCTGCGGCAGTGGCAGTTGCGCCCGGTCGCCAGTCGCCGGCAGCCAGCCGCGATTGACCAGCACGTGGGTATCGCTGCCCTCGAGCCGTAGCGGCATGATGACATGAAAACCGGCGCGTCCCTGGTGAACCTTGTTATCGAGAAACACAGCCTGATCCGCCAGCCAGGCCCCGGTTGCAGTGACGGGGTGAAATTCCAGCGCCGGCGGAAAATTCAGAATCTCGGCGCCGAGATCGATCGGCGGCGCTTTTGCCAGCGCATCGTAGCGGCTGGCCAGGGCTTCCTTTTCATGCGCTCTCCCGACTTGCCATACCCCCAGTGCCGCCGTCAGTGCCATCGCCGCGAATGCCGCCAGCGTCGGCAACAACTTCATCAGATTCGCCACGTCCTTATTCCCGCTTGGCCGGCATTGGCTGGCCTGCCTGGGATGGGCTAAACTGCGAGCCTGACTTGTGCCGGGGGATGGTTGTGCGCATTGCCGTTGTCGTGTTGTTGGTATTGATCCTGATCAGTCTGGGTTCGGCCCTGTTCTTCCTGCTCGCCGACCGTTCAGGTTCCAATCGTACCGCACGCGCGCTCACAGGTCGGGTCGGTCTGTCGCTCCTGCTGTTCGTCGCGCTGATGGGGGCGCATTATTTCGGCCTGATCGGCGAACGTCTGTAATTCCGTTTCGAATTAGAACCGATACTTTGTCGACTTCGCCTTGCCGTGCAGTAGCACTGTCTTCGGCTCGTCTTCGCGTCTCGTTTCTAATGCGAACCGGAATAATGGGTACACGGGAAAAAGTGCCGCGGGGCGGCGCTTTCGGTTTTACTGCGGATCGACTTCAGTCTGAGTATTACAACCAATAAACGACGATAAACAGGAACAGCCAGACCACGTCGACGAAGTGCCAATACCAGGCGACGGCCTCGAAGGCGAAATGGTGGTCGGGCTTGAAGTGACCGGCCATCACCCGGAACAGCATGACGATCAGCATGGTGGCGCCGATGGTTACGTGCAGGCCATGGAATCCGGTCAACATGTAAAACGTCGTGCCATACACGCCGGTCGACAGCTTCAGGTTCATCTCCTGATAGGCGTGCGAGTATTCATAAACCTGCAACGACAGGAAGACCAAGCCCAGCAGGATGGTCAAGGCCAGCCCCAGCTTGAGTTGGCCGCGGTTGTCCTTGAGCAGCCCCCAGTGCGCCCAGGTCAGGGTGACCCCTGAAGTCAGCAACAGCAGGGTATTGATGGCGGGAATGCCCCAGGCCGCCATCGGCGTAAACGCGTCCTTGAAGCCAGGGCCGGCGGATGGCCAGGTCGCCTTGAAATCGGGCCACAACAGCTGCTGCTCAACGCTGCCCAGATCGGGTATCGAGAGGGTGCGGACATACAACAAGGCGCCGAAGAATGCCGCAAAGAACATGACTTCGGAGAAGATGAACCAGCTCATCGCCCAGCGGAACGAAACGTCGACCCGCTTGTTGTAGGCGCCGCCTTCCGATTCGCCGATGACAACGCCGAACCAGCCTTTCATCATGATGACCAGAACGATGAAACCGGCAAGGACCATCAGCGGGCCGGCGCCGATATGGTTGACCCACATCGCCGCGCCCGATCCCATCAGCAGCAACGCGAGAGAGCCGACCAAGGGCCAACGCGATGGGCCCGGTACGTAGTAATAGGTTTCCTGCGACATCGTCATCTCCCTATCAGATTGTGATTGCGTGGTTTGCGATGATTATCCGCACCACGAAGATCAGTATGAATACAAACAGCGCACCGCCAATCAGACCGCCAACCACAACCTGGACAGGCGTGATATTCACCGTGGACGCCTCGTGGTCGCTGCGCTTGCGTACGCCGAAGAACGCCCAGAAAACCGTTCCTATTATCGCCAGAAAGCTGGCTTGCCTGGCTGCCGGCGCTTGCTTCCTCATGCCCCGCCCCGCAAGGCCGGAGACGCAGCGGCATGGTTACCCTCGACTTCAAAGAACGTATAGGACAGGGTAATCGTTCCAACGTCGCGCGGCAGCGCAGGGTCGATGACGAATATCACCGGCATCTGACGCCGCTCCCCCGCTGCCAGCGTTTGCTTGTTGAAGCAGAAACACTCCAGCTTCTTGAAATACTCCGCCACGAGCTTCGGGCCATAACTCGGGATCGCCTGCCCGGTCACCGGCACGTCGCGGGTGTTGACCACCTCATAGACAACCTGCGTCACCGCACCGGGATGAACCGCCACCTGCGACTGCATCGGACGAAACTGCCACGGCATGCCGTGCACATTGGCATCGAACTCGATGTTGACCGTCCGGCTGGCATCCACCTGGCTATTGGCCGGCAGGTCGGTCAGCCCGATCTGGTTCTGGCCGGTCAGCGCGCAGAAGACCGAATAGAACGGCACCAAGGCGTAGCCGAAGCCGAACATCAGCGTCGAAAACAGCGCCAGCTTGGCAAACAACTTGCGATTATCCGTGATCCCGAGTTTCATTTGAGCTTCATTTGACTGATACCCAGCCGCCCAGGATGGAGCCGATGAACAGCGCCAGCGCCACCGATGCCAGCAACAGGCCGGTCAGCCGAGTGCGTCTGGCGGGTGAATTATTCGGCGATTGACCAGGAATGTCCATTGACACGCCTACTTCACGGTTGGCTGTGTTTCCCACGAGTGGTAAGGCGCCGGCGACGGCAGCTCCCACTCCAGTCCTTCGGCGCCGTCCCACGGTTTGGCGGGCGCCTTGGGGCCACTCCTGATGCAGGTGATGACGTTGTATAGGAACAGCAACTGGGACAGCCCGAACCCAAATGCACCGATGGTCGAAATCTGGTTGAACTCGCTGAATTGCAGCGCATAGTCGGGAATGCGGCGCGGCATGCCGGCGAGGCCGAGGAAATGCTGGACGAAGAATGTCAAATTGAAGAACACCAGCGACAGCCAGAAATGCACCTTGCCCAGCGTCTCGTTATACATGTGGCCGGTCCATTTCGGCAGCCAGTAATAGGTCGCCGAGAATGCCGAAAACAGCGCGCCGGCCACCATGGTGTAGTGGAAATGCGCGACCACATAGTAGGTGTCCTGCATCTGCACATCCACCGGCGCCATCGCCAGCACCAGACCCGAGAAGCCGCCCATGGTGAACAGAAAAATGAAGCCCAGCGAAAACAGCATCGGCGTCTCGAAACTCAGTGAGCCGCGCCACATGGTGGCAATCCAGTTGAACACTTTCACGCCGGTCGGAATGGCGATCAGCATGGTCGCGTACATGAAGAACAGCTGGCCGCCGACCGGCATGCCCACGGTATACATGTGGTGTGCCCAGACGAAGAAGGACAGGATGGCGATCGAGGCGGTCGCATAGACCATCGAGGCATAGCCGAACAGCGGCTTGCGCGAGAAGGCCGATACCACCTGCGACACCACGCCGAAACCGGGAATCACCACGATGTACACTTCCGGGTGACCGAAGAACCAGAACACGTGCTGGAACAGCACCGGGTCGCCGCCGCCAGCCGCATTGAAGAAGCTTGTTCCGAAGTGCCGGTCGGTCAGGATCATGGTCACCGCGCCGGCGAGCACCGGCATCACGGCTATGATCAGGAAGGCGGTGATCAACCAGGTCCACACGAACAGCGGCATCTTCATCAGCGTCATGCCCGGCGCGCGCAGATTGAGGATGGTGGTGATGATGTTGATCGAACCCATGATCGACGACATGCCGAGTATATGTACGGCGAAGATGGTCATATCCATGCCCATGCCTTGCTGCACGCTCAGGGGGGCATACAGGGTCCAGCCGGCGGCGGCGGCGCCACCCGGCACGAACAGGGATACCACCAGCAGCGTGGCGGCGGGCGGCAACAACCAGAAACTCCAGTTGTTCATGCGGCCAAAGGCCATGTCGGAGGCGCCGATTTGCATCGGGATCATCCAGTTGGCGAATCCGACAAAGGCCGGCATGATCGCGCCGAACACCATGATCAGGCCGTGCAGCGTGGTCATCTGGTTGAAGCGTTCCGGCTCGAGAATCTGCAAGCCTGGCTGGAACAGTTCGGAACGTATCGTCAGCGCCATCATCCCGCCGACCAGGAACATGGCAAAGCTGAACCAAAGGTACAGGGTCCCGATGTCCTTGTGGTTGGTCGTCGTTACCCAGCGCATCAGCCCACTGGGTGGATGCCCGTGAGCATGTGTGTCCGCGTGTCCTGGTACCGTTGCTTCCATCGTATTCTCCTGTTCGATTCTTGATTGACTACGCGTACGTCCGGCTACTTGCGCGCCGCCTTGATCTCACTCGGCTGGACCAGCTCACCGGTCTTGTTGCCCCAGGCGTTGCGCTCGAAAGTAACCACTGCCGCCAGGTCGGCGTCGGAAAGCTGTTTGCCGAACGCGGCCATCGCGGTCCCGGCCTTGCCATTGATCACGATTTCCATATGCCCGGCCTTCGGTCCGGTGGCGATCTTGGATCCATCCAGTGCCGGAAATACCGGCGGTAATCCTTTGCCGGTGGGCAGGTGGCAGGCCACGCAGTTCTGCATATATACGGCTTCGCCCCGGCTGACGAGCTCAGGCAGGGTCCACACCTTGTTGGGATCGGCGGCCGAGGCGGCCATCTTCTTTTGCTGTTCGGCGACCCAGGCGGTGTATTTTTCCTGGGACACCACTTCGACGACGACCGGCATGTAGGCGTGATCCTTGCCGCACAGTTCGGCGCACTGACCACGGAAGATTCCTTCGCGGTCGGCCCGGAACGAGGTGTCGCGGATGAAACCGGGAACGGCATCCTGCTTGACCGCGAAGGCCGGCACAAACCAGGAATGGATCACGTCGTTGGCGGTCGTCAGAACGCGTATCTTCTTGCCGACCGGCACCACCACCGGATTGTCCACTTCCTGTAGGTAGTGTTCGCCCTTGGGGGCGGTGTTATGGATCTGTTCATTGGGCGTGGCCAGGACGCTCATGAACCTGATGCCCTCGCCCTCGCCCTTCAGATAATCGTAGCCCCACTTCCACTGATAGCCGGTGGCCTTGATGGTGATTTCGGCATTGCTGCTGTCGCGCATTTGGAGCAGCGTCTTGGTCACCGGCCAGGTCATCAGCAACAGAATGACGGTCGGAATTATCGTCCACAAGATCTCCACCTTGGTGCTCTCGTGGAAGGTGGCGGGGGCTCTTCCGGATGACTTGCGGTGCTTGAACACCGAATAGAACATGACGCTGAAAACGATAACGAAGATGACTGCACAGATGTACATCATCCCCATGTGCAGATCATAGACATCGCGCGCCAGCTTGGTTGCCGGTTCCTGAAAGTTCAGTTTGTACTCAGCCTGTGCCCATCCCGAAACCGTCGCCAATACGAGAAGCCCCGCCGGCCGAAGCATGTTTCCCCACCTTGCTTGCTTGGTCATATTGTGTAACTCCGAATTGATAAGCTATCCCACACCAATCTCATGGTTTCAACCAAGACTAGTTATATTTATTCAAATAGATGAGGGAGAAGTATTTAACTGCTGAGTTATTCTAACGTCAAATATATTTTCGGCGCAAGTTTAACTGAAACAAATCAACGACAGGGGTTCGGTCC
>JBAYJH010000028.1:0-28645 GCA_041665185.1 Sterolibacterium sp.
CGTTTCGGCGTGCGCCAGCGCCTGGCGCTGCGCCACAAGGGCGCCAGTCCGCACCAGCTGATGATGTCGGCGACGCCCATCCCGCGTACCCTGGCGATGAGTTACTACGCCGACCTGGACGTCTCGGTGATCGACGAAATGCCGCCGGGCCGGACACCGGTACTCACCAAGCTGGTCGCCGAGGCACGCCGCGACGAAGTCGTCGCCCGCATCCGCGACGCCTGCGCGCAAGGCCGCCAAACCTACTGGGTGTGTCCGCTGATCGAAGAGAGCGAGACATTGCAACTGAAGACCGCGCTGGAAACCTTCGAGCGCCTGAGCACCGAACTTCCGGAGCTGAACGTCGGGCTGGTGCATGGAAGACTCAAGGCTGCCGAGAAGGCCGCAGTGATGGCGGCCTTCGTCGAAGGCCGCGTGCAGGTGCTGGTCGCCACCACGGTCATCGAGGTCGGCGTCGACGTCCCCAACGCCTCGCTGATGGTGATCGAGCACGCCGAGCGCTTCGGCCTGTCGCAACTGCACCAGTTGCGCGGCCGCGTCGGGCGCGGCGCCGCGGAATCCGCCTGCATCCTGCTCTACGCGCAACGCCCCGGCGAAACGGCGCGCGCCCGCCTGAAGATCATCTACGAGAACACCGACGGCTTCGAAATCGCGCGGCAGGATCTGCATCTGCGCGGCCCCGGCGAATTCGTCGGCGCCCGCCAGAGCGGCGTGCCGCTGCTGCGCTACGCCGACCTGGAAGACGATGCGCTGGTCGAGGCGGCGCGCATCGCCGCCGAGGCGCTGCTGCGCGAACAGCCGGACGCCGCAGCGCGGCATGTGGAGCGCTGGCTGGGCGGACGGGGGGAATTGCTGAAGGTGTAGCGGAAGCGGGAATTGCTCGGGCGGATCACTTCTCGGCGACGATGCCGACATCCTCGGCGATCAGCCGGAACTGCTCCAGCGCTGCCTCCAGATCGTCGATGATTTCCTGGGCAATCACTTCCGGCAGATGGCTTCTCCCGCGCCGTCCTCGAACAGCGCGTTGTTCGGCACCACCACCGCGGCGCGGCCGTGGTTGTCGAACAGGGTCTTGATGTGCTGCACGAATCTGAGCTGCTTGTTCGAGGTGGTGGCTCAGAAGTCGTCGCGCAGCACGTTGCAGTAGTTCCAGAGCTTCTGGACGAGGGTGGATGTGTTCATGGTTTTTTGAGCGATGCAATGGCTTGTAGTCGTGCCGCAACGGTTGCGACACGTTGCGCAAAAGTTTCGTCCTGTGCCACCAGGCCCGGTAGGTAATTCGTGAAGTTCGGCAGCCCAAGCAGAGCCACGCACTTTTCGGCCAGATAGGCTTGCAGCTCGTCCGTCGCGTCGCGAACTTCGCCGGTCAGCTCCGGGCGTCCATCGACGACATTGATGATGTCTTCCAGATCATGGCTGCCCAATAGGTCCTCATTACCGCGGTCGGCGAATGCCTCGAACTTGGTGGCGACGAACAGGGGTGCCGTGATCAGCCGGATCGCCGCCCCGCTGGGCAAGGTCACGCTGCTTGCGGTGGTTACGGAGAGCGGATACCAGCGGTTGGCAAAGCCGAGAATGCCGGGGTCGGTGGGCATCAAGTCCACTTCCAGATCGCGATACCGCCAGCGACAAATCGGTGCCTCCGGTGAGACATCGCGCTTGAAGCCGAGACGGGAAAATTCCGTTTCCATCCGGTGATAACCGCGCAACGCGGCGACTTCGGCCACCAGATCGACATCGTAGGTCACCCGCGCCGCGGTTGCCGCTGGGTCGCTCATCAGCAAGCCCGCCGCACAGCCGCCCACGAAGACCAACTGCTCACGCAGCGGACCGAGCACGTGCGCGATCAACTCCACCTTGGCGAGATTCGGGTCGCGCGGGTTCGGGTTCAATTGAAATACGCTTCCAGCAACTCTCGTGCGGCGTTGCGTTCCCGCGCCTGGCCCGAGCGGATGGCGTCGAACAGCGTGAGCAAGGCATACAGCTTGTCGTCCCGCAACGCCACGTCCGGCACCGACGGATAAAGCGGCACCAGGCTGAGGCCGCGCGCCGAGCCCTTGGCGCTGGGCCAGACCGGTATCGGGTCGGACGATGGGGCGATGATCTTGTTCAGGGGCGGCGCGGCGTAGCCGGTCGGCACGCCGCGACTCATGGCCCCCCAAACGGGCGGGAATGCGTACTTGGCGCCGCTGATCAGGAATTCCTTAAGTTGGGGCTTCAAGATGACCGGCCGGCGTTCCTGAAACATCAGCAGGCGTGCCACCGCCGCCCGCTTGAGCGCACCATGCACCGCCGAGATCGCCAGCCCGGTCTGTTCCGCCAACTCGGGATAGGTCGCGCTGCCTTGGCCGCGACTCAGTAGCGCCAGCAGGACGAACAGGTCCTGTGGCTTGAGGGCCGGCTGCCGGTTGCTGATCTTGGCCATATTCTTATTTCTTGAAATGAGAAAATACAATAATAATGCTATTAAATAAACAAGTTGATGTCAATATTCTCATTTCAAGAATTGAGAAACCGGGGGCGGTGATGAGTCGTCAAACTTGTACTGTCATTCGCTATTTGCGAATAGCGAATGGCTTGCTCTGGTTACCAATCTTGGTATGGCCAACGATCACGAGCGCACGAACGCCAACAGAGAGCCGTAGTCTTTTCCGTCGGCAGCGCGCAAGGCGGCGAGATAGCGCTGCCGTACTTCGCTGTCGGCAATCAAATTCCCGGCGCCCCAAGTGAAGCGCGATGCTCCATGCTGCACCAGCAACAGATCGGCGAGGGTGCGCGAGAGCCGGCCGTTGCCGTTGGCGAAAGGATGGATCGCCACCAGTCGATGACTGAAGCGCGCGGCGATTTCGTCGAGTGGATAGCTGGCGTGGGCGAGCTGCGCCTTTATGTCCTCGCACAGATCATGCAGGTCAGGCTGGATGCGCACCGGGTCCACGCCGATGTTCTTTTCGGTGGTGCGAAACTTCCCGGCCCAGCGCCAGGTGTTGCCGAACATGCGCTTGTGCAGGCGGCAGACGAACGCGCTTTCCAGCAAATCCGGGTGCCGGCGGCCGAAGGCCCAGCGTTCTCCTTCGAGAATATTCACCATCTCCCACTCGTTCAACTGACCGTGATTGGCGATGTGCGCCGGGATCAGCCCGGCCGCCTCGTCGGGATCGAGCGGCGTGGCGCCGGGCGGATAGTCGAGATTCATTGCCATAGCTTGCGCGGGCTGCCGCTCAGCAGCGCATCGGCCAGCAGCTTGCGCTGCCGTTCGCGCTCCGGCGCGCTGACGCCCTGGGCTTCGAGCTTCATGGAATGATCTGCCGGCTGGAGCTGCGTTTCGGCCAGCGCCAGGGCGCGACGCTCGCGCAACCCGTCGAGCGAACCGCCTTCGGGCACCAGCGCGTACACCATCCGGCAACCCATCGCCCGCGCCAGCCGGTCCAGGCTCTCCAGCGTTATGCGGCGCTCCGCCTCGGCGCGCTCGAAATCCTGCACCGACTGTCGGCTGATGCCGGCGCGCCCGCCCAACTGGGCCTGGGTCATCCCCAGCGCCTCACGCAGCGCCCGTACCCAGCCGCCGCGCGGCGCCGCTGCCGCCTCGGGAATGGGATACGGACGCAGGGCATCGGCAAGCTGCATGCGTTTTAGTCTTCTCTTGGTGTCGGCCATTTGACGCTCCATAGCAGGTTATAGCCTGCTTATGTGTGAAATTATGCCGGTTATAGCCTGCTATTGTCAACAAGAACGCTAGTCATAGCCGGCTTATTAGCCTCACTCTCAGCCGCCTCGGGCACCAATACCTGGCACAGCATTGGATTCGCGGGTGTTTCATCGTTGGGCCTCGAACGCGCGCTCTTGCGCGCGGATGAAACGCGAGAGGTGAAACGACGCCAATGTAATATCGTCCGGTGCCACAACGTTCGGCTCGTTCGCCAGGAACTTTGACAAAGCCTTAGGTTCCAGCACCCACAAATCCTTGCGACTGACCCGGCTGTCTTCGATGTACCAGCCGGGGAAAAGAATCACTGGCCGCACGGGCAGTGTCTTTCCTGTGCTTTCCGCCAGTAGCCTTTGCAACCAACTGGCCTGCGCCTTGGCCTGCATCACCGGGTTGCGGTCTGGCTCGAAGCCGCCGGCGAGCAAGGTCTCGCCGTCGAAGGTGATCCTTGGGTTGCCTTGGCGCGGTTTGTTCCAGGTCTTGGTTTCGATCGTGAAGACGCCGGCCGGGCCGATGATCACGTGGTCTACATTGAAGTCCGCGCCGACCAGATCATGGAACACGGAGTACCCGGCTGCACGAAGGCTTTCAAGAAATTGGCCTACCGCCTTTTCGCCCTCCTCCGCCAGCCGCAGATTGCGGATACGTGGCCAGTAGCGCCAGAACTGCCAACCCGCATAAGCCACCACCACCACGGCAAAGAAACTGGATACCCACGGATGGATCGGTGACGGAAAGAAATAGCGAACCCAGTCCATTGCCGCCAACAACAAAAGCAGCAATGCTCCCAACGCCGGGCCAAGCACTTTGTCATAAGCCAATTCGAAGCGCTGCTCGCGCACCGATTGGCCCGGATTGCGCAGCGGCTTGTCTTTGAGGGGCGACTTGGTGTCTCCCATCCCTTATAGCTCCAGCGCCTGCAACTCCTTGAGGGTTCGATTCCGAGCATCCTTCCACTCGACACGTCCGTTGGCGCTACGGCCCAAAACGACCGCCGCCGCCGCTGAAGGCGAGCTGAAGGCATAGTCCTGCGCAAAGCGGAAATGATCGTCCTCACGCTGAAGCACGCCGTTCTGAATCAACTCCTGGCGGATATTGAACATGCTCCGCACATGTTGCTGCATCGAGGGCACCGCTTCCCCGACGGCCAGCGACCCGGCCTTGACGATGAATCCTTGGGTGGCCTCGTAACCGCTGGCTATAACGCCCTTCCCCTTGCAGGTCAGGATTGCCTGCGGGGCTAACGCCATCACGGAAACGGTCTGCTCGAAGGCATGGACGCCCAGCACCGGCAGCATGCCCAGCATGTTCTCCAGAAACACCTGCATGTCGGCGCAATCTGCCTCCGACAGGCTGGGCTCAGCGGGTTGGTTGGCGTTGTCCAGCGGCAGGCGCTTGGCGGCCCTGGCAAGGCGAATCAGGTTCGCTTCCAGAAACTGCACATGCGCCTTGTTAAGCTGGCCCGGTGCAGCGACGAAACACACCGCCCGGTTCCAGAAATCCTTTTGCGCGTAGTGACTTTCCAGCCGAGGCCGCACCGGATCGCCTTCGCCGACGTAGAGCATCTCGCCCTCGCCATCCTCGCGTGGCCCGAGCAGAAGATACACGCCGGTCTGTCCAAGCTCGGCGCGCTGCTTGATCTTGGGCAGCAAAGCTCGCGGAAAAATCATCGCCTTGCCGACCCAATTCGATCGCTCCACCAAACGCAGGCCATCGGGGTCACCATCGGCAACAAAAATCTTGAGTGTGAAGGGAGTCATGCTGCCAGCCTATTCTATTGAAGATCGTTTCAAAACTGCACACACCACTTGGCGACGGAAGCCAACTCAACTTCTTCGCGGGTCATCACATCGATCGGACAGGCATGATCATAAGCCCTTTGCATGACGGCTGGGCTACCTCCATGCGAGCTACTGCTCTGTGCGGTCATGGAGTGATAGGTTATTCAAGGAAAAGCACTTGCGGGATAGGGCTCAGCGCAATTGTCCAACAAGCTGTTGGACAATTTCCGTGCCCGGACAGGCATAGGCAAAGGTGACAGGCAAAGGTGAAAGGGTTTGCCATATCCTCGATAGCGCGTTAATCTTGATCAAGGATGCAGCAAGGCGGTCGATATATAATCAAACCATGGACGATACCAAGTTCAACTTCCACATCACGGCCTATACGCCCGCGACGATTCCCATGAGTCGGCTTGCGGAGTATATGACGCAGTATGCCGCCCTGATGGGCAGCAATGGGCATGTCCATTTCGAAAAGTTGGAGAAGGGCAGCACCGTGCTGTGCGCCCGAGTCGAGCATGAAGACGTGCCGAAGGTTGAGCAACGCCTCCAACAAGCGGGACATGCCGACGCTCCCGCCGACGTGGCGCGCAGCTACAACACCATCAATGGCTACCTCCGGGTGGATAACGCCGAGGGAACCGTCAAGCGTGAAGGTGGCGCACGGATTATCAAGTTCCCCGGTTGCAAGCAGCCGCTGCCGCAGCGTATTGGGCCGATCAAGGAAGCGGGACAGCTTGAGGGTGAGATCGTGCGTGTCGGCGGCAAAGACCGCACCATACACGGGCTACTGATCGGGCCGGACGGCGAGGAATACAAGCTGACGACCACCAGCCGGGACATGGCCAAGGAGTTGGGCAAGCACCTGTTTACCGCGGTACGTGTGAATGGCACAGGCACCTGGTTCCGCAACGAAGAAGGTCAGTGGGAACTCGATAGCTTCACGGTTCAGGACTTCGAGCCCTTGAGCGACCGCACGCTGATCGAAGCTCTCGCCGGCTTGCGCGAGATCGAGGGCAGCGATTGGGAGCGTATGGCCGATCCGCTCGCCAAGTGGCGCGAGTTGCGCCGGAACTAAGGTCACCACCGGCATGACGGTTCTATTCGATACCAGCATCCTGCTGCTGGCGATGCATCCCGACGCCGCGCCGCCCATTGATCCCGCCACCAAGCAGGCTGTCGAGCACGCCAAGCAGCGCGTCGATTACCTGATCCGCAAACTCAGCAACGCCCGCAAGAAAGTTGTGATCCCGGCTCCCGTGCTGTCGGAAATCCTTGTCCATGCGGGCAAGAGCACCAACGAATACGTGCAGAACTTTCAGCAATCCCCGTTCCGCATCGTGCCCTTCGATACCCGCGCCGCCATCGAGTGTGCCGATGCGATTCATCGCCATGGCATCAAGGGTAAAGGCAAGGAGAATCCGCGCGCCAAGATCAAGTTCGACCGTCAGATCATCGCCATCGCCCAGGTGGAGCGCGTCGGGGCGATCTACTCCGACGACGGGGACATTTTCAAATACGGCGCGCAAGCGGGTATCAAGGTGATCCGATCCTATGAACTGGAAGTCGACCCCGAAGACCGCCAACACCAGTTGAATCTCGAACCCGCCGAGAGCGACGAGGAACCGCCGACGGTATAGCCGTCTTCCCGCTCGGACTCAAAGTTCGCCGCGGAAGGCACGGTCGAGGACGGCGCGCAATAGGGCGTAGAGTTTGGTGGCACTCTGTCGTTGCTCGGAAAACGACAGGAGATGAATGTCAGACTCCTCTAGACTTCGTCGAGGAAACGCGAGCGCAACAGCACACTCTCGCGGTGAAATCCAAGGTAGCGGCGTTGTCCTTCTGAGAAGCTGCCGACATTGGTCCTTCGTGACAAACTGATGCCCAAGCGTCCCAGTGAATCCGCGTGGGCCACTGGCGAGATCAAGACATCTCCGTTGTCCTCGAATCCAATGAACCCACGGTCGAAAAGATGATCGACATTGGGTGTAAGCAGAAGTCCGTTCTCGCCGTCCAAACGCTCTTCGTTGGTTGCATCACGCCAAGGTTTGCAGTGGCTTGCACGCAGATGCTCCTCACGGGTTACCCCTGTGATACGGCAGGCGCGTTCGATTTGCATTACGCGCTGCTTGAACAGTCCTTGCCCGCGGCGCGCTAGCACTACTGCGTGCCGCGTGGTTTCGGGGACATCGGCGTCGTCCCGTAGTCGATTCATCTCGTGCTCTTCCCACTCGACCAAGCCAATCGCTGGTTGTATCGACAAGTCCTCCGCTACGCGATGCCCAAGAATCAAGCTGCGCGCCTCCGCTCCGACCAAATCGGCTAGCGCACCAGCAAGTGGTTCTGACAGTTGGGTGAGGTACACACCTTGCAGACCGCTACCGGACGGCAATAGCGGCGCGTAGCGCTCTGGTAGCAAGGGTGCCAGCACGGGCATGTGCGCCGCCGGCCGCATTGGCAAACGCAGTTCGGTAAATCGAACATCGACACGCCAACCGATCTTGTCCCAGTAGGCCCCTGCTTGACCGAATTCGAGTGGCTTCGGTGCTTCATATGCATGAGAAATTACGATGCCAATAGCCATTATTTGAGCATCGGCAAATGAAAACACCGCGTCGCCCGGCGTCACGCTGCGCATGAAGTCATAAAAGGGATTGCGATTGCCGTTGGCATTACGCTTTGGAGACCAAAGATAGCCGCCCGGCACTTCGTGTCGGTACGTCTGGTTCTGGTTGACCCACCAGTAGCGCATGTTGCTCAATCCGTGAAGACAATCCGATGCCAGGAACCGGCTAATTATGTTCGAACTCCTGTGACCCACATCCGTGGTGTCACCGTGAACCACACAAGCATATTCCTAAATCATATTGCTATGGCAATGAATTTCACACAAGTACGGATGGGCCATGTGGACCGCCGGCAAAGGTTGGAAAGCCTAATACGGCGGCGGTGTAAAATCCGCCCATGACCTGGATCGCCATCAAAGCCCGTCTCGACGCCTACGAACGTCTGATGCGGCTCGACAAGCCGATCGGCACGCTGCTGCTGTTGTGGCCGACGATGTGGGCGTTGTGGATCGCGGCGGAGGGTAAGCCGCGCTTCCTGCTGGTGTGGATTTTCGCGCTGGGCACGCTGCTGATGCGCTCGGCGGGCGTCGTGATGAACGATTACGCCGACCGGAATTTCGACGCGCACGTGAAGCGCACCGAGCAGCGGCCGCTGGCCACCGGCGAAGTATCGGTGCGGGAGGCGATGATCCTGGCGGCGCTGCTGTGCGCCTGCGCCTTCATGCTGATCCTGCCGCTCAATAAGCTGGTGTGGCTGCTGTCGGTGGCGGCGCTGTTCCTCGCCGCCAGCTATCCGTTCACCAAGCGCTTCATCGCCATTCCGCAGGCCTACCTCGGCGTGGCCTTCGGCTTCGGCATCCCGATGGCTTTCGCCGCACAGTTGCACACGGTGCCGGCACTCGCATGGGTGATCCTGCTGGCGAACATCTTCTGGGCGATCGCCTACGACACCTGCTACGCGATGGTGGACCGCGACGACGATCTGCGGATCGGCATCAAGACTTCGGCTATTACCTTCGGCCGCTACGACGTGGCGGCGGTGATGCTCAGCTATGCGGCGACGCTGTCTATCCTGGCCTGGGTGGGCTGGTCGGTGCACCGCGGCACTTATTTCTACATCGGATTGGCGGTGGCGGGAGGGATGATGCTGCGCCATTATTTCTGGATCCGCGGCCGCGAGCGCATGCCGTGCTTTCGCGCCTTCATGGACAACAACTGGGTCGGCGCGGCGATCTTCGCCGGCATCTTCGCCGACTATCTGTAAGCTTCCTGCGCGAACGTCCCCGCCTGCGCGGCCATCCGGCGGCGGCGGGCAAGCGATGGGTGTGCGTCACCCGATGTCCGCCGTCGAGGTTCTTCCAGCATTTACCGCAGTTAATTAGTATGTTCTAATTTGTTTTCTACCACGTCCCTGGGAGAGCTTCCATGAAAGTCAATGAAGGCAGTCTCGATCGCATCCTCCGCGTTGTCGCGGGCTTGGCCCTGATCGCCTGGGCGGTGCTGTTCGGCGGACCGGTGTGGGCCTGGATAGGCCTGGTTCCCCTGGCCACCGGAGCCGTAGGCATGTGTCCCCTGTACTCGATGCTCGGGATCAATACCTGCCCGGTGAAGAAAGACGCTGTTTAAGGCATTGCTGCGTCAGAAGATACCCAGGCAGAGGCCTGCGGCGAGCGCGGCGCCCAGGTCGGCGCAACGCTGCAAGTCGTCCGCGGCGATCTGTTTCGGCGCCAGGATTTCTTCCGGCGTCTGGGCGTGGGTGCACACGATCAAGGGCGCGGCGATCGGCTTGAGGCGCCAGCCAGTGGCGATCCGTTCGATCTGCCGGGCCGCATTCTGTCCGTCGCTGCCGGCGCAGATCAACGTCGCATAGGGCCGGCCGTTGAGCCGGTCCAGGCAGGCATAGTAGCTGCGGTCGAAAAAATCCTTGAGTTGTCCCGACATCGCCGCGAGGTTTTCCGGCGTGGCGAACAGGTAGCCGTCGGCGGCCAGCATCTCCTCGGCCGTGGCGTCGCGGGAGTGCAAGAGCCTGACTGTCAGGGTCGCCTCCGTGGCTGCGCCGGCCTGCGCCGCCTGCGCCATCTGTAGCGTGCCGCCGGTCATCGAGTGGTAGACGATGAGCAGGGTCTTCATCACAGGTGGTCGGGGTGGGCGATGATGCGCAGCGCCTTGGGCAAGATCTTGAGACGCGCCGGCGCATGGCCGACCAGTTCGCCGTCGGCTTCGATGGCCGCGCCGTGGGGAGCGTCAATTTCGACCGTGGCGCTCTGCCACGTGGACACCTTGGGATGTTCGGCCAGGCTGCCATCGAACAGGCGCCTGAGATTCAGCAGCAGTTCGATGCGCCCCAGGTAGCGCACCAGGGTCAGTTCGAACAGGCCGTCGTCGCAACGCGCCGGCGGCGCCACCTGCATGCCGCCGCCGCAATAGCGGCCGATGCAGGCGAAGAACACGAAAGCCTCGGCGTCGACTGGCTGCGTCCCGATCTTCAGCCGCAAGGACAGCGGCCGGTAGCTCGCCAGTTCTCGCAGCAGGCCGACCAGGTAGGCAATCCGTCCCAGTTTGCGCGACGGCATGCGCTCGATCACGCCGGCGTCGAATCCGGTCCCGGCGACATTGACGAAGTAGCGGCGGGTACCGCTCACCCCGTCCGCCGCGAAGTCGATGATGCCGACATCGTGGTGCAGGGCATTGCCGGCGGCGATGAGGCGCAACGCCGAAGCATAGTCATGGGGAATGCCGCGGCCGCGTGCCCAGTCGTTGCCGGTGCCGATCGGCAGCAAGGCCAGCGTCACCTGGTCCGGGGCGACCGCCTGCTGGGTGAAGATGCCATTGACCGCTTCGGAGAGGCTGCCGTCGCCGCCGGCGACCAGGATGCGGCGGCAGCCGCGGACGATGGCCTCGCTCACCAGCGCCAGGATATGCCCCGGGTATTCGCTGAGCGCGGCGACGTGGCTCATGCCGTGCGCCGCGAGCGCCGATTCGATGCGTGTCCGGTCGCGCAGGCCGATGCCGCCTCCCGAGATCGGGTTAAGCAACAACAGCCAGGTCTGGCCGTCGAAGGATGATAGAGATGTCAACGGCATAAGGTGGCCTGGGTGACGGAGGCATATATAATGACCGATCACTTGCCGTTTGGGTAGCCGATGAAATATCAAGATCTGCGCGACTTCCTGGCCCAACTCGAAACGCTCGGCGAATTGAAACGTATCGCCGTCGAGATCGATCCGAAACTCGAGATGACCGAGATCTGCGACCGGGTGCTGCGCGCCGGCGGACCGGCGCTACTCTTCGAGAAGGTCAAGGGCTCGTCCATCCCCGTGCTCGGCAACCTGTTCGGCACGGTGCGCCGCGTGGCGCTGGCCATGGGACAGGAAGGCGACCCGCTGCCGGCCTTGCGCGAGGTCGGCGAACTGCTGGCCTACCTCAAGGAACCGGAGCCGCCCAAGGGCCTCAAGGATGCCTGGGAGAAGCTGCCGGTGCTCAAGCAGGTGCTCAACATGGCGCCGAAAGTCGTGTCTTCGGCACCCTGCCAGGAGATCGTCTGGGAAGGCAAAGATGTCGATCTGGCGCGCCTGCCGATCCAGACCTGCTGGCCCGGCGATGCGGCACCGCTGATCACCTGGGGCCTGACGGTGACGCGCGGGCCGCAGGGTTTACCGAACTCGAAGACGCGGCAGAATCTCGGCATCTACCGGCAACAGTTGATCGCGCCGAACAAGCTGATCATGCGCTGGCTGGCGCATCGCGGCGGCGCGCTGGATTTTCGCGACTACTGTCTCGCCCATCCGGGCCAGCCTTTCCCCGTCGCCGTGGCGCTGGGCGCCGATCCCGCGACGATGCTCAGCGCGGTGACGCCGGTGCCGGACACGCTGTCCGAATACCAGTTCGCCGGCCTGCTGCGCGGTGCCAAGACCGAGGTGGTGAAATGCCTGGGCTCGGATCTACAGGTGCCGGCCGGCGCCGAGATCATCCTGGAGGGCGTGATCAGCCCACGGGAAACCGCGATGGAAGGCCCCAGCGCGCTTGCGCGCTCCAACATTGCGGCGTCGCCGACGGGTCTCGATGGCTGGGAAACAGCCATCGAAGGCCCGTTCGGAGACCACACCGGCTATTACAACGAGACGGCCGAGTTTCCGGTGTTCACCGTCGAGCGCATCACGATGCGCCGCGAGCCGATCTACCACAGCACCTACACCGGCAAGCCGCCCGACGAGCCGGCCATGCTCGGCGTGGCGCTCAACGAGGTGTTCGTGCCGCTGTTGCGCAAGCAGTTTCCAGAGATCGTCGATTTTTACCTGCCGCCCGAAGGCTGCTCCTATCGCCTGGCGCTGGTGAGCATGCGCAAGCAGTATCCCGGCCATGCCAAGCGGGTGATGTTCGGCATCTGGAGTTTCCTGCGCCAGTTCATGTACACCAAGTTCATCATCGTCACCGACGACGACATCGACATCCGCTCGTGGCCCGAAGTGGTGTGGGCGCTGACCACCCGCGTCGACGCGGCGCGCGACACGCTGATTGCCGAGAACACGCCGATCGACTATCTGGACTTCGCTTCGCCGGTCGCCGGCCTCGGCAGCAAGATGGGCATCGACGCCACCAACAAGTGGCCGGGCGAGACGCAGCGCGAGTGGGGTCGTCCCATCGCCATGGATGAGGCCGTCAAGCAACGTATCGATGCGTTGTGGGATACCCTGGGTGTTTAGGAGAAGCTTATGAGCGAGATCGAAGTCATTCCCGCCGGCGCCCCGAAGGAAGTCCCCTTGGGGGGCGAAGACATGGAAGGGCCGCGTGCCTGGTGCCACGTCATGTATCTGTTGCACGCGGTGTCGGCGGTCAGCGGCATCCTCAGTTCAGCGACCATCGTCGGTGCCTTCGTCTTCGGCTGGCCGTCGATCATCGCCATGATCATTAATTTCTTCAAGCGCGACGAAGTGCGCGGCACCTGGCTGGAGAGCCACTGGCGCTGGCAATGGCGCACCTTCTGGTACGCGGCGTTGTGGCTGGTGGTGGCGGGGATGCTGGCGATCACCCTGATCGGCATCCCGGCGGCATTCCTGGTGATCGTCGTCACCGGCTTCTGGGTGCTCTACCGCGTGGTGCGCGGCTGGCTGATGCTGGCGGAGCGCAAGGCGCTGCCGAAACCCTGAAGCGACGCAGGTACTCAGCCTGCTCAGGTCCGCACCGAGCGACCGGGCGATCCCGCCAAAGAATGATGGCGGCGGGTGCGCCGGCTCGGTCCGCTGGCAGTCAATGATCTTCCTTGTTCGGGGGCGACGGCTTGGCCGCCTGACTATCCGGCAAACCGCACTGGGCCTTGCCGCAGCCGGGGCGGAAGAGCGACAGGTAGCGCCACCAGATCCACGCCAATACCGGCAGAGCGCCGAGCATTAGCCATTCCTCCGGTCCCGGATCGTTCAGTTCGTCGCGCCACCAGGCGACCCCGACATGCAGCGACTCGATCAGCAACACCATGTAGCCGAATCCCAGCAGGATTGCGCCGAGTCTGCGCATGATTAACCCGCTGCCTGATCAGCGCAGCGATGCGTTCAAGGCATCCAGCGCCTTGGCTCCGGGGCACAGGTCGGCGTCGCCGAGCCGGTTGAGCGGCATCTCCACGGTGTTGAGATGGCGGTGCAGGTCCTCCGCGCTGCTGTCGACATACAACAGTCCGGTGACGATCTCGCCCAGGGCGTGGCGTTCGTGCAGGTGGTTCATGGCCTCGATGCGGTCGGTGGGATCGTAGTCCTCGCCGACTTTGCGCAGGTGCAGCACCGAGCCGTCGTGCTGTACCACCCGGCGCACCGTGCCGGGCGCGTAGGAGGCGGTGATGGTGTCGTGCGGCAGGATCACGTCGAGACGATTCACGGCCTCGTTGTGTTCGCGGACATAGTCGTAGCTCTTGGTCGAACCGGGGTGATTGTTGAAGGTGACACAGGGGCTGATGACGTCGATGAAGGCCGCGCCGCGATGCCGCAAGGCGCCCTTGAGCAGCGGAATCAGTTGTTCCTTGTCGCCGGAGAAGCTGCGCGCCACGTAACTGGCGCCGAGTTGCAGGGCCAGGGCGACGAGGTCGATCGGGCTGTCGCTGTTGATGACGCCGCGCTTGCTCTTCGAGCCCAGGTCGGTGGTCGCCGAGAACTGGCCTTTGGTCAGGCCATACACGCCGTTGTTCTCGACGATGTAGGTCATGTTCACGCCGCGCCGCATGACGTGGGCGAACTGGCCGATGCCGATGGAGGCGGAATCGCCGTCGCCGGAAACGCCCAGGTAGATCAGGTCTCGGTTGGCCAGGGCGGCGCCGGTCAGCACCGACGGCATGCGGCCGTGCACGGTGTTGAGACCGTGGGAATTGCCGAGAAAATAGTCCGGCGTCTTCGACGAGCAGCCGATGCCGGAGAGCTTGGCGACGCGATGCGGCTCGATATCCAGGTCGAAGCAGGCCTGGACCAGCGCGGCGGAAATCGAGTCGTGGCCGCAGCCGGCGCACAGCGTGGAGATGGCGCCCTCGTAGTCGCGGCGGGAATAGCCGAGCGCATTCTTCGGGGCGTCGGCGAGCAGCAGGCGAGGTTTGGCGAGGTAGGTCATGTGGCCGCCTTTTTACGGATAGGACTGACTTTGCGTTCGGACAGCGCATCGGCGATCTTGGCGCCGATGTAGCGCGCGGTGATCGGCGTGCCGTCGTAATGCAGCACCCGGATCAGCTTCCGCGGATCGATCTCGCCCTCGTTGATCAGCAGGGTGCGCAACTGGGCACTCTCGTTCTGCTCGACGACGAAGACATGCTCGTGTGTGGCGACGAAGTCGAGCACCGCATCGGCGAACGGAAAGGCGCGCACGCGCAGGGTGTCGGCATGGATACCTTGTGCTGCGAGGGTCGCACTGGCTTCCTCCATGGCGGCGCTGGTCGAGCCGTAGTGGATCACCCCGACCGTGGTCGGCTCCTTGGCGGCGCACAGAATCGGCGCCGGCACCAGGCTGCGGGCGGTGTCGAACTTGCGCCGCAGCCGCTCCATGTTGTAGACGTAATCGGCGCCGGCTTCGCTGTACTTGGCGTAGGCATTGCGGGTGGTGCCGCGGGTGAAGTAGGCGCCGCGCGTCGGATGGGTGCCGGGGATGGTGCGATAGGGAATGCCGTCGCCATCGACATCGAGGTAGCGGCCGAAATCCTTGCCGGCTTCCAGCGCTTCGTAGGTCATCAGCTTGCCGCGATCATAGCGCTGCTTGTCGTCCCAGGCAAAAGGCTGGCACAGACGGTCGTTCATGCCGATGTCGAGATCGGTCATGACGAACACCGGGGTTTGCAGGCGTTCGGCCAGATCGAAGGCTTGCGCGCCCAACTCGAAGCATTCGTAAGGATCCTCGGGGAAGATCAGCACATGTTTGGTGTCGCCGTGCGAGGCATAGGCGCAGGCAAGCAGGTCGGATTGCTGGGTGCGCGTCGGCATGCCGGTGGACGGGCCGCCGCGCTGCACGTCGAAGATCACCGCGGGAATTTCGGCGAAGTAGGCCAGGCCGAAAAACTCCTGCATCAGCGAGATGCCCGGGCCGGAGGTGGCGGTGAAGGCGCGTGCGCCGTTCCAGCCGGCGCCGATGACCATGCCGATGGAGGCCAACTCGTCCTCGGCCTGGACGATGGCGTAGCGGCTGGCGCCGTTGTCGGGATCGGTGCGGTACTTGCGGCAATAGCTGGTGAAGGCTTCGACCACCGAGGTGGACGGCGTGATCGGATACCAGGCCGCCACCGTCGCGCCGCCATACACCGCGCCCAGGCCGCAGGCGCTGTTGCCGTCGATGAAGATGCGGTCGCCGACCTGGTCGCTGCGCTCCACGCGCAGGCCGATCGGGCAGGGCAGATGTTCCCTGGCGTATTCATAGCCGCGCTTGAGAGCGTTGATGTTGGCCGAGATCAGCTTGTCCTTGCCGCGGAATTGTTCGGCTATCAATCCTTCCACGGCGGCGAAATCCATGTCCAGCAGTGCGGTCAGCGCGCCGACGTACATGACGTTCTTGAACAACTGGCGCTGCCGCGCGTCGCTGTACTCGCGGTTGCACATCTCGGTGAGCGGCACGCCCAGCACGGTGATGTCGTCGCGGAACTTGGAACGCGGCAACTGCTTGGTCGAGTCGTAGAAGAGGTAGCCGCCGGACTCGAGTTCGGTGACGTCCTTGTCCCAAGTCTGCGGATTCATCGCCACCATCAGGTCGCAACCGCCGCGCCGGCCCAGCCAGCCGGCGGCGGAGACGCGCATCTCATACCAGGTCGGCATGCCCTGGATGTTCGAGGGAAAGATGTTGCGCGGCGCCACCGGCACGCCCATGCGGATAATGGCGCGGGCGAACAGATCGTTGGCCGAAGCCGAGCCCGAGCCGTTGACGTTGGCGAACTTGATGACGAAGTCGTTGCAGCGCCGGATAGGTGTGTGCTTGGTGGTCATGTCTTGCGAACCTCCGCTCCGGCGTGGGCGATGTCGAGTAGGAATTTCTGCATGTCCCAGGCGCCGGTCGGGCAGCGCTCGGCGCACATGCTGCAATGCAGGCAGAGGTTCTCGTCCTTGACCATCACGCGGCTGGTCTTCAGGGGTTCGGACACATACAACGCCTGATCGAGCCTGGGCGCCGGGGCCTTGAGGCGACCGCGCAGCTCGGCTTCGTCGCCGTTGCGAGTGAAGGTGATGCATTCGGTCGGACAGATATCGACGCAGGCATCGCACTCGATGCAGATCTTCGGGATGAAGACGGTTTCGATATCGCAGTTGAGGCAGCGCTCTGCTTCCGCCAGGGCCAGGCGCGGATCGAAGCCGAGTTCCAGTTCCAGATTGATGTTCTTCAGTGCCTTGTCCAGCGATTTCATCGGCACTTTCTTGCGGCCTTCCTCGGACACCTGGTTGTCGTAGCTCCACTCGTGGATGCCCATCTTCTGACTGACCAGGTTGACCGTCGGCGGCAGGCGCTTGGCGACATCCCGGCCGTGGCAGAAAGCGTCGATGGAAATTGCCGCCTCGTGTCCCTGGGCCACGGCAGTGATGATGTTCTTCGGCCCGAGCGCCGCATCGCCGCCGAAGAACACCCGGGGCAAAGTGGATTGCAGGGTTTTCGGATCGAGTACCGGCATGCCCCACTTGTCGAAGTCGAGGCCGATATCGCGCTCGATCCAGGTGAAGCTGTTCTCCTGGCCGATCGCCACCAGCACCTCGTCGCATTCCATATGCACGTCGGCTTCGCCGGTCGGCACCAGGTTGCGGCGTCCCTTGGCGTCGTATTCGGCGCGGACTTTTTCGAACAGCACGCCGGTGAGCTTGCCGTTGTCATGGGTGAATTCCTTGGGCACCAGGAAGTTGAGGATCGGGATGCCTTCGTGCACGGCCTCCTCCTTCTCCCACGGCGAGGCCTTCATTTCCTCGTAGCCGCTGCGCACCACCACTTTTACATCTTCGCCGCCCAGGCGCCGCGCCGAGCGGCAGCAGTCCATGGCGGTGTTGCCGCCGCCGAGCACGATGACGCGTCTGGAGATCTTGCCGACATGGCCGAAGGCAACGCTGGACAGCCAGTCAATGCCGATGTGGATGTTCGCCGAGGCCTCCGACCGGCCGGGAATGTCGGCGTCGCGGCCGCGCGGGGCGCCGGTGCCGATGAAGACGGCGTCCCAGTCTTCGGCCAGCAGGCCCTTCAGGCTGTCTACCCAGTGGTCGAAGCGCGTCTCGACGCCGAGGCCGAGGATGTAGTCGCACTCCTCGTCGATGACGCTGTCGGGCAGGCGGAACTTGGGAATCTGGCTGCGCATCATGCCGCCGGCGGTCTGGCCGTTGTCGAACACCGTGATGTGGTAGCCGAGCACCGCCAGGTCGCGCGCCACCGTCAGCGAGGCCGGCCCGCCGCCGACACAGGCGATGCGCTTGTCGTTCTTCTTTACCGGCGCCTGCGGCAGGCGATCCTTGATGTCGTCCTTGAAGTCGGCGGCCACCCGCTTGAGGCGGCAGATGGCGACCGGTTCCTTGTCCACCCTGGCACGCCGACAGGCCGGCTCGCAGGGCCGGTCGCAGACGCGGCCGAGAATGCCGGGAAAGACGTTGGAGCGCCAGTTGACCATGTAGGCGTCCGAGTAGCGTCCGGCGGCGATCATGCGGATGTATTCGGGGACGGGCGTGTGCGCGGGGCAGGCCCACTGGCAGTCGACCACTTTATGGAAGTAGTCGGGGTTGCCGATATCGGTTGGCTTCAAGTGCGTCAAGTGCGACTCGCTCCAAAAAATGCGGCTTTCGATCCCGCGATCGAAAGCCCTTGTCATGGCAAATATTTTAACATCAACCGCGCCGGCCGCCGCGCCCAGTGAGTACCCACTATGGCTTCGCGGGGAAGCGCCGCGAATTTCACAGGTGTGCGAAAGCAGGTAAACTGTCCGAATCCCATAATATTTAGCGCTCTTCAAACTCATGACTTTGCGCGCCCTGATCTTCGATGTGGACGGCACCCTGGCCAATACCGAGCGCGACGGCCATCGCCCGGCCTTCAATTCGGCGTTCGCCGAAGTCGGCCTGCCCTGGCACTGGGACGAGTCGTTCTACGGAAGCTTGCTGAACGTCGCGGGCGGCAAGGAACGGATTCGCCATTATGCCGAGCGCTTCGATCCCGCCACTCGCCAGCGGGCGGACTTCGAGCAACTGTTGCAACGCATTCATGAACTCAGCACGCGCAACTACCAGCGCCTGCTCAGTGCCGGGGCGATTCCCCTGCGTGCCGATATCGGCCAGTTGATCTGCGACGCGCGCACCGAAGGCCTGCACTTGGCCATCGCGTCCAGTTCCAGCCCGCAGAACGTGGTCGGCCTGCTCCAGGCAAACCTTGGGCCCAAGGCGGACAGCTGGTTCGACGTGATTGCCAGCGGCGAAGTCGTTGCCGCCAAGAAACCGGCGCCCGACTTGTACCTGTGGGTGCTGAAAGAACTGGACCTGCCGGCCCACGACTGCCTCGCGGTCGAGGATTCGGCTCACGGGCTGGCGGCCAGTCTGGCGGCCGGGATTCCGACGGTGGTGACGGTCAGCGATTACACCAGCGACGAGGATTTCGACGGCGCTCGCATGGTGTTGCCGCAGGCCCAGCGCTTCACGCTGGAACAACTCCAACTCTGGCACGCCAGCGCGGATCTCTCCAACCGATAGTCCGGATAAGCCAACGCGGCGGCACAAATGAATCGGGGCCGCGTTGGCGACCCCGATGCGTTGCTCAGCTCGCCGACCTACAGATTCTTCGTATCGTGACAGGCCGCGCCGCATGGCTTGGTATAGGGGATCGGCATGGCTGCGCCCGATGCTACGCCCTTCACCCCCGGGTTGTCCTTGCGCGGAACGTCGTAAACGTGAGAGGTGATGTCGTTCATCCAGTAATTCTTGCCGTCCTTGCCTGTCGCGGCCCTGCCAAAACCGGCCCCGGTCTGCATGGTCTTGGTGTTGTGGCAATCCGAACAGGTGATCTTGCTCGCATCCACCGTGCACTTGGCCTTGTCCGCAAGATGCGCCTTCAAGTCGGTGTTGTGCTTGTGGCAACTGGTGCAGGATTCCGGCTTTGTCGAGTCAGCCTTCATCTGATGCGCGAACTTGCCATTGCCATGCGTGTCGTGGCAGTCCGAGCAGGCCACCAGTTGTTTGTCGTTGCGGTACTTGGGTGACTTGATGAAGTCGGTGTACTGTTGGTGGTGGGACTTGGAGTGCAGTCCATCGGCCCAGTAATCGCGCGTGGCCGCATCCTCGCGGGTCGTGTATTCCTTCAGGAAGGCGTTGCGGGCGGTGCCGGGCAACATCATCTTGTTGGCGGCGTTGACCGGTTGGTCGTTCTTCAGGTACCCCTGGGGCCGGCTATGACACTGCCCGCAGATCATGGCGGAACGCTCGGCCGACAGCTTGTTGGGGCTGACGATGGTGGACGGCATGTTGATCTCTTTGGCCTTGACGTGGACGGAGCCGGGGCCGTGACAGGTTTCGCAACCCATGTTGATTTCATTCGGCTTGCCGTCGCCGTCGATGTCCATCTCGCCGTTGCGATCATTCGACGAACCGGCGATGAAGTCGCCCGCCGCGTTCTTGGTCAGGCTGTAGCCGTTGTAATGGCAGGACGCGCACTCCTTGTCGAAGGCCTTGGCCGGGGATGGATTGGCCAGCTTTTTGGTTTCCTCGTTGTAGAGCCAGTCGGCATGGTAATCGCGCCAGACCTTGCGGCCACGATCGGCAAAGGCGTCATCGCCGAGCTGGTTGAACTGCACGAAGGGGAACAGATTGGCGCCGACGCGGAACAGATAGCGCTGCTTGTAAACGCCACCGCCGTAGGTCATTTCCACCGGATAGACACGCGGCGCATCTTTCGGGTCCCTGGCGTTGTCGCTGCGGAACTTGAGCTTGCCATCGCTATCCTTGAAGAAAGTGGCGGTAAAGCTGACGCTGGCCGCATCGGCCGGTGCCTTGGTGCTGATCTGATACTTGTCGAAGCCACGCGTCTTGTCGTAGCCGTAGAACCAGAACTTGGTTCCGGCCAGGAGCTTGTCCAGCCCCTTGTTGTAGTCCGGGAAGCGCGAGTAGTCCTGTAGCTTGCTCGGCTTGCCGATGACCGTGATGCCCAGCCGGTGCAACGTCTTGCTGAAGTCCTTCTGTTCTTCGTGGCAGCTCAGGCATTCGCTGGTGCCGACATAGGTTGCCGTCGCCGGCGCGTTGCCGGAGATCTTGATCAACAATGGGGCGGCGCCCAACTCGTCAGTGCCCAGAGCCTTGCGTGACTTGTCCCCGCCCGGCAGATAAGTGTTGTTCGCGGGTTCGACATAGACAAAATACTTGCCGCCCGGCACGTTGCCAAAATTGAATTCACCTTTGGCATTGGTCTTGGCATTCAGGTAGCGGCCACGGTTGGCAGCCAGGTTATCTTCGAGCGGCTCGTCGTTCGGCGAATCCTTCTTGACCTCGATCGGCGTCTTGCCCATTGCCGCCACATCGCCGGCTGGAATCAGCCAGACCGTGGCATCGGACACCTTGAGGAAGGTTTCCTTGCTGCCGTCCTCGACCACGCCCTTGACGGGCAGGTTCGGATACGTCTTGACACCGGATAGCGTACAGCCGGCGATCAAGAACGAGATACCCAGGGCCAGCAGGCCCGCCACCAACGTTTTCTTCATCATCATCTCCCAAATAGTCTTGAATTGAACTCTGCGTTGTAACTCGCAAGTTTCGCGCCAAATCGACGAGGGGCGATTTCCACGTCGATAGGGCCTCATGGATGAGTACCCATCCCGGATCTGGCCGAGTATTGTTGTCACGTCATCGTGACAGGTGTCACGACTTCATGACAATGCCAAGTCGCTCGATATGGCCATAGAAATTCTGTCGCGCGATACCGGAAAGACGAGCCGCTTCGGATACGTTGCCGGCGGACAATTGAAGCAGGTTTTCGAAATACGCACGTTCGAAACCATCCCTGGCCTCTCTGAATGGCAAGGGAGGACTATCGACGGCGGATGGCAGTCCGTCAGGCCTGACTCCCGGGATGCCAAGAGCCGCCGGGGTGATTGGACCACCCGAATTGATGACCACCGCGCGTTCCACCGCGTGCTTGAGTTCGCGCACATTTCCTGACCAGACGGCATTTTCCATGGCGGTTACGGCTTCCGGGGAAAAAGGGCCAACGGACTTGCCGAACTTGCGATTGAAGTGGTCGAGAAAGAATAGCGCCAGCGGCAGGACATCCTCCCGGCGCTGGCGCAGTGGCGGAATTGGTATCGCGACGACGTTGATGCGATAGAACAAGTCGGCGCGAAAGTTGCCTGCCTTCATCTCCGCTTCAAGGGATTTATTGGTGGCGCATATCAGGCGAAAATCACTCGTCCGTTGGACTGTGCTTCCCAGCCGTGCAAAGGTTCCCTCCTGTAGCACGCGCAATAGGCTGACCTGTAGCTTCGGACTCATGTCGGTGATTTCGTCGAGAAACAACGTGCCGCCGTCTGCCTCCTCCAGGTATCCGGGCGTCATTTTGGCGGCGCTGGTGAAAGCCCCTTTCTCGTATCCGAACAAGGTGGCTTCGAGCAGGGACTCGGAAAGCGCTCCGCAATTGAGCTCCCACAGGGGGCGTTTGGAACGGCCGCTCAACGCATGAATCTGCTTGGCGAATATTTCCTTGCCGGTGCCGCTTTCACCCTCGATAAGCATGGTGGTATCGAGCGGGGCCGCTTGGCGCAGTTCAATAATCGCACGTTCCATGACCGGTGACCGGCTGATGATGACGGGAACACCCGGCCGCTCTTCCAACGTCTCTCTCAGATTGGCGATCTCGCGGTAGGCACGGTCCATTTCCAGCGCCTTGTCGATGACGACCTCCAGTTCGTCGAGGTTTTCGAAAGGCTTGGTCAGGTAGTCGAACAGTCCTTCGCGCACCGCGCGTACGGCGTCGCGAACTTCGGCAAAGCCGGTAATCAGGATGGCCAACTGGCGCGGACGTTCGGAACGGACTTCGGCGAAAAAATCCAGCCCGTTTCCATCCGGCAGCCGTTGATCGAGGATCACCAGATTGAAGTCTGCGGCGTTCAGCGCCTTGCGCGCCGTGGCTACGCTGACCGCCGCGTGCAACTCGTAGCCGCTGCTCCGCATCAGGCCCTCTAGGAGCTTGTGGGTGAATGGGTCGTCGTCAACCAACAGGATCTTTGTGTTCATCTGGGGTTACCTTTTCTCTGGCAGCCAGACAACGAAGAGTGCCCCGCCAGCCAACTGGTTCTCCGCACGGATGTTGCCGCCATGTTGCAGGATGATATGCTGGGCTACGGTGAGCCCGAGACCTGTACCGCCGGCGCGCGTCGTGAAGAAGGGCGTGAATAGCTTGTCGGCCACCTCCGGCAACAAGCCGGGACCGGAATCGGCAACCGTGAGCCGCCAGCCCGCTACCGATCCGCGCTGCTCCAGCGCAAGCATGACGACGACCGTGCCTCCGGGTTTGGCCAGACTGGCATTATGAATTAGATTGAACAGGGCATGACGGATCAGCACAGGATCGACCTCCATCATGACGTCATCAGCAGGGGCCTCAAATGTCACCGTGGGACTGCCGCCGACGGTTTGCTGGAAGAAGGCGATGGTTTCCCGCACCACGCTCTTCAATTCGACCAATTGCGGTTCGGAGTGTGCGACGTGACTGAAGCGCAACATGCGCTGGACAAAGTCCCGGCAATGATTCCCCGCCTTGCGGATCTCGCTCAACAGATCCTTTGTTTGCGGTGGATTATCCGTCTCGCGCTCGGCAAGCTCCGCCAAGTTGATGACCCCAACCAGCGGATTGTTCAACTGGTGTGCGATCTCGCTCACCATCTGACCCATAGCCGAAAGTTTTTCCACCTGAACCAGGCGCTCGTGATCCGTGCTCAGCTTTGCGAATTGAGACTCCGCCTCGCGTTGTCGGAAGTAGACCGCGCGAAACAGGCTGTTGAGCGCGAAAAACAAGATCGTTCCGCCGAGCCCTGTCACCAGCCAGAGCAGCAACATGCCATTCCGGATGGTCTTGTTGAGTTCTTCCGGGGAACGGTAGAGCGCCACTACTCCGCTGGCCGTGGCATTGCCGGAGGCCTGCGGAGAAAAGAAGAACGGGACGTAGAATTCGATCACCGGGCCCGACAGGTGATCCGCGAAATCGGGCGCCCGCTCGTTGGAATGGAACACGGCCCGCGCTTCGCCGGCCATCGCCCGGGCAAGATCCTGCTTGTGGCGAGTCGACTGTGTGCCGATCAGTTGCGGCTCATCCGACCACACAATCGTGCCGGTCTGGTCGAATACCTTGATCCGTACCACCCCGGACAGTAATTTCAATACATTGAAACTCTGGTTGAAATAGTCCTTGTCCGGATACCGCGCGACGTTCTCGGAATGAAATCCGACTTGCTGTTGCTGTTCCATGACCATTGCGCCCACCATGTCGCGGATGATCACCGACTCCCGATCGATGATCGCCTGGCGGTAGAAATTTGTCTGGGTAAGCGTCGTTGCGACCACCATCACGATAATCAGCACCAGGCTGATTACCGCGAAGGTTCTTGGGGGCGTCATGCGAAGGCGTTGAGGCACGAGCGAGTATCCTCTCATTGACTTCATGCAGGGTAAAGTCAAGCAAGGGATATGCCTATTCGACCGCTCGCCGACCGCGCAACGCTACCCCGGTACAGTCACACCGGCTGAAGCGATCGCTGCGGGAACTCGCTCAGGCAGCCATCGCGACCGGCGTGGCGCCTTCAAGAGTCGCAAAGAGTTGCTGTTGGTCCCCGCCGGGGCGACAAGACTTTCGGCCTGGTCAGTGCGTGACCGGGATTCCATAGGGCTGTAGTCCCCTACTGGGTACAACCCGCGAACGCCAACAAGGCAGTGAGCGGTCCGACATCGAACAGCGTATTTCCCGTCGCCGGGCCGAGTACCCAAATGTGATTGTCGGCCGACGAGGTTGCCAAGTAAGTTGTCGTGCCGGAGTAATAGCGGAAGTAGTAGGGCGCGTAGCTTGCCGACGTTGCGCCGGCCGGAGCAAAAAGCAGTGGATAGGTGTTTTCCGCCCAGTTGAACAGGCAGTCGGACGGGTTTTGGGTAACCGCTGCGGTTATGCTCACGGTCGCGCTGGTGGCGGCGCCCGTGCCGAACGCGTTGGTTCCGGCGACGGAATAGGTGGTGGTCGCGGTGGGTGTCACCGTGCAACTGGCAGCGGTGGCACCGGCGCAACTGCCGCCGGTCCAGGCATAGGCGGTCGTCGACGAGCCACAGTTGGCGGACAGGGTGGCGCTAGAGCCGGCGGAAATCGTGGACGGCGTCGCCGTCAGCGTGCAGGTCGGCGCCGCCGTCGGCGGAAAGTCATATCTGAATACGCCGCCGCCTTCGGTTGCGGCGTAGAGGGCTTCATTGGTCAAGACCAGGTCGTTGATCGCCCGGTTGTCCAGGCCGGACATCGTGGCATCGGGAAATGGCGACCAGGTCAGGCCATTGTCGCCGGACTTGTAGACGCCGGAATAGAGATCGCCCGCATAGACGATATTGGCGTTCACGGCATCGAACGCCAGCGCGGCGATATAGGGATTGGGTGAGTTGATTCCGGTGTTGTTCGGTCCCGACCAGGTCACGCCGTCATCCGAACTGGTCCAGATTCCGCCTGCCACTTCGCCGGCGACGAGCGTGCCCGATTTCATTGCCAACGCCTCGATCTTCCTGCTGCCCAACGCGGTGGAACGGGTCCAGCTGGCGGCGCCGTCGGCGCTCTTGTAGATGCCGTTGGTGGTGGCGGCATAGACCTTGTTCGCATCGTTCGGATCGACGATCAGGCGGTTCACGTTATTGCCGTCGAGAATGGAAGGTACTGCGGTGAAGTTTTCCCCACCGTCCGCGGATTTGTAGATGACGGTGCCGATCGGCGTCGGCGTGTGGTAAGCCGTATCCACCGAAACCCCGGCATAGACGATATTCGGGTTGGAAGCCGCGAACGCCAGGCCGCGAAATCCTTGGAACATGGAGGGGTCGTTGGTGCCTATCGGTTCGGCGTTGGGATCCTTGAAGACCTTGCTGAAGGTATTCCCGTTGTCGGTGCTGCGAAATATTACGCCGGCATTGGAGTCGGTCAGCAGGATCAGCGCCGGATTGGCCGGATGGACCGCGATGGTAGCCCAATTGAACATGGATAAAGTCGCCGCGTCGCCATTGAGAATTCCCTCCCAGTCGTTGCCCTGGTTGGGGCTGACAAAGGGACCGCTTTTCCCGACGACCGCGAGAAACGCCGGGTTGCCGGTCGAGACGGCCATCCTACGCACGCCGGCGCCGGTATAGCCTTTGCTCCAGGTCTGCCAGGTCGCCGTTCCGTCGAGGGAGCGAAAAACGCCGCCGGCATAGTTGTTGACGAAGACGGTGTCGGCATTGTCCGGGTCGACGACCACGTCGATCGGGAACCCTGCGACGATGCCGGGAGGCCCATACGCGGGGGTATCCGCCTTGCGATACTCGGTCCAGGTCGAGCCGAGGTCGTCGCTGCGGTAGAAGCCCTGCGGACTGCCGGCATACAGTGTGTTGGGATTGGAGGGACTGAAATTCACGGTGGTGAACGGCTCCCCGTCTTTGGCCGCTATAACCTTGGTCCAGGTCGCGCCGCCATCCATAGTCCGGAATACGCCGCTGAAATAGGTCGGCGTGCCGAAGCCGGAACAGGCAATGTTGCCGGTGGCCGCGAAGAGCACCTGCGAATTGGTCGGATGCATCCTCAGGCTGCCGACCGTGAGATCGGTGAGCCCGTTGTTGATGGCGGACCAGGTCTTCCCGGCGTCGCCGCTCTTCAGGACGCCGACGCCGGCAAAAACACGATTGGCGCAGTCGGAGTCGAACGGCTCGCGGTCGAATATGCCGTGAGATACATATAAGGTGTTGGCATCGCCCGGGTCGATGATCACGTATCTGGCGAGATCATTGCCCTGCCAGACCAACTGCCAGTTTTCGCCGCCGTCCACCGTCTTGTACACCCGGCCCTTGACGCGCTGGAATATCCAGCCCATCGGGTTTCCGGCGGGGAAGACCTCGGCCTGGGCATAGACGACATTGGAGTTTCCCTGCTGGATGGTAAAGCCGCGGAAGACCAGGCCGGCGTCATCCCCCAGCGCGATCCCATTGGTCTTCCTGGTCCAGGTTGCGCCGGCATCGCTGCTCTTGAAAACCCCGAAACTCTGTCCTTCGCCGAAGGTGCCGGCCCATATCGTGTTGGCGTCGTTCGGGTCCATGGTCAGGCTGAAGATGTTGACGGCATCCCCCGAGGTTCCTCCCTTGGTGGTGATTCCTGAATTGGTCCGGGTCCACGTCTGTCCGGCGTCGAGGCTCTTAGAAACACCGGCAAAATTGTCGGTGACGTACATGATGTTCTTGTTGCCGGGATGAATCCGCACATCGTAGCCCAGGCCGCCCAGTGGCCCGCCCAGATTGACCCAGCCGGTGGCCACAGCCGGATCTGATACCGAAACGGCGAGTACGAGCACCGCGCAGCCAAGGACTCGATGCAGATTGAACATGATGGCCCCTCCCGACATCCTACTTTTATAGCAGGTACTACGCCGCGTGGCGAAACCTCCTCCGTTGGGGTTCATTGGATAGCGAGGCTTTCACTGGCCAGCAACAAGTCCCTAGTTTCTTCGGCCCGCGGTTTCAACCAGGACTTGAAGGTCTTGCGGTAAATCAACCGCACCGAGACCTGGATCGGCCTCGCGGCGTCCTCGGGCAACGTGAAAGCATAGATCGAGGTGTCGGTGGCCTCGGCGGCAATCCGGTTATCGAAATCCAGCACCGTGGGCCGCCAGAACGGCGCAGGGTACAGCGGGCTGAGCAGCAGCGCGCGGTTGTCCGTGCGATATTCCGGCCAGCGTTTCAGCACCTTGGCATAACCTTTGCCGGGCAAGCCGGCGTAGTTGCCTTCCGCCTCAGGGCCAATTCCGGCCCATGCCGGGATAGTTTCCCCATCCCGCAACACCAAGCGCCGGCCGTTTCGGTCAAGGGCGTCGACCCGCAGTACCATGTTGCGCATCGGGCTGCCGGTGGGAATATGGTGCCCGGCCTTGGCATTGTTCACCGCTACCGTGACCTGCAATTTCCCTGCCGCGACCTCCGCCTTGGCGGACAGCGCCACTGCCTCGCGCATGAACGCTTCATCGGTGATCCCTAACAGGGCGTGGGAGGCGACCGTGGCCGGAGTGCGCAGGACGCTTCCCTCTTTCTCCAGGGCGAAACGGCGTGTCACCCCGTCGGGCTTCATGTGGCAATCTTGGCAATGGATGTTGCGGCGGGCGTATGAGCTTTCGGACCATTCCTGGAATTCCGAGTAGACCGCCAGGTTCCAGAATCTGCCGTCGTGGCAGGCGGCGCAATAGCGGCTATGCCGGAAGAGCGGATTGAAGGCGTCCGGCCCTGGATGCACGTCGTCCAGGGGACCGAAAAATACTTGCTCGTCTTTTTCCGGTCGTTTGAATTTCATGGAAAGCATACCGGGATGGCCGCCGACGCGGTCGAGTTCCACATCCTCGACCTTATGGCACAGGTCGCAGAAGACCCCATCGCGTTCGACGCCGCTGGCTTTCCTTGGGTCGGAGTCAAACGGACTGTGCAACGCCATCGCCGGCACATGGCAGGTCGCGCAACTGCCGTTACTGTGCGGGAAGTCCCGCTTGTATCCCAGTCCGGCAATCAAGGGACCACGTTCATCGCTGCCCGAGAAGAATTCCAGGAACAGCGGATTGACGGCGGACTTGGCGTGGGCGCTGTTTTCCCATTCGTCGATCATCGGAAAGCCGGGTCCGGAGTGGCATGCCGAGCAAGCCTTGACGCCCGGTCGCCGATTGACGGCCTGACGTGAGGAAATCCATTCATATTGGGTGTTGTCATGTGCGGGAAGCGGCTTCAAGACGACGCGGTATTCCGTCGTCCCTAACTTCAACATTTCGCCGCCGTTGTAGTAGCCTTTCTTCCAGGCGGTGACATATTTCGCGGGAGGAGTGTTGTCCGTGCGGATGTCGAAACGCCCCGCCTGGTTGGTGGTTGTGACAAAGGGCGTTCCCTGCAAGCGGACCAACGCTCCCGGCA
>JBAYJH010000029.1:0-26175 GCA_041665185.1 Sterolibacterium sp.
CCCGGCTTTCCCTTTGACGGGAGTTATAAATGAGCGATTTTCAAGGAATGGAAGAACTGCTACAGGACTTCCTGATGGATGCGACCGATCTCCAGATCAACGAGTTTGTTGTCTACGCTTGACAGGAGATCGGTCGCCTCCATCAGGAAGTCCTGTAGCAGTTCTTCCATTCCTTGAAAATCGCTCATTTATAACTCCCGTCAAAGGGAAAGCCGGGTTGCAACGCCGTTCGCATAACAGGCATGCCGGTCGTCAGAAACCCAGGCTTTCCAGCAGGTCGTCGACCTGCGATTGGCTGCTGACCACGTCGGCACGGCCTTCGGTGTTAATGACAGGACCGTTGAGCAGGCCCGCCGGTGGTTCGACGTTCATGTCCGGCGGCATCGCCTCGAACAGCACGTGCAGCAACTGCCGCTCCAGGTTCTCCACCAGATCGACCACCTTCTTGATGACCTGCCCGGTAAGATCCTGGAAATCCTGGGCCATCATGATTTCTGTCAGCTGTTCGTTGGTGGCACGCGTCTGCTGCGGAATCTCGCTCAGAAAAACCTGGGTGTCGGCGGCCAATACCTTGAAATCCTCCGGGGACAACTGGTTGGCGAAAACTTTCCCCCAGCGCTTCTCCAAGGCCTCGGATCGGGTCTGCATGGCGTCCTGGATCGGCTTGGCGATCTCTATGGCGTTGAGCGCCCGGCTTGCGGCCTGCTCAGTCATTTGAACGATATAAGACAAGCGTTGGCGGGCATCGGGAATGCTTCTGGCCGCATCACCCAAGGCCTTGTCATGGCCGATTTCACGCAGACTGTCATGCAACTCGCGGGTCATTTGACCGAGGCTGGAAAACACTACCGATGGATCTTCCCCTTCCCTGTGCGCCGCAGACGCCGGAGCCGCAGCCTGTACCGTTTCCACGACCTGAGCGGACACACTGTCGAACAGGGCCTGCAAGTCGTCGGAATCGCCAGATGCATCGACAACCGGCTCCGGTGCCTTGGTTGCGTGCATCGGCACTTCGCTGCCTGCGGCAATGCTGTCGAATAGAGCTTGCAAGTCCTCGTTGTCGCTGGACTCGTCAAATTTGATTGGTTTCGCCATGATGTCTTAATGCCCCTCGCTGCTGATGTTACGCTGGGGATTGTTCAAGTTTTTCGAAGATCTTGACCAGTTTGTCGTTCAGGGTTCCGGCGGTGAATGGCTTGACGATGTAACCGCTGGCACCTGACTGGGCGGCGGCTATGATGTTTTCCTTCTTCGCCTCGGCGGTGATCATCAATACCGGCAGGTGCTTCAAGGCCGGATCGGCACGCACCGCCTGGAGGAGTTGTAACCCGTCCATGTTGGGCATGTTCCAGTCGGAAACCACAAAATCGAAACCGCCTCCCTTGAGCTTCTGCAACGCTACGGCGCCATCCTCGGCCTCTTCGGCATGGATATACCCCAACTCCTTGAGCAGGTTGCGAACGATCCTTCGCATGGTGGAAAAATCGTCTACGACGAGGAACTTGATCTTGCTCGGATCTGGCATAAGTCTCTCCGACTCAGTTTCTATGATGTTTCATTAAATGCGGGCGCAGGGTTTCCGCCAACATGTCCGCATCGAATTTGGCGACGTAGGCGTCCACGCCGACACGCGAGCCCATGGCGCGATTGGCTTCGGACGATAGCGACGAATGCATGACCACCGGGATACCGGAAAAACGCGGGTCGTTCTTGATGTTCTTCGTCAGCACATAACCATCCATCTCAGGCATCTCGGCATCGACCAGGATCAGCTGCACTTCGTCGCGCAGGTCCTTGCCGGTTTGCTGGGCGTGCGTCGCCATGCCCTGTAGCCGCGTCCAGGCTTCCTGTCCGTTCAGGGCATGCTTGTGCTTGACGCCCATCTTGTCGAGTACTTCGGCAATCTTCTTGCGCGCAACCGCCGAGTCGTCGGCGAAAAACACGTTGTACTCGACGTTGTCGTCCAGTCGCTGGAGGTCACCGACCAAGGTCTCGCCAAAGGTATTTTCGAGGATCTGCTCGACGTCGAGAATGGACACGAGCTTGCCGCTGGGCAACTCGGTAATAGCGGTGATGAAGCGATGCGTTCCGCCGGTCACCACCGACTCGGGAGCACGGACCTTGTCCCAATCGACCCGTATGATGCGATCGACGTCATGAACAAGGAAACCCAGGATGCGCTTGCTGTATTCGGTCACCATCATGGATCCGCCGAGTCCCCCGGGCGCGTCATTGAGTTCCATGGCACGCGCCAGCGAAAGCACCGGGATGACATTGCCACGCAGGCTGATCAGCCCCTCGACGCCTGCCGGCATGTTGGGGGTCTTGGTGATCTTCGGTGTCTTGCTGACCTCGCGCACCTTGAATACATTGATGCCGAAGGTTTCCCGCGTTCCGAGAGAGAACAACAGGATTTCCATACGGTTGGAGCCTGCCAACTGGGTGCGGGCATCGACGGCTTCCAGCATGCTCTTGTCTTGTGTGTTCATGACTGTCTCTTTCCCGCAAGCTTGTCCTGTTAAACGCTGGCTTCCTGGGGGTGGCGCTTGACGAGGCGCGTCAACATCTCCGCCAAGCGATGCGGTTCGAACTTCGGTACGTATTCATCCACGCCCACGGAAAGACCCAGTTGCTGGTTGGACATCCCCGACAGCGAGGAATGCATGATCACCGGGATCCCGGCAAAACGCGGGTCGCTCTTGATGTTCTTGGTCAGAATATAGCCGTCCATCTCCGGCATCTCGACGTCGGTGAGGATCAACTGAATGACATCACGCACCTGACGGCCTATGCCTTCCGAGTGAGCCGCGATCCTCTGTAGCTCCTCCCAGGCGGCGCGGCCGTTCACCGCATACTGCGACTTCATGCCAAGTGCATTGAGAGTGCGCTGAATCTGCCCGCGCGCCACCGATGAATCATCGGCGTAAAAGACCGTCAGGCCGTCATCGGCGACCGGATGGATATCCTTGAACATGAAATCGTCGTCGATCGTGGTCGTCTCGGACAGGACCCGCTCGACATCCAGCATCATCACCAGGCGGTTGTCGGGCAGTTCCGTCACCGCGGTCACCAGGCCGCCAAGGTTCGACGTCAGCATATCCGGCGGGACGCGCATTTGCGCCCAGTCGAGGCGCAGGATGGTGTCAACCGCCTCCACCAGGAAGCCTTGAGTATGGCCGTTGTATTCGGTCACGATCATGATCTCGCGTGGAGACTCCGGCTGTATGCCGATATATTCGGCGAGGTCAATCACCGGGACCAAGGCGCCACGCAGGCTGACCATGCCTTTGACTGCCGCCGGCATATCGGGCGCGGCCGTGATCGTCGGCGTACGCATGACTTCCCGGACCTTGAATACATTGATTCCAAAGGTCTCCCGCCGACGGGTCCGGGTATCTTCACCTAACGTGAACAGCAGAATCTCCAGCTTGTTGGTACCGGCCAGGCGTGTTCGCTCATCAATACTCTTCATCAAATCGGACATATCCTCGCCTTTCATGCGGGAAGCGCCTAACAGCCTATGCGCAAACTATCCCTCTAAACATCATATTACGCCATTTTGCTGCTCAAGAGCCGCCAACAGCCACCAATCGCCTCGTCCCAACTCGCTCACAGCAAAGAAATATCCACCGTCGGAATCGACGAATCAGGCGATCGCGAAGAGCTTGCCGAAGTTGGCGATATCGAGTACCTGGCGTACGTTGCCACGGCAATTGACCAGCGACACTACCTTGTTCGCAGCGTTCACTTTGTCGCGCAGCATCAGTAGCATGCCGAGGGCCGAACTATCCAGGTAATCAACCTTCCCCAAGTCAACCAGAAGCAGGTTGCCGTGCATTTCCTGCAAGGCTTTTTCCACGGCGGCGCGGAAATCCCGATGGGTGCCGAAATCGAACCGTCCCTCCAACCCGATGGTGACTCCCTGCTCAGTCCTCGTGACGCTGACTTGCATCTCATTTGCCTCGAACAAGCTAAAAGGTACACTTCTTGTAATTATAACTACCGGCGTCGAAAATGTTGCGAATCAACATCTCATTCCTCGATCCAGGGCGCGCAAGCGCGACATGATGCGCTCCGACACCTCGGATAACGGCACAACTTCCTCGACGGCACCAATCAGCGCCGCCTCGCGCGGCATACCGTAGACGACGCAGGAATCCTGATTTTGACCGATGGTCCAGGCGCCCGCCTGACGCATTTGCAACAAGCCCTGGGCGCCGTCCTTGCCCATTCCGGTGAGAATCACGCCGATCGCATTGCCTTTGAGCAACGCAGCGAGCGAACGAAACAATACGTCGACGGCGGGTCGATGGCGGTTGACTGGCTCATCCTTCGACAGTTCGGTGACATAACCGCTACCGCTTTTCTTCACCCGCAAGTGGGAATGCCCAGGCGCCAGGTAAGCATGCCCCGGTTCAATCTTTTCGCCGCCCTGCGCCTCCAGCACCCGTACTTTCGACAGGCTGTCGAGACGCCTGGCAAAGGAGGCGGTGAAGGTCTCGGGCATGTGCTGGACAATCACGATGCCCGGCACCTGCGCCGGCAGCGTAGCCAAGACATCCTTGATCGCCTCGGTGCCGCCTGTGGAAGCCCCGATGGCAATGATCTTTTCGTTCAGGAGCCGCTGAGAAAGCGCGCCGTTGGGAGGTACGTTGGCACGGGGCATGGCGGCCAGCGGCGCCGCCGTGGCCACCGCCGTACTTTTCAGGCGGGCGCCAAAAGCGGCGCGAATCTTCTCGCGGATTTCCTCCGAATAATCCCGCAGCAGGGAAATGTTCTCCATGCGCGGCTTGGGCAGGAAATCCACCGCGCCGAGTTCCAGCGCCTGCAGGGTCGCCCCGGAACCCTGCTCGGTCATCGACGAGATCATGATGACCGGCATGGGTCGGAGCCGCATCAGGCGACCGAGGAATTCCAGGCCATCCATTTTCGGCATCTCGATATCCAGCGTCAGTACATCCGGCTTCAGCGACTTGATCATTTCACGCGCGACGATGGGGTCGGGTGCCGATCCCACCACCTCCAGATCGGCGGCACCGTTGATGATCTCGCTCAATAGCGAGCGCATCAGCGCCGAATCGTCGATCACCAGAACCTTGATAGCCATGCGTGGATCCTTGTCAAAACAGTTCGACGTCGCCGGACAGGGGCGCCTCGCTGAGGCGGGCCTCATATTCCCGCTCGCGCCGTACCACGGTGTCGTTGTGTAGGCGCACGAGCTTCTTCACCAGCGCCCGGCCGCTGCTCGGAAAAAAGTAAACCTTGCGCGGATAAATGTCCAGCAGATCCCTTGCCAAGACCGGAATACCCTCCGTCTTCAGGAAGTCAAGAACAAAACGGGAATTGCGCTCGCCGATCTGGGAACTGGACAAGGAAGACATCACGCGCCCGCCGCCGAACACTTTGGCTTCCATGTTGCCCCGGCGCGCGCCAAGCTTGAGCAGATGATTGATCAGCACTTCCATGGCATAGACGCCGTAGCGGGCCGAGGCACTGCTTGGCTGGTCGGTATTCCCCCCGTTGGCCAGCATGAAATGATTCATGCCGCCAATATTCTTCTCCCGATCCCGGATACAGGCCGAGATACACGACCCCAGCACCGTCACCAGTACCATGTTGGAAGTCGAGGCGTAATACTCGCCCGGCAAGACCTTGACCGCCTCAACTTCGAAAGTACGGTCGAAATATCGATTGCCGGCGAGGTGCTCGGTGAAACTGAGCTCAGCGCTTTCGGTCCGCGCGTTCATAGACGGTACGCCCAAGTGGGCGGAACAGATCGACGGCATGCATGAAACTCTCGGAATGACCGGCGAACAGCAGTCCGTCCTCACGCAAGAGCGGTGCGAATTTCTTCAGAATCTGATATTGGGTCGGCTTGTCGAAATAGATCATGACATTCCGGCAGAACATGACGTCGATCGGTCCCGGCACGTTCGGCCAGTGTGCGTCGAGCAGATTGACGCGGGTAAAGGTGATGAATTTCTGCAACTCCGGCCTGACCCGCACAAAACCCGCCTGCGCGCCCGTCCCTTTGTGGAAGAAGCGGCGCAGTCGGTCCGCTGCCATCTTGTCGACCCGATCGGCTGAATATATGCCTTTGGCGGCAGTGGCAAGCACATTGGTATCGATATCGCTGGCGATGATGGTCACCGGCGGCGCATAAGTGTCGAAGGCCTCACAAGCCGTGATGGCCAGCGTGTAGGGTTCCTCGCCGGTGGAGGCAGCCGAACACCAGATGCGGATCGGCTTGCCGGGCGCACCGATCTTCCGTAGATGTTTGGCCAGGATCTCGAAATGATGCGCCTCGCGGAAGAATGACGTGAGATTGGTGGTCAACGAATTGATGAAGGTTTCCCATTCCGCTTCGTCATTGCGTTCCAGGTGCGCCAGGTACTGGGCAAAGGTGGTGTAATTGTTCGCCCGCAGGCGCCGCGCCAAGCGGCTGTAGACCATGTCCTGCTTGACTGGCGCCAGGGAGATGCCGGCATGCTGATAAATCAGCTTGCGCACCCGCTCAAAGTCGTCGGTAGTGAAATGGAACTCGCGCGCGGGCAGCAACGACGCCTCATCTCCGGGAATGACGCGACCCGCTACAGGCCTCCCAGTCCGCGAGTCAATCACTGCTCAACCACCGACCGGGTGTTCATCGCTATCACTGCGCCCGTCAGAACTCTTCCCACTCGTCCTCCGGGTCGCTGGCGTGGGGCGAAGGAATCTTCTTGGGTTTGGGTGGCGCCGACACGGCCAGCCTGACCGGCGCAGCGAGGCGTGGTGGCTTCGCCGCGGCGGTCACGACCTGGGTACCATGGCCCAAGGCGTGCCCGTCGTCTATCCCACGGGGGTTTCCTTCAGTCAGCTTGAACATGCTCACCGCCTGCATCAGCCCACGTGCCTGCTCTTCGAGGCTCTCCGCCGCCGCCGCCGCCTCTTCCACCAGCGCCGCGTTCTGCTGCGTCACTTCGTCCATCTGGCTCACCGCCTGGGTCACCTGTTCAATACCGCTGCTCTGTTCACGGCTGGCATTGGAGATTTCCGTCACCAGGCTGGCCACATGCTGGAAGCTCGTCACCACTTCGTCCATGGTACTGCCTGCCGTTTCCACCAGCTTCGCCCCGCTTTCCACCTTGTCCACCGATTCGGCGATCAGGGTCTTGATCTCTTTCGCCGCCGTGGCGCTGCGATGCGCCAGGTTGCGCACTTCCGTCGCTACCACCGCGAAGCCCCGACCCTGCTCTCCCGCTCGCGCCGCTTCGACCGCCGCGTTCAAAGCCAGGATATTGGTCTGGAAGGCGATGCTGTCGATCACGCCGATGATATCGGCGATCTTCTTGGAGCTCCCCTGGATTTCGCTCATGGTCGACACCACGCCCTTGACCATGGCGCCGCCGCGCGTGGCGATTTCGTTGGAACTCTTCGCCAGTTGATTGGCTTTAGCCGCGTTTTCGGCGTTGTTCTTGACCGTGGCGTTCAACTCTTCCATGCTTGACGAGGTTTCTTCGAGGCTGGAGGCCTGTTCTTCGGTGCGGCTGGACAGGTCGACATTGCCTGCGGCAATTTCCTGCGACGCCGTATTGATGGCTTCGGTCGCTTCCTTGATCCGTCCGATGACTTCCCTGAGTCGCTCGACCGTGGTATTGGTGTCGTCCTTCAACTGCCCGAAGATGCCCTCGTAATCGGCTTCGATCGTCTGCGTCAGGTCACCCTGGGCGACCGTCTTCAGCACCCGGGCGACATCCTGTAGCCCGGTTGAGGTCACTTCGGCCAAGCGGTTGAGGCCCTCGGCGAGTTGCTTGAAGAAGCCCTCCTTGCCTTCCAGCGCGAGGCGTTGCTCGAAGTCGCCGCGCAACGCGCCCTGGACAATCTTTTCCACCTCCTGCTCGACGATCACTTCCGGGGTGCGGTCCAGCCACTCGGCGACGGCGCCCAAGCGCTGCCCCTGGTCATTCAGCACCGGGCTGGCGGTTACTCGCAAATAGCGCCCGCCAATCTCCAGGTTGGCGATGTAGGTGCTGGTGAAGGTCTTCAGCAGGTTGGCCTGGTGGGCCGGATTCTTGTGGAACGTATCGATATTCACGCCCACCAGCTTTTCGGCATTGAAATCCGGCAACTGCTTGCGAATATCCGCTTCGGCGCTTTTGAGAATTTGCTGCACCGACTTGTTGGCATAGATGATGAAGCGATCCGGATTGGCGATCATCACCCCGGTGCTGACGTTGTCCAGCGCAATCTTGATGCGCAGGTTTTCGTCGGACAGGCGCTTGGTCTCGGCGACGTCGAAACCCAGCTTGGTCTGCATCATCTCCAGCGCTTGCAGCACCTTGCCGATCTCGTTGTTGCTGGCGATATCGATGCGGTTGCCGTAAATGCCTTGGGATATCTGACCGAAGACACCGGCGGCCTGCTGTAGCGGCAGCACGATGGCCTTGATCAGGGCCGCACCCAGCGCCAGCGCCAGCGCGATGCCGGCCAGTATCAGGCCGATCGCGATGTTGCGGGTATCGGCGAAACGCGTCTGGGCCTCTTCATACTCCTTCTTGGCCTCATCGAGTTGCAACTGGATGAGCTTGTTGACCCCTTGTCCCACCGCTGCGTTGTATGAGCGCATGGCGCCGGCCGCCGTCCTGGCCTGGTCCATGTTCCCCGCCCGGATTGCCTCCAGGGCAGGCTTGAGTCCCTCGGTGACGAACTTCTTCCGATCGGCGGCGAATTTCTCGGCCAATCCCTTCTCTTCCGGCGTCAGCTTGGTCGCCATGTAGGCGTCCCACAGCTTGTTGATTTCCGCAATGTTGGCATCGATTTCCTGGCCGGCTTTAGCAATCTCCTCCGGACTCGGATCAAGCAGCATCTCGTCGATCTGCATGCGGTTGCGGAGGATATTGCGGTTGATCCGGGCGACCTGGCCGAGGGCCACCGTGCGATCCTCATACACCGACTGTAGACCTTCGTTGGTCTTGCTCATGCCGAAGAGGCCCAGGCCGCCGATACCGATCAGCAGCAGCGAGAGCATCGCGATCACGAAAGTCAGGCGGCCCTTGATGCTCATGGTGCGGAAGAAATTCAGTTTGCGCGCCAGGCTGTCGGCAACGGCGCTGCCGAATTCAACCTTCAAGTTGCCTTGCCGTTTCTCGCGGAACAGGCGATATGCCTGCTCGGCCGCATCGACCTGGTTGCGTGTCGGCATCTTGCGCACCGACATATAGCCCACCGTCTGGCCGTTCTCGACCAGCGGCGTGGCATGCGCATCGACCCAATAATAATCGCCGTTCTTGCAGCGGTTCTTGACCAGGCCGATCCAGGGCCGACCAGCCTTGAGTGTTTGCCACAAGTCCTCGAAGGCTTCCGCCGGCATGTCCGGATGGCGCACGATGTTGTGCGGCTGGCCGATAAGTTCGGACTCGCTGAAGCCCGATATTTCCAGGAAGTCCCGGTTGATGTAGGTGATCTGCCCTTTCAGGTCGGTTTTTGAAACGATCAGCGTCGAAGGCGTGAGCGGCACTTCGACGTTAGTGACAGGCATATTCATCCGCATTGGATTTCCCCTTCGTCTTCGTTATTGTTGGTTAGCTGCGTCGACCAAGGCCATCTCGCTCGACAGCATGAGTCTCTCGATATCCACGACGATCAACATGCGCTCCGCCAGAGTGCCGAGGCCGATGATGTATTTCGTATCCACCGTGGCTCCAAACTCGGGAGCGGCGCGAATCTGCTCTGGCCGCAGCATGGTCACGTCGGAAACGCTATCGACCACGATGCCGACCACCCGCCCGGCGATACTCAGGATGATGACCACGGTGAACGGTGTGTATTCGACATTGCCGATGCCGAACTTGATGCGCAGATCGACGATCGGCACGATGGTGCCACGCAAATTGACGACGCCCTTGATGAAAGCCGGCGCATTGGCGATCGTGGTCACCGCATCATAGCCGCGAATTTCCTGCACCTTGAGGATATCGATGGCATATTCTTCCGGTCCCAGGGTGAACGTCAGATATTCCTGCGCCGGCCCAACTTCTTCGGTGCCCGCCTGCCTGGTGGTGGTCTCGTGCAGCATCGTTGCTCCCTTCTTGGTTATGCCGCCGCCGGCATCAGCTTCTTCGCCATGTCGGCCAGTACGCTGACATCGAGAATCATCGCGACACGGCCGTCGCCCATGATGGTGGCGCCGGATACTCCCGGCACTTTGCGGTAATTGGCTTCCAGGCTCTTGATCACGACCTGGTGCTGTCCTATCAAGGCATCGACGAACAGCGCCACTTTGGCGCCATCGGATTCGAGGATGACCATGATCCCCTGGTCCAGCGCGCGACTGGCCTGCGGAATGTTGAACACTTCGTAGAGCGCCACCACCGGAAGGTATTCGCCACGCACCTGGATCAGCCGTTCAACGCCCGAGATGCTCTTGATCATGTTCTTGCCGGCTTGCAGGGACTCGATCACGTAGCCGATGGGAATGATGTAGGTCTCCTGGCCGACGGCAACCGACATGCCGTCGAGTATCGCCAGCGTCAGCGGCAAGCGCACCGTCATGCGCGTGCCGATGCCGAGCATGGAATCGATTTCGACGCGGCCGCCCATGGCGGTGATATTGCGCTTGACCACATCCATGCCGACGCCGCGGCCGGAGACTTCAGTCACTACTTCGGCGGTCGAGAAACCCGCCTCGAAAATCAGCAGCCAGACTTCCTGGTCGGACATCGTGTCGGCGGCAGGCAGGCCCCGTTCCCTGGCTTTGGCCAGGATGCGCGCACGATTCAGGCCAGCGCCGTCGTCACCCACCTCGATGACGATGTTGCCGCTCTGGTGATAGGCCTTCAAGGTAATCGTGCCGACCGGCTGCTTGCCGGCGGCGACGCGCCTTTCGGGCATTTCGATACCATGGTCCAGGCTGTTGCGGATAAGGTGGGTCAGCGGATCGGAAATGCGCTCGATCAGTCCTTTATCGAGCTCCGTGCTTTCGCCGATGGTCTTCAATTCGACCTGCTTGCCGAGTTTCTGGGAAACGTCCCGCACCACGCGCGGAAAGCGGCTGAACACCACGGAAATCGGCATCATGCGGATCGACATCACGGTTTCCTGTAGGTCACGGGTGTTGCGCTCAAGTTGCCCAAGACCGGTCAGCAGCCGTTCAAACTTCACCGGATCGGCGTCGATTGCCGATTGGGTGAGCATGGCCTGCGTAATGACCAGTTCGCCGATCAAATTGATGAGTTGATCGACTTTTTCGACGCCAACACGAATCGAAGTGTCACCGGCTCTTGGCGCGGCCCGTCTTTCGACGCCCCCCGGGCTGCCGGCCTCCTTGACACCCCCCCCGCTGCCTTGAGATGCCGGTTCGATGCCAGTTTTCGGGGTGGCTGGCGCGGCGGGTGCGGCCACCACAACAGAGGATTCAGCCGCTGCCGGCACCGGCAAGTCGACGAAGAATCCGTAACCATCACCGTCGTTGCCGGTGGCGGCCGGCAATGGTGTGACCGATGGCGCTATATCGGTCGCCTCCACTGCCGTCAATGGCTCGAAGAATCCATAGTCCTCATCGGCAGGCGCTACAACGTCGTCGAAGAAACCGTAGGCCGTTTCTTGCGGAGCGACCAGCGCAGCATCCGCGGCGCCGAGAGGTGAAAGGCGGATACTGTCGCTGCGCGCCACGAACTCCAACATTTCGCGCAGCATGTCTTCATCAAGCGTCTTGGCGGCGTTATCCGGATTCGCCGACGTGCCGGTAAAGCGCAGCCGCCATGGCAATCGGGCCGAGGTCGGCCGTTCGACAACTTCGGCCTGGCCGAACACACCGAGTTCGGCCATCAGGTTTCGAACAGCCTGATCGCCATCGGCCGTCGACTCATCGAGGACAAAACCAATTTCAAATCCGCTTCCGCCGACGATTGGCACCGACGCCGGCACGGCCGCGACCGGCATAGCCGGCGCCGAAGATGCTTCGGTCGATTCCTCCGAAGTCAGTTTGCGCAAGCGGGCGCAGATGGCCGCAACCGCGCTCGGGTCCGCGGCCGCTTCGCCGCGATGAGCGGCGAGCAGGCTCTTGAGAATGTCGTCGGCATCGAGGAACGCGTCGATCATGTTCTCGCGCAGAATCAACTCGCCCTTACGGATCCGGTCCAGCAGGTTTTCAAGAATATGGGTGACCTCGGCCAGGTCGTTGAAGCCAAACGTTCCCGAAGATCCTTTGATCGAGTGGGCAGCACGGAAGATCGCATTGAGTTGTTCGATATCGGGCTGCTGCACGTCGAGTTCGAGCAGCATGTTTTCCATGCTGGCAAGATGCTCCGCCGTCTCCTCGAAGAAGACCTGGTAGAACTGGGTCATGTCCATGCTCATGATTCCTTCAACTCCCTTTGGAGTTTGCCGTCATCAACGGGTCGGGCATTGTGGCGAATGCAGAGGCAATTGCGTGGCAGACCGCTCGAATCGATCGGTACCCCGGATGCTGCCGCGTACACTAGCCGATGACTTTCTTGACGACCTCGATGAGCTTCTGCGGATCGAAAGGCTTGACTAACCAGCCGGTGGCACCTGCGGCGCGACCTTGCGTCTTCATCGCATCTGACGATTCGGTGGTCAGCATGAGGATCGGGACGGTCTTGTATTGGGGCAATGCGCGCAAGCTCTTGATAAGAGTGAGCCCGTCCATGCGCGGCATATTCTGGTCGGTGAGTATCAGGTTCACGCATTTCGACTTGGCCTTTTCCAGGCCATCCATGCCATCGACGGCTTCGATAACCTCATAACCCGAACTCTTCAACGTAAACGCCACCATCTGACGAATGGATGCCGAATCGTCAACTGCCAATATGATTTTCGCCATGGCCTCTTCCCCGTTTTTCCCCGTTGATACTATACCGAACCGATCATTCCCCGCTCAGAACAATTCAATCTCGCCTTCCGCCATCGCCTTCTGTCCGACGGGATTGTGGGTCGTTTGCGAGTTCATTTTCTCCAGGCTGTCGGCAACCTTGCGCGTCTCTTCGCGCAACGACTCGATGGCGTCCGCCGCGTCGTCGCGATCCGAGTCCACGCGCAATTTCCGTGACAGTTCTCCCAAGTCTCCGACCACTCCGTCGAGCGCCTCGACCCTTTTGAGCACGTGATTCATGAGTTGTGACACCATGTCCTGAAACTGCAAGGCAGTGATGGCGCGCCCGACCTGGCTTTCCACTATCGCCGCGCTGGCACCGAGGCTGCCGATGGCCTGTGCCCGCGCCTCGTTCTGCCGTCCCATGTCGTTGATGATATCGGTGATCTGCTGCTTCGACTCGAGCGCAAAGGTCATGTCCTGGGACGCCATCTTTTGTATTGTCGTTTCGCTCTGGCGCACCGAATTGTGCATACTGGCTATTGTGGCGTTGATTTCCTGGCTGAACTTGGTGGTGCGTGCCGAGAGGTCGCGGACTTCGTCGGCCACGACGGCAAAACCGCGTCCGGCCTCACCGGCTCGTGCCGCCTCGATCGCCGCGTTCAGTGCAAGCAGATTGGTCTGCTTGGCGATGCCGGTGATTTCCGACAGCGTCTTCTGGACTTCCTGGATACGCTGGACGATGTCGTCGGTGACATCGACCAGTTCCATGCCCATCTTGCTGTTGTCTATGGTGGACTCGACCACCCGCCCCATCACCTCGGAAGTGTTCTTGACGAAGTCGCCGAAAGTTGTGGTATCACCTTTGCTGCTGCCACCGGTGATGGATAGTGCCAGTTGTCGTTGTTCCTCGGTCTGGCCATGCATGCCTTCGAAACTCTCGGTCAGGCTGGCAATGGCTTCCGCGAGCAAGGTTTGCATCCGGCCGATCTCGTTGCCAATTTCATCGTACTGGGCGCTGAACTGCTGCACGCATTCATTGAGCAACTGAGTGAATTCGGCCATCAGCACCCGTTCGAGATTCCGCCGGGAAGAGAGACTCGTCTGGATTGAATTACCCGACGGTACTCGCTCGATCACCGCCCAGCCGATCGCCACCACCGCCAACGCCACCATGACGCCGATGCCCGCATCTCCCATTGGAGTCGTATAAAAAAGCAGCGCTCCGGTGAATAGCGTCCAGATGGCGCCCATCCAGAACGTCTTGTTGAACCATTGATTCATCGGGGTGCTCTCTTCATTGCCAGAACCAGCATCACATTAAACTTAAAATATCGCCATTGCAACGATATGCGGCTGTTCTCGCCAAACCATGCAAGCATGGACCTTAGCCGCCCCGATTGCCTCGAGCCGATTGAGCAAGCGGCCCGACATCAATGTCCGCCCGGGTTCGCCGTCGGGGTCGGCGCCGGAACATTGGGTGGTATCTGTTTCGGGCTAGCGTCGGATGGGCCGTCGGCTTCCTTGCCGTCGCGCAAGATCGTGTCTTCAGTCCTCTTGTTCATCACGATAATGCTGATGCGTCGGTTGATCGGACTGTAAGGATCCTGCTTGTCCCAGGGCACGGCGGAGGCCAGACCGACTACTCGCAAGGTCTTTTCTTCCTGCATGCCCCCCGCAATCAACTCGCGCCGCGATGCATTGGCGCGGCTGGACGAGAGCTCCCAGTTGCCGATGCCCTGGTTCCCCCCGGCGAACGGCGTGGCGTCGGTATGGCCGGAAAGGCTGATACGGTTGACGACGCCATTCAAGGTATTGCCAATCTCGCGAAGTATGATGCGGGTATATGGTTTGAGCTCGGCGCTTGCGGAATCGAACATCGGCCGGCTCTTCTCATCGACAATCTGGATACGCAGCCCTTCGGCGGTAATGTCGAGCAGCAACTGATTCTTGAATTGCTTGAGGCTGGGATTATTGTCGATCTTGGTTTCGATCAGTTGCTTCAGTTCGCTGAGCTTCTGGGCCTCCACCTGCTCCCTGGCCAAGGTCGCGTCGGACTGCATCGGAGAAATTTTGACGCTTTCTTTATTCGCCATCATTTCACCTTTCTTCACCTGACCACTGCTCTTGGTCAGATCATCGCCGCCGCCCTGGATTAGCGTGGTGGAGGTGTCGCCGGTGCCCGAACCGCCCGCCAGCGCCACTTTCAAGGGCTGATTGAAGAAGTCGGCGATGCCTTTCAGGTCGCCCTGGCTGGTCGAGCCGAGCAACCACATCAGTAGAAAAAACGCCATCATCGCCGTAACGAAGTCGGCATAGGCGATCTTCCACGCTCCGCCGTGAGCGGCGCCGCCACTCTTCTTGATTCGCTTGACGATGATTGGTTGCTGGCTATCGTCGCTCATATTCGCTCTGGGTCTTGATCGGGCAATGCCGTGCGGCCCGACTACGCCGCCTACTTCTGGGCCTTGCGGCCTTTCATTTCGCTTTCAAGTTCGGCGAAACCCGGTCTCTCGGTCGAATACAGCACCTTGCGGCCAAACTCGACCGCCACTTGCGGCGCATAGCCGTTCATGCTGGCCAGCAGAACCATCTTGATGCACTGGAATATCTTTCCGCTCTCTTCGGCCTTCTGCTCGAGCTGGCTGGCGATCGGTGCGACGAAACCGTAGGAGACTAGGATACCCAGGAAAGTACCGACCAATGCGCCGCCGATCATCTTGCCGAGAACCGCGGGCGGTTCGCCGACCGATCCCATCACGTTCACCACCCCCATCACCGCCACCACGATACCGAAGGCCGGCAAACCGTCGGCGGTCTTCGACATGATGTGCGCCGGAACATGGGCCTCGTGATGATGCGTTTCGATTTCGATATCCATCAGGTTCTCGATCTCGAAGGCATTCAGGTTTCCGCCCACCATCATGCGCAGGTAGTCGGTGAGGAACTCCATCACGTGGTGGTCGGCGGCAATCACCGGATATTTCTTGAACAGGACACTTTGCTCGGGATGCTCGACGTCGTTTTCAATCGACATCAAGCCCTCCTTGCGGATCTTGCCAAGCACTTCAAACAACATCGAGAGCAGCTCCATGTAGAGAGCCTTGGTGAAACGCGAGCCTTTCAGGACCGACGGCAGCGCTTTCAGCGTAGACTTGATCTCCTTGGTGCCGTTGCCGGCGATAAAGCCGCCCGCCATAAGACCGACAATTGCGACATACTCCAGAGGCATCCACAGAGCCGGGAGGCTGCCGTGCACCGAGTAGGTCCCAACTGAGGCTGCCAGTATGAGCAGGTATCCGATAAACAAAAACATTCACGCTCTCCGATTTTCGGGTCAGTGGCCTCAGCCCCGGCATCCGCTACCTTCCGCAATGCGTAATGATAGCCGCAAAAATCGACCTTGACACAGATACATAGCGCCGGGGAAAGAAATTCGGCGGTGCCCGGCGGGGGAGGGACACGCACCTTGAGACTCCCGCGCAACCGGGGACGGTTGCGCGGGACGGGACCAGGAGGCAGAAAGTCAGCGCTTAGCTGAGGGCGGCGTGAGCGGATTTGAGCGCCGCGGCGCGGCGTGTCTTGCCAGCCCGTGCCGGGACATTGCAAAGACCGCAGACATAGCCCTTGGTCGGGTCGAAGGCGTGCGCAACGAACTGGCCCCCGCAACACTTGCAGGTCGCCAAGGCCAGCATGTTGGCGTCGAAGAAGCGCACCATGGTCCACGCGCGCGTCAATGACAGCGCCGGCTCCATATCGTTGCGGCGCACCTGTTCGAGATACATCCGGAAGGCCTTGATGATCAGATCGAGACCACGCAACTGGGTATGTTCCAGCATGAAGCGGTAATAGGCCATGAACAGCGAAGCATGGATGTTGGGCTGCCAGGTCATGAACCAGTCGGTCGAGAACGGCAGCATGCCCTTGGGCGGCGATTCGCCGCGAACTTCCTTGTACAGCTTGAGCAGCCGCTCGCGACTAAGCTTGGTCTCGGCCTCGAGCAGTTGCAGACGTGCGCCGAGCTCGATCAGCTCGACGGCCAGGCGAATATCTCTCGCCTCCGAGATAACGGATTTATTGCGCATAGGAGCCTCCAGATTTTCAACGGTTCAGGACACGGTTTCAACCGACTTGCCGGCGGCGAGGATCGCCGCATGAACGTGCCCGATACTGCGATCGCGCTCATGGTTGGCCAGAAGGTTGAGCAACAGCGCATCGTCGAAACGGAAGCTGCACAGCAACATGTCGGAGCCGGCCATCTTCAGCACCTGCCCCGGGGTTAGACGATCCAGGATATCGGCAATCTCTTCGCTGATGCCGAGGCGGAAAATCGCTGCCTCGCGGTCGACGCGTACCATGTTCTGCGCCAGCATCAGGTAGGCAAGATTGACTTCCTTTATGTCATTGTAGGTGTCAGTCATTTTCATCATGCACTCCTTGGTTGCCTCAAATCGACGGACTTGAAGACGATCGCATTCTGGCGCGTGTTGTCAAGCGAGACTAGCGGGGAAGTTCTGTATTTGACGTAAGAAGGGCTTCCGGAAGGTTTGTAAGGTTTTTTCTTACAAAACGACAATATCCTTTTGATTTATCTTACGATTCACCTCAGCCAGATCGACCCCGGATATTTCCGGATCGCCTGATAGCCGCACCTGCCCTGGCTTTGGGTCATAATGGCCGCATGGCCTCCTGATACGCGACACCATGAACCCCGCCCTAAACTTTTGCAGCCATTGCGGCGCTCCGGTCAGCCAGCGCGTGCCACCGGGCGACACCCTGACCCGGGCCGTCTGTGACAGCTGCGGTAGCATCCATTACCAGAACCCCAAACTGGTCGTCGGCAGCCTGCCCGTATGGGAGGACCAGGTACTGCTCTGCCGTCGCGCCATCGAACCGCGCTGCGGATTCTGGACCCTGCCCGCCGGCTTCATGGAGAACCATGAAACCCTGCCCGAGGCCGCCATGCGCGAGACAGTCGAGGAAGCCTGCGCGCAAGTCGAGATCGGCGAAATGTACACGCTGATCAGCGTACCGCACATCAGCCAAGTGCATGCCATCTTCCGCGCCCGCTTGCTGAGTCTGGATTTCTCGCCGGGCATCGAGACGCTGGAAGTGGCGCTATTGGCCGAGGAGCAAATACCTTGGGGCGAAATCGCCTTCCGCACCATCGCCATGACGCTGCGCCACTACTTCGCCGACCGCAAGGCCGGGTGCTATGGTTTCCATACCGCCGATCTGCGCCCCGAGGACAGGAACGGCGCTCAGCGCTCATGACCGTTGCGACGATCCCCCGAACAGCGATCAATCCGAATCGATAGCGAAGCTTATCGGCAGCAGCACGCTGAACTCCCGGCCGCGCAAGCTGGATGGCACGACGGTATGCAGCGCCGCCTGGTTGATCATGTCGAGGGCAGCCGCATCGAGAATTCCCTGGCCGCTCGAAGTCGTCAATTGCGCAAACTGCGGTACGCCGCTGACCGCCACGGCAACACGCACTTCCGCCGTGCCGTGCCAGCCTTGCGCCAGGGCCTGGGGCGGATAGCGCTTGAAGCGGCGCGACTCCGCCGCCAGGTCGAGGCGATATTGCCGCAAGCCGCCGGCATTGAGCCCGGCTTCGCTGGACAGCCGATCCGCAGTCGTTGAAGCAGCTGGCGATGGCATTTCCGTAACGGCCGCAACGACTGGCAAGCGCCCGGAAACACCACCTTGATCGGCCGGCGCGGCGATTGCGTCCGCCACCGCAGGCGAGGAATGCATAGCGGGCTTTGAGACCGTCGTTTCCGGCCGCGGCGGCATGGTTTGGGCGGTCGCGGCAGGCCGCGCCGGAAACTTCGTCACGCCGACATGCGGCACCATGCTTCCGCGCAGAGTCGCGTCCAGGGAACTTCCGGCGGGTGTTGCCGGGCGAACTGACCGCAATATCGAATCGGCGTGCAGGGTTTGCAGTAGCAGCACGGCATGCAGCCCCAGCGAAATCGCCAGCGCCGGTCCTAAGCCCGATCTTCCAAAGGTCGCCAGACTGCTTTTAAAATTCTCCATGCTCTGCTAGTCTTTGTCGGCGTTTTGACTATAGGAAGATTCTACCCCGCCGATAGACGGCCGAGTACGACTGAAATGCTTGCTACCATGACCGCTCCACCGCTGATTCTGACCCTCGACATGCATGGCGTGCCGCATCGTTGGGTCAGTTGGCAACATGCCTGCTTCTACTACGCCAAAGATCTGGTGGCCTGGGCGATCGGCGATGCCAATTTCACTTTTCACGGCGGCATGAACCGCATCACCGGCGAACGTTCTTGCATCACCACCAACAGCATCATCGCCATCAAAGGCAAGGCGTTGGCGTCGAGGAGCCTGTTCCAGGTTCCGCCACTCGACAACCGCGAACTGTTTCATCGCGATCGGCATATTTGCGCCTATTGCGGCGGAGAATTTTCCACCTTACGCCTGACCCGCGATCACGTCGTGCCGGTGTCGCAAGGCGGCCGCGACATCTGGATGAATGTCGTCACGGCCTGCCGCGGCTGCAACCAGCACAAGAGCGGCAGCACACCCGAGCAGGCGAATATGCAATTGTTGTATGCGCCCTATGTACCGAACAAAGCCGAATACCTGATCCTCTCCAACCGCCAGATACTCCTCGACCAGATGGATTTCCTGGCCCGCCATGTGCCCGTGCATAGTCGGGCGAAACGCAACCACGGCCCATCCGCAGCGCACCTGTAGAATAGCTGGATGTTGATTGACGCAAATCCTGGGACGCCCCCCGGAAATGGTGGCTCTGCCGCGCCCAAGCTCCTGTTCAGTTACCGCAAGTTCTGGGCTCAGCGCTTCGGCACAGCGCCTTTCCTGCCCGTGTCGCGAGTCGAGATGGACACGCTCGGCTGGGACAGCTGCGACATCATCCTGGTTACCGGCGACGCCTACATCGACCATCCCAGTTTCGGCATGGCCCTGGTAGGCAGGCTACTGGAGGCGCAGGGCTTTCGCGTCGGCATCATCAGCCAGCCCGACTGGCAATCTGCTGCGGCATTCAAGGCGCTCGGCAAACCGAACCTGTTTTTCGGCGTCACCGCCGGCAACATGGATTCCATGGTCAACCGCTATACGTCCGACCGCAAGATACGCTCCGACGACGCCTATACGCCCAACGCCGAAGCCAACAAGCGTCCCGATAGGGCCGTCATCGTCTATGCCCAGCGCTGCCGCGAGGCGTATTCCGAAGCCGCCGTCGTGATCGGCAGCATCGAAGCCAGCCTGCGCCGCATTGCCCATTACGACTACTGGTCGGACAAGGTGCGGCGCTCGATCCTGCCGGACTCCAAAGCCGATCTGCTGCTGTTCGGCAACGCCGAGCGAGCCTTGGTGGAACTCGCCCATCGCCTGGCCAAGGGAGCGCCCATCGCCGAAATCCGCGACCTGCGCGGCACCGCCTTCATGGTGCCACATGCCTGGCGCCCGGAGGGTTGGGAGGAAGTGGACTCGACGGTGGTGGACACCCCCGGTGCGGTTCACCCGCACCCCGATCCCTACGCGATGAAGAGCGAGGCTCCGATGCAGGGGCCGCCCGGCACGCATGCGGTGCGCCTGATCCCACGCGCCGAGCGCCTCGCCCAGCACCGCGAGCGGCGCGCCCACACTGTCGTCCGGCTGCCGTCCTATGAGCAGGTCAGGGACGATCCGGTGCTCTACGCCCATGCCTCGCGCACCTTCCATCTCGAATCGAATCCGGGCAATGCCCGCGCCCTGGTCCAGGCGCACGGAGCAGGCCCAAGTTTGCGCGACGTCTGGCTGAATCCGCCGCCGTTGCCGCTAACCACGCCGGAAATGGACTTCGTATACGGCCTGCCCTATGCCCGCGCACCCCATCCGGTTTACGGATCAGCCAGGATTCCGGCCTGGGAAATGATTCGCCACTCGGTGAATATCATGCGCGGCTGCTTCGGCGGGTGCACCTTCTGTTCCATCACCGAACATGAAGGACGCATCATCCAGAGCCGCTCGGAAGCATCCATCCTGCACGAGATCGAGGCCATTCGCGACAAGACTCCCGGCTTCACCGGCGTCATTTCCGACCTGGGGGGTCCGACCGCCAACATGTATCGCATGGCCTGCAAGAGCAAGGCCATCGAATCCTCCTGCCGCCGCCTCTCCTGCGTCTTTCCCGACATCTGCGATAACCTGGGCACCGATCATGCCCCGCTGATCCAACTCTATCGCAAGGCGCGCACCTTGCCCGGCATCAAGAAAGTGCTGGTCAGTTCGGGGCTGCGCTACGACCTGGCAGTGCGTTCACCGGAGTATGTCAAGGAACTGGTCAGCCACCATGTCGGCGGTTACCTCAAGATCGCACCGGAGCACCTCGAAGCGGGACCGCTGTCGAAAATGATGAAACCGGGCATCGCCTCCTATGAAAAATTCAAAACCCTGTTCGAGAAGTTTTCCAGGGAAGCCGGCAAGGAACAGTATCTGATTCCCTATTTCATCGCCGCCCACCCAGGCACGACCGACGAAGACATGTTGAATCTGGCGCTGTGGCTGAAGCGCAATCGATTCCGCCTCGACCAGGTCCAGACCTTTCTGCCGACGCCGTTGGCGCTGGCGACGGCGATGTATCACACCGAGAGGAATCCCCTGCGCAAGGTCAGCGCTGATTCGGAACACGTCACCATCGTCCGCAGCGGCCGCCAGCGGCGGATCCACAAGGCCTTCCTGCGCTACCATGACCCCAATAACTGGCCGCTGCTGCGCGAAGCACTGCGTCAAATGGGACGTGCCGACCTGATCGGCAACGCTCAGCAACAACTGATCCCGGCCTACCAGCCGGCAGGCACGGCCTCCACCCGAAAACCGTCCCTGCGGTCGCGGCCGCCAGCGGGAAAATTATGAAAGATCGAAACCCGGGTTGCCTCGGTCCGGACGCGCAGCCGGACTCGCGTTGGCGCGTGGTTTGATTTCATCATGCGGATTTCGGACTGGCGGCCTATTCGGCGTATAATGCGCTCTGCTCAAGCAATCATCGCCTGCCGTTTCCGCCGACGATAATATTGCCCCGACGTTCCTCGCTACGCACAACATACCCATGCCAGACACCCTTTTCTGCTACCACTGCCGGCTGCACCATCCGAAAGAAGAGATGCGCCAGATCGAAACCAAAGGCGGCAAACGCTGGCGCTGCATCAAGAGCATTGAGGCCACCAAGCAGGGACGCGAAGCGCGCGAGGCCTTTGGCCGCCAGATGTCCGCCATCAACAAGGCCGAAGCGGAAAGCAAGGCGCGCCTGGTGTTGAACATAGAGAAGTAACGCACTAACGAAAGAACGCCCTCGCCACATTCCGTGGCGATGCCCTCTCCGCATTCTTCACGCCTCTAATTCAATTGATGACACCGCTTGGCATTCCTGGACCCGCACTGGGAATCGCCACCCTCATCAGCCTGGCCACTTGCATGTCCGGATGCGCGGTGGTGGCAGTCGCCGACGCCGCGGTCACAGTTGGCGCAACTGCCGTCAAAGCCGGAGCGGCGGCGGTCGGGGCGGCCGTCGATGTAACCTCGGCCGGGGTTCGCGCGGCGACCGGCGGCGCCAAGAAGGACTAGTGGTCCTTGCCATCCACCCGCGGATGAAGCAGGTAGGGAATATACCGCCACCCCAGGATCGCAAATCCCAAACTCCAGAATGCCGCCGCGAGCGCAATCCAGACTGAATAGCTGGCCGGGTAGAGCTGCGGCGCGATGATGCGAAATACGAAGGCCAGCAGCGCGATTCGCAATACGGTCTTGTCTAGGCCGTCGAACTTCACCGGCCTTCCAGTGTGGCCATTGCTGATGCGAATCAGCATGGCCGGTATGATCAGTCCCATCACGCCGAAAGTGAACACATGCACCGACACGCTGCCGATCCAGCCGGGAGGGGCGACTCGATCCAGCACATCGACCAATAGCTGAGCCGTCAGGGCAAGGTAGCCCAGATACATGATGCCGATGTCGAGGCGACGCAATGCCCGTAGCGGGTACCAGAATGCCAGACGGATCAGCAGGAGCAAAGCCAACAGCGTCGAAACAGTCACCGTCACTTGAACCGGCAACCAACTGGCAAACACCAATATGCCGCCGAGCAGCTTGATGGCGCTGTCCAATGCCGCGTTGCGCAGAATGGCGACTTGAAACATATTCTTCATGAATTGGGTCAGCGTGCGCTCGAGCATCACCAGGAACGCCATGCGGAACAATCCCAGCGCCATGCTGGATCCGTACTGGAAGTACTCTGCGTCCAGTATCAGGCTCTTCGCCACCAGGAACAGCGGCAGGATCAGGATGAACACCATGTTGTCACGATAGGAATCGGCGCCGCGGTGACGCAGCAAGGTCAACAGCAACATGGCGAGTATCGCGGCGAGGAACAGATTGTTGGAAATCCGGAACAGCGGCGCGGGCCAGGCGCCCTCTAACCACATGCCGACACGCTCAAACAGCCAGGCAGTGGCGAGAAAAATCAGGGCATTTCCGTGATAACCGCGCACCCCGACCCAGTTCTTGGTCGACGTCAGCAGGAATCCGCCCAGAACCGCCCAGCCGAAGCCGAAAAACATTTCGTGAGCGTGCCACTGTATGATCGAAAACGAAATCGGCGGCCCGGAGATTTCGCCGGTAAACAGTAAAACCCAGAGGACTGGAAGGCTCAAGCCGGACAGACAAGCCAACGCAAAGAATGGCCGAAAGCCGACCAGCCAGAGCGGATGAGTCGAGAATTTCATTTCGGTTTGTTGACTGGCTGCTGGCAATGTACACTCACGATAACGCCTCACGCCAAGGTGAATGCAGCCGCAAGCAACACGGCCGCCACCAGGTTGTGCGCCAGCGCGACCCCCAGCGGCAGCGACAGTGCGACGAGCAGTACACCGAGAACCATCTCGACACCGAGCAGTGTCAGCAACGTCCAGCCGGCGCGACCTCGCCCGAAGCGAATCGCCGACCACGCCAGCAGCGCCGTCGCCAACAGCGCAACGACCGCGCCGTAGCGATGTGCCATGTGGGCGGCGGCGCCGGCCGCGTTGGCCGGCGGTATCGGCGTCGTGGCAAACACCGGTTCACGCAATGGATCGAAAGCGTCCGGCGTCATGGCGATCGGCGCATTCGCGCCGCAGTCAAGCATGCCGGTACAACTCAGGCCCGCAAACCCGGCACTGACCAAACCACCGAGCGCTATCTGGCCGAACAGGACGGCGACGGCCAGCCAGGCGCCCAGCCGCAATCGAAAACTGCCTTGTCTTGGCGGAGGGTCACCCGCCCGCTGGCCGAGCCGCCAGCGCAGCTGCCAACACAGCGCCAGCATCGCGAAACCGCCCAGCAGATTGCCGATGTTCACCGCAGGCACCCGGGCGCCGCCGCTCCAGCGTCCGAGCACCGCCAGGAAGACCGCCAGCGCCAGCAGTGTTAGCGCCACACCGCCTTCGCGCCAGAGTATCGGCCTAACGGTGAAACAGGCGAGGGCCATGACGATGATCAGCAGCAAGGCCGCCACGGCGACGATCCGATGCACCAGCCGTGCGGCGACGGCCGCGCCGCTTTCAGCACTCCGGGTATCGATGCCTTGCTGGGCCTGGCGCAATTTGCCGCCGTAGCATTGCGGCCAGTCGACGCAACCGAGCCCGGCATTGCCCAGGCGTATGTAGGCGCTGAGGCTGGTAATGGCCAACACCAGAATCGCACACGCAATCGCCATGCGTTGCAGCAGCCGCCGGCGTCTTGCCGCTTTCAGCACTTGGCCGGCGCGGCCACGCGCAACTCATGGTTGAGCCACAACACAACGGCGAACAACACCATCGCCCCGCCTTGATGCGTAGCGCCCAATGCTACCGGCACCGCCCACAGCAATGTGGCGATGCCCAGCGCGATCTGAGCTGCCAGAGCCAGCAACAGCAGATTGGCCGCCAGGCGTGCCCGCGGCGTCACCGTGGCTGCGCGCACCTTGAACCAGAACCACGGCACGATGACGGCCAACAGCCACGCGCCCAGTCGATGGTCGAACTGGACGGTAGCCATGTTGTTGAAGAAGTTCAGGTACCACGGGTCGATCAGGAATATCTCGTCGGGCACCACCTGCCCGTTCATCAGCGGAAAGGTGTTGTAGGCCTTGCCGGCGCGGATCCCGGCCACGAAACCACCGCTGATAACCATGTAGAACACCAGCAGAGCGAGTCCGAGACCTATCCTCCGCAATCGTCGCAGGAGGGCATTGCCCACCGAGCGGGAGCGCTCGGCGAACAGATCGAGCGCCACCCAGAACATGGCGGTGAAGATCAGAAAGGCCAACGAGAGGTGCGCGGTCAGGCGGTACTGGCTGACGCGGGGATCGTCCACCAACCCGCTCTTCACCATGTACCAACCCATCGCGCCCTGCAAGCCGCCGAGCACGAAAATGCCGATCAGTTTGGGCACCAGCGGAGGCTCTACCTTGCGGCGCGAGAGGAAATACAGGAAGGGAACGAAGAACACCAGGCCGATGCTACGGCCGAGCACCCGATGCCAGTATTCCCACCAGAAGATGCCCTTGAATTCGTCCAGCTCCATCCGGTGGTTGACCTTCCGGTACTCGGGCGTTTGCTTGTACTTGTCGAAAGTGGCCTCCCACTCCGTTTGATTCAGCGGCGGCAAGGTGCCGACGATGGGTTGCCACTCGACGATGGAGAGTCCGGAATGGGTCAGGCGCGTCACCCCGCCGACCACCAGGGTGGCAAACACCATGGCGCAGCAGACAATCAGCCAGATGGCGATCTGGCGGCGGGCGGATAAGTCCATCGGGGATCCTCGTGCATTTGACCCGCCGATTATATGCGCCGAAAAAATGCGGGTGACGCGTCGCGGTTCAGGCAGAGGTGAAAAGTCTGATTTTCTTATCCAAGATCAATTTTATTGCCCTGCCTTCAACGCGAGAATGCAGGCTGATGTTTTTTTCACACCCGCGCACCCGATCGGTGCCACAGGAGGAGGCTCAAATGGCTGATACAGAAATCGAAAAAGTCCCGCTCATGCAGCAGTTGCTGGACAACCCGTTCCTTCTGCTGTTCCTTGGCGTCATGATTCCCATGGTGGTCTACACCTTGTGGGGTGTCATCGACATCTTGACGGTTCCCTTGGCCAAGTAACCCCGGCCCAGCAGACACTCAACAACTAAAGGGATACGAATATGAGCGCAATTCTGCCGCCGTCAGAGCGACTCTGGTGGAAACACCCGATAGATCGCGTCGAGGGCACATGGATTCTGATTGCCCTGACCTGGTGCCTGATCATGTTTGCCATGATGGTGGGCTGGCACATCTACGGCAAACAAAACCTGTCCACCGAGACCTACAAGACCACGCCGG
>JBAYJH010000030.1:0-26167 GCA_041665185.1 Sterolibacterium sp.
ACTGACGCGCGCCGCGGTGATCGGCGAAATGGGCAAGGATTACGTCTATGCATCGCGCATCGCCGGCGCCGGTACCCTGCGGCTGATGTTCAACTGCGTCCTGCCGAATTGCGCCGCCCCGCTGATCGTCCAGGCCACTCTGGGATTTTCTGCGGCGATCCTGGATGCGGCGGCGCTGGGGTTTCTCGGCCTCGGCGCCCAGCCGCCGACGCCGGAATGGGGCTCGATGCTGGCGAGTGCCCTGGAGTTCATCCAGAGCGCCTGGTGGGTGGTGACCTTCCCCGGCCTGGCGATCCTGGTCTCGGTGCTGGCCTTCAACCTGATGGGCGACGGCCTGCGCGATGCGCTCGACCCGAAACTGAAGCAATGAGCCTGCTGGACATCGAAAAGCTGCACGTCGAGTTCGGCTCTCTCGAAGCGCCGTTTACCGCCGTCGACGATCTTGACCTGAGCATCGCCGCCGGCGAAATCGTCGGCATCGTCGGCGAATCCGGCTCGGGCAAGAGCGTGACCGCCCTGGCCTTGATGGGACTGATCGACTATCCCGGCCGCGTCACTGCCGAATGCATGCGCTTTGACGGGCGCGACCTGCTCGGCATGACGGAGCGCGAGCGGCATGGGATGCTGGGCAAGGACATCGCGATGATATTCCAGGATCCGATGACCAGCCTCAATCCGTGTTTCACCGTGGCCTACCAGTTGATGGAGACGCTGCGCGTGCATCAGGGAGGGTCGAAGCGGCAATTGCGTGATCAGGCGCTGACACTGCTGAGGCAGGTCGACATCCCGGATCCGGAACATCGCCTCGACGCTTATCCGCATCAGCTCTCCGGCGGCATGAGCCAGCGCGTCATGGTGGCCATGGCGATCGCCTGCAACCCGCGCCTGCTGATCGCCGACGAACCGACCACCGCCTTGGATGTCACGGTGCAGGCGCAAATGCTGGAGCTGCTGTTGGAGTTGCAGCGTGAGCGCGGCATGGCGCTGATGCTGATCACCCATGACCTCAGCATCGTCGCGCAGACCGCGCAGCGGGTGGTGGTGATGTATGCCGGGCAAGTAGTGGAGACCGGACCCGTGCCGGAGATCTTCCAGGCACCCCGGCACCCGTATACCCAGGCACTACTGGCGGCACTGCCGGAATACAACATCGGGCGCTCGCGCCTGAAGACCGTCCCGGGCGTCGTCCCCGGCCAATACGATCGGCCCGGTGGCTGCCTGCTCAATCCGCGTTGTAGCTACGTGCAGGATCGCTGCCGCGACGTTCGTCCGGCGTTGCTGGTCGAAGCGGCGACGCAAGTGCGTTGTCATTTTCCGCTGGATGGCGAGGGAATGCCGCCTCACTGCATTCCGGAAGGCGGCGCCACCTCATGAATGCATCCGCCACTCTGCTCGAAGCCAAACAGCTCGCCCGGCATTACCAGGTCTCGCAAGGCTGGCTCAAGCCCAAAGCCACGGTGCGGGCGCTCGATGGGGTCTCTTTCACCCTGCACCCCGGCAAGACCCTGGCCGTGGTCGGCGAATCGGGCTGCGGCAAGTCCACCTTGGCGCGCCACGTCACCATGATAGAAGCGCCCAGCAGCGGCGAACTGTGGATGGACGGCGTCAATGTGGCCGATGCCGACGGAGCGGAACGAAAACGCATTCGACCCCTGGTGCAAATGGTTTTCCAGAATCCCTATGCCAGCCTGAATCCGCGCAAGAAAGTCGGCGCCATGCTGGAGGAGCCGCTGATCATCAACACGGCGCTGGACAGATCCGAACGGGCCGCCAAGGCCCAGGCGATGATGGCCAAGGTGGGTTTGCGTCCCGAGCATTACGCCCGCTATCCGCACATGTTTTCGGGCGGCCAGCGCCAGCGGATCGCCATCGCCCGTGCCCTGATGCTCGACCCAAAAGTGATCGTCGCCGATGAACCGGTATCCGCCCTCGATGTGTCGATCCAGGCGCAAGTGCTGAATCTGCTGATGGATATTCAGGATGCCAGCGGCGTGGCCTATCTGTTCATTTCCCACAACCTGAGCGTCGTCGAACATATCGCCGATGAAGTGTTGGTGATGTATCTGGGCAAGACCGTCGAGCACGGCGGCAAGCAGCAGCTATTCAGCCGTCCGCTGCATCCCTATACCAAGGCGCTGCTGGCCAGCACCCCGCGCATCGATCCGGCGCTGCGCCAGCACAAGATAATCCTGCGCGGCGAACTGCCCTCGCCGCTGGCGCCCCCGCCGGGCTGCGCCTTCAGCAACCGCTGTCCGCATGCGGTTGACCGTTGCCGGGATATCGTTCCGACCCTGCAACCGTTCGGGGATCGATCAGTCGCCTGCCACCGGGTTGCCGAGCTTGAGTGACGCGTTCGAATAGGCTTTGCGCCCAAGCGATCATAGTCCCCGAAATAGCAAAACCAATGCCGCAGTGATGTCGTCGCCCCGACTTTTGAAGTTGCGTTTGGCAGTGTTATTCGGAAGCGCGCAAGGTCTGGGGAATTTGCCCGTCCTCCCGGTGCAGAGACGCACATATCGGCCGATCAAACACCCCAGACCTTGCGTTGGCCCTCGTTGCTGCTTTTGGCGAAAATCGACCCCAATAGGATCGGGCGCTGGCAGGTGGTCTCGATTCGGCGATATGTGCGTACTCCAGCACCGGGAGCCGGAGCGAGACCACTTGACAGCGCCAGCACAAATGTTCCGAGTGGCCTGGCCCCTTTAATTCGGTCGCCGGTTGACCGAGCGGATGGGAATCACTCGGCCTGGATCGACGGGCAAGGCACCGACGACCGCGCGGCGGGCAAGCGGCTAATTGCGGGAGTCCGCCGTGATGCCACCTGCTCGCGAAGGACGGGCTATGGCGAGGAGCAATCGATTTTTGTGCCAGCGATATAGCAAGGGGAAAAACAGCAGAGTCAACAGCGCTTCAAACAGACTCATGACGATTGCGCCAAATACCGTCGTCGAACGGGACCTGGCGACCAACCACACCTCGTTGAGCCAGCGATACAGCAGGCGGACAAACAGCAGCGTCAACAGCGCTTCCAGCAGCGTCATGACAAACGCACCGAACGCAGTCCAGCGCGGTACCCGGCGCCGGAACTTGGCGACCGCCCGGTCGCGGGCTATTTCGATGCTGTCGTAGAAAGTCGGCACCACCAGCAAGGTCAGGATCGTGGACGTGATCGTCCCGCCAATGATGGCGACCGCCAGCGGCCGGTAGAAGTCGCCGCCTTGACCCAGGCCGATGGCGACCGGCAGCATGCCGGCGATCAGCGCGAAGGTGGTCATCAGGATCGGCCGCAAGCGCATGCGACCCGCATGCATCAATGATTCCTCGCGGCCGTAACCTTCGACTTCCCGCTTGCGCGCGCAATCCAGCAGCAGGATGGCGTTCTTGGCCACCAGCCCCATCAGCATGATGATGCCGATGAGACTCATCAAGTTCAATGTGCCCTTGGTCAGCAGCAGGCTGATGACCACACCGATGAGGCTCAGCGGCAACGACAGCATGACGGCCACGGGCGCGGTGAACGACCCGAACTGCATCACCAGGATCAGGTACATCAGCCCGATGCCCATGACCAGCGCGATCACCATTTCGGTGAATAGTTCCTTCTGGTCACGCGCCGAGCCACCCAGTTCAACGCCGTAGCCGTTGGGGTACTCGATGGCTTTGGCGATCTTAAGCGCATCCGCGGTGATCTCGCCGGCCGAACGGCCCTGTGCATTGGCCGCGACCGCGATCATGCGCTTGCCGTCCATATGCTGGATTTGCGCCGGTCCCTTGCCCATGCTGATGGTGGCAATCTGATCCAGCGGCACCATCATGTTGCTGCCGCTGACGGCAATCGGCAAGCGCTCGATGTTCTCGGCATTGACTCGATCGTCGGGATGCAGGCGTACGGAAACATCCCTGGATTCGCCCGTCGGATCGACCCAATCGCCTACTTCGATCCCGGCAAAGGCGACACGCAAGGTCTGCGCGGCATCGTTGACCGAGATGCCCAAGGCGTTGGCCAGACCCCGATTCAGCTCAATCTTGAGCTCGTCTTTGGGACTCTGCTCGGACAGTCCGATATCGACCGCGCCGGGAACCTTCGCCAGTTTCTCCATGTAATCGCTGGCGATGCTCAGCAGGCGTCGCGCATCCGGACCGTAAAACTGAATCTGTACCGGCTTGCGCACACCGTTGCCAAGGTCGTCGATCACCACGAACTCGCCGCCGATCAGGGTCGCCATCAAGTTTCGCAAGTCAACGCCGATCTCTGTGGCGGAGCGCTTGCGTTCCGTGGTCTTGCCGATGTCGACATAGACCCGTCCGCCGCCTGCCCTGACGTAGCTATTGGTGGCAACGGTTTCCGGCAGGGTGCGCGCCAGTTCCGCGGCTTTTTCCACTTTCAAACGGGCATAGTCCAGGCTGGCGGACGACGGTGTGCGTATGTCGATGGCGACGGTGCCGACATCCTGCGACGGCATGAAACTCGAGCCACCGAACTTGGCATGCAGGCCGATTGCCCCGATCAGGCTCAGTCCGGCGATGACCGCCATCCAACGCCGATGATGTAGCGCCCAGGCGATGAGATTGCCGTATCGATCGGCCTGATGGTTGAACCAGGCATTGAACCTCGACAGCCACAAACTCAGGCCCTTCTTGGGCTGCAGATGATGACCCGGAGGATCGCCCCAATACGCCGACAGCATCGGGTCGAGCGTGAACGATATGAACAGGCTGACCAATACAGAACTGGCCACCGTCAGCGCGAACGGCCGGAACCATTCGCCCGACATTCCCGGCATGAACGCCACCGGAATAAACACTGCGATGATCGAGAAGGTGGTCGCCGCCACCGCCATGCCGATCTCCTGCGTCCCCTTGCTCGAGGCGGTGCGTCGATCGACGCCGGACTCCATATGGCGGACGATGTTCTCCCGCACCACGATGGCGTCGTCGATGAGCACGCCGATCGCGAGGGACAGCCCGAGCAGGGTCATGAAGTTCAGGGTGAATCCCGCCAGCCATATCGCGATGAACGCCGCAATGACCGATGTCGGCAAACTCAGGGCGGTGATCAGCGTGGAACGCCAGGAATTCAGGAATACATAGACGACGAAGATGGTCAGCACGGCGCCGAACATCAGCGAATGAATCACGTTGTCCAGACTTTCCTCGGCGTTTTCGCCGCCATCTTCGGTGATTTCCAGCTTGGTGCCGCTGGGTAGGGTCTTGTTCATTTCGCCAACCAAGGCCCGGACTTTGTTGGCGACCGTGACGGTGCTTGCCTCGCGCGCACGGGTGACCTGAATTCCGACATTCGGGTGGCCGCTGCGGAAGCTGAAGCTGTTCAGTTCGGCGAATCCGTCGGCGGTGCTGGCGACCTGTCCCAGGCGCACTACTTCATTGCCGCTACGCTTGATCACGATCTGCTCGAATTCAGCCGGCGACTCGATGCGCCCGACCAGGCGTATGTTTTGTTCATCGAGCATCCCGCGAATCTTGCCGACCGGTGCCGTGACGTTCTGCTTGCCCAGCGCGGCGACCACCTCTGCAACCGACACGTTGTACTCGCGCAGCTTTTCGGCGCGCAGCAAGACGCTCAACTCACGCTTCAGCGAGCCGTTGACGGTGACCACGGCGACGCCGTCGATGCCGCGAAACTTGTCAGACAGGTCATCTTCCGCCAGGCGGGATATCTCGGCGTGGGTCTGTGTCTTCGATGACAAGGCCATTTGCATGATCGGTTGTGCCGATGGATCTACGCGTCGCAGGGCCGGCTCGCGCATTTCGACCGGCAGCTTGTAGCGCACCGAGGAGATGGCATTGCGCACCTCGTCGGACGCCTCGATCATGTTCTTGTTGAAATTGAAGATGATAAAAATGTTCGCGTTGCCTTCGCTGGCCGTGGCGCGCAGTTGGTAGACGCCGGAAATGCTTTGCAGCGACTTCTCGATCCGATTGATAACCTCACGTTCCACTGTTTCTGGCGACGCGCCCGGATAGGGAATGTTGATGACCAGCATTGGTTGTTCGACATCCGGGATTTCATTGACGCGCAACTTCTTGAGCGCCAGCAGACCCAGGCACATCAGTGCGATGATGATGACAACCATCGCCATGGGGCGTTTGATGCTGAAGTCGGACAAGAACATCGCCTAGCTCCCCGCCGGTCTGTCGCTGCCCACCTTGGCACCGCCGTCGGGCGTTGCGGCAAGCGGTGCGGCCTTGGATGCCGCCAGGACCTTCTGCCCGTCCTTCAAGGTCGAAATCGGGTTGCGCACCACTTGATCGCCATCGGCCAACCCCCTCAGCACGGCGAAATCGCCGCGTCTCGCATCGCGTTCCCCGATCGCCAGGTCGACTTTCGACAACTTGTTGTCCTGGATGCGCCAGGTATAAGTCTTGTCGCCATTGCGCACCAGGGCCGCGTCCGGAATCATCAGCACCTGGCTGCTGCCGGCCTCGATCCGTCCTTCGGCGTACAGGCCCGAGACGCGCGGCTGGATGCCGTCGACGAAGCCGACCAGAACCTCGACCTGGCGGGTGGTGGGATTCGCCGCCGGATCCACGCGTCTTACGTTGCCGGCAAACGGCTGTTTGTCATAGCCGTTGACCCGGAACGTCACCGGTTGTCCCACTTTGACGCTGCTGATCTTGTCCGCCGAAACGAAGCCTTCGAAACGCATGCTGGTTGGATCGACCACCTTGAGCAATTCCTTGCCGACTTGCGCGGTGTCGCCGGCCGACACCTTGCGCTCGCTGATGATGCCGGCAAACGGCGCCCGCACTTCGGTCCGCTGCAACTGCTGGCGCGCCTGGACGGCTCTGGCCTGGGCCGCAACCAGGTCGCTCTGCGCGTTGTTGCGGCGGATTTCGGTGTCTTCCAGTTGCTGCATGGAGGCCATGCCGGATCCGCGCAAGGTTTTCAACCGCTGAAACTGCCGCTCGGCCTGGTCGAAATTCTGGGCGGCGGAGCGCGCTGCCGCTTCGGCGGAGGTCATGCTTTCGCGGATCGACGTGTCGTCGAGGCGGACCAGCAAGTCGCCGCGCTTGACGCTCTCGCCGTTTTCCTTCAGGACGGCGAGGACGACCGCGGAAATTTCCGCCCTGAGGTCCGCGCGGCGCTCCGGCTGAATGGAGCCGGTGATCACCGGGCCGGAAGCCAGGCTCCCGCTGCGCACCGTGAGCAGGTCTTCCGCGGCGATCAAGACCGTCGGATCGCTTGGTGTGCCGGCATTCTTGTCGGCCTTTTCGAGCATCTTGCCGCAGCCGGTGAGGACCGCGGCAAAGACCAGAACCGAAAAAATTAGTCGCAGCATAAAGGTGTTCTCCAAATTGGACCTGCTCTTGGCGCGGTGCCGGGTTGCGCTGCCATTTTGTAAACGGCAGCCAGCCCATCATTATGCATGACGATAGAACGCAAGAGTTGGACCGGCGATGTGTGTAAAGGCCACGGTGGGACTAGTGCCTCGACTTTACAGGAGCCAACGGCACGGTTCGATGCCAGTCCGACGAATTGCGGCGAAGAGGGTGTGAATTGCCTGTGGGCGCGACGAATCGATTCGCGACGCAAAGTCTTTCGGGCGGGAGCGAGCCGTGGCAGGGCTCGCTCCGCTTGATTTGCCGCGGGAGTTACGCCAGATGAACGTATTCGTAGTCGGTCGGCAAATTGTTGATGCCGCGATCCGGCGGAGCGATCCAGGCGGCCATCTTGCCCGCCCCGTTGACCCGCTGCATCAGGCTCTTGACGAAGGCCCGGTCGGCGGTCGACGGAATCCATTCGTCCTTGCGGCGTTCCCAGTCGGCATTGGCGACGACGTTCCCGTCCGGATCGGTATGATGGCCGGCCCAGCTGCCGACGATGCGGCGGAAACGCGAGGAGGGCAGCTTCAGGCGGAAGTCGCAGCCGGCCTTTTCGATGGTCTTGTTCCAGCGCTTCAGGCCGATCTCGCAATCCTTGAGATAGGCATTGCGCATGACCTCATTGATGGCATTGCGCATCGACACCGTTTCGGTGGTCACGCCGCCCTTGCCGTCGGGTTTGTCCAGCTCGAAAGTGGTGTCGACGCACAGGTGGTCCGGGTAGCTCGCCTCGTCGGCGCGGCCCTTTAGGCCGTTGGCGAAGTGGGAGGCGGCATTCGATGAGATGTCGGCGCCGAACAGGTCCAGCGCCGAGGAGACCCAGAAATTCATGTAGCGCTGGATGGTCGGCAGGTCGATGGCGCCATGGCGGCGGATGACCTCCGGGTTGTCGGTCTTGAGTTCGTCCATGACTTCGAGGGTGCGCCTGACGACGCGGCCGATGCCGGTCTCGCCGACAAACATGTGGTGCGCTTCCTCGGTCAGCATGAAGTTGCAGGTGCGCGCCAGCGGGTCGAAACTCGACTCGGCCAGTGATTTCAACTGGAACTTGCCGTCGCGATCGGTGAAGTAGGTGAACATGAAGAAGGACAGCCAGTCTTCGATCGGCTCGTTGAAGGTGGACAGAATGCGGGGCTTGTCGGTGTCGCCGGAATGGCGCTCCAGCAGTTCTTCCGCCTCCTCGCGGCCGTCCCGGCCGAAATGGGCGTGCAGCAGGTAGACCATCGCCCACAGGTGGCGGCCTTCCTCGACATTCACCTGGAACAGGTTGCGCAGGTCGTACAGCGACGGGCAGGTGAGGCCCAGCAGGCGCTGCTGCTCGACCGAAGCCGGCTCGGTGTCGCCCTGGGTGACGATCAGGCGCCGCAGGGTCGAGCGGTATTCGCCCGGCACCTGCTGCCAGACCGGCTCGCCAAAGTGATCGCCGAAACCGATCTTGCGCTCCGGTTGCGCGTCGGCGAGAAAGATTCCCCAGCGATACTCGGGCATCTTGACCATGCCGTAGTTGGCCCAGCCCTTGGCGTCCACCGACACGGCAGTGCGCAGGTACACGTCGGAATCCGCGAAATCGGTAGGTCCCATTTCACCCCACCATTGCAGGAAGTGCGGTTGCCAGTGCTCCAGTGCCCGCTGTAGGGTCGGGTTGGACGAGATGTCGACGTTGTTGGGAATACGCTCGGAATAGTTGATGGCCATGTTCGCTCCAGTTCGGGATTTAGTGGTTGTGTTGGCGATGAATTGAGCGGCTATACCCGTTCCCAATTGAATTGAGCCTTGGCGCCCTTGCCGTAGAGCTTGAGGGCGCCTTTCTCTCCGACCGCGTTGGGCCGGTTGAAAATCCAGTTTTGCCAGGCGGTGAGGCGGCCGAAGATCTTGGTATCCATGGTTTCCGCGCCGGCAAAGCGCAGCGACGCCTCCATGCCGGTGAGGGCGTCGGGAGACAGACTGGTGCGCTCCTCGATGGCGATGCGGATTTCCTCTTCCCAATCCAGGTCGTCCGGGGCGAAGGTGATGAGGCCCAGCTGTAGCGCCTGCTCGGCCGATAGTGCCTGCCCCAGTTGCGCCCGCGCCTGCTCGACCGGCGCCGGCTCCTGGCTGTGGTGGGTCTGTAGGCGGCTCAAGCCGTTGTTCATCGGTAGCGGACCGAAATTCATGTCGCTGAGCGTTACCTGCGGCGTGTTGCTGGAAACATCGGCCAGCGCCAGCATGTAGCTGCGGTCGGCGGCCAGAGCCAGTTCGAACAGTGTCCCGGAGAAACAGGAATCTGCGTCGATCAAGGCGATCAGGCTGCGCGAGGTGACATCCAGCCGGCGCAGGGTACGCCGCAACAGGCCGAGTGTCTCGCGGACGAACCAGTGGCCGCGATGCGCCAGCAGCGCCCGGTCCATGGCCAGAATGGCGGTGGCGTCGCCGCGCGTCTTCAGCACCCAGGTGCCGACTTCGAGTTGATTGATGCGCAGCATCAGGATGGCGTCGTCGAGTTGGCGCGCCATCGCCAGCGGCCACCAGTCGGCCCCCTGGGCCAGGATGGCGGCAATATCCTCGGGTACGTCGGCTTTGTTGGCCGGCGCGCGGACGGTGAGGGTGGCAACGCGGGTGACCGCGTCGATCGCCACATCCACCCACGAGTAATGATAGCCGGCGGCATCCACGGTCCGTGCCAGCGGCGTCAGAGCGATGCCGGCAGTGTCGTGCGGCCGGTCGCTGCGTTGCGCCAGTTCCTGGGCGCGTGCGGCGACGCGCTGTTTGAAATCATTCGGTTTCGCGTAATCGTCGATCAGTTTCCATTGCTTGGCGCGTTCGGCACGCACCCCCTCGGCGGTGGTGCAGAACACATCGGCGATATCGCGGCGCACCCGGCGCTTGTCGACCAGGCGCGTCAAGCCACCGGTGCCGGGCAGCACGCCGAGCAGCGGCACTTCCGGCAGGCTCACGGTCGACGAACGGTCATCCACCAGGATGATTTCGTCGCAGGCCAGCGCCACTTCGTAGCCGCCGCCGGCGGTGGTGCCATTCAATGCGGCGATGAATTTCAAGCCGGAACTCTGGCTCGAGTCCTCGATGCCGTTGCGGGTCTCGTTGGTGAATTTGCAGAAGTTTACTTTCCAGGCATGGCTGCTGGTGCCGAGCATGTAGATGTTGGCGCCGGCGCAGAACATCCGCTCCTTGCCGCTGGTCAGCACCACGCAGCCGACTTCGGGATGCTCGAAGCGGATGCGTTGCAGGGCATCGTTCAGTTCGATGTCCACGCCCAGGTCGTAGGAATTCAGCTTCAGTTCGTAACCCGGCACGATTCCGCCCTGTTCGTCGATATCCAGGGTCAGCGTGGCCACCGCGCCGTCGCAACTCAGGCGCCAGTGCTTATAACGGTCGGGATGGGTATCGAAAGTGATCATGAGCCTCTCCGGGTGAATTGCCGAACTCTTACGGTGGATGAAGAATGCGGACGCCGGGGCCAACCGCATGTCATCCGAATAATTTAAATATAAACGATGAAGGTATTATATTGCACTAGCCATTCTAGTCAAGCATTATGTTGCACAATTGGTGGTCCGCCCAACCCGCTGCCGAACGGACCGACGTCGACGCAGCCATAACCAGTCTGCGTAGTTCCGTGCGCACCTGATCGACCACGGTCGCCCAGTCGCCCATGCCGGGCTGGCGAAACAGTCGCACCGCGTCGGGATACCAGGGCGAGTCGCTGCGTCCGGTCAACCAGCGCCAATCGGTCTGGTAATCCGGCAGCAGGATCCAGCAGGCTTTGCCGAGGGCTCCCGCCAGATGGGCAACCGCTGTATCCACGGATACGACCAGGTCCAGATTGGCGATAATGGCGGCCGTATCGGCAAAATCGGCAATTTGCGGTCCCAGGTTAACCAGCCGCAAGCCATTCTGCGGGTTCGCCGCCTCTGCCTCGCCGGCGCCTTTCTGCAGGCTGAAGAAGCGCGTCCCGGCGATATCGCCCAACGGCACCAGTAGCTCCAGGCTCGCCAGGGACCGATCCGCATCGTTCTCGAAACGCGGATTGCCTTTCCACACCAAGCCGACGCGGAGATCCGACGAGGCGCAGTTTTTGCCCAGGACGTCGGCCCAGTAAGTACGCTTTGCCGCCGACGGACGGAGGTAGGGCAGGGCCGCCGGAATCGAATCCAGGCGGGTTTGGCAATACAGCGGGAGGCTGAGAGGCGGACTCCAATAATCCCAGCCGGATGTCGGAATCTCCTCGTCGATGGCGATGACGGAATCGGTGCCCTCCAGGGATGCAAAGAGGGTTTTCAAGGCCGGATGGCAAATCACCGTAATCCGTGCGGCGCCTCGCGATTTCAACACGGCCGCGTAGCGGCAGAACTGGATCATGTCGCCGTGTCCGGCCTCGAATCCGATCAATAGGGACTTGCCATGCAGAGGTTCCCCGCGCCAGCGGGGACAGCTCAGATGTTGCTCCAGTGGCACATACCACTTGCGTGCTTCCAGGCAGCGCCAACCTTCGTTGAACCGCCCCTGCCGCAGCAACAAATAGCTGAGATTGAAATTGGCCGACGGGTGGCCGGGATCGAGTTCCAGCGCCTGGCGGTAGCTGCGTTCCGCTTCGACTTCCTGTTTCCGGCAGGCTTGCAGGACGCCCAGATTCGACCAGGCCGCCGGGGACTCCGGAATCAGTTCGAGTGCCGCACGATATGCGGCTTCGGCTTGGTCAAATCGCTTCAGCTTGGCCAGCATGGCACCCAGGTTCAACCAGGTCTGCCCGCAATCGGGATTGCCGGCAAGCGACAACAGATAATGAACTTCCGCTTCGGCCAATCGGCCCGCCTGGTCCAGCAGCAAGCCGAGGTTGGCGTGGGCCTCCGCAAGTTCGGGCACCAGCCGGAGCGCCTCACGAAAACAAGTCTCCGCCGCCCCGGTATCGCCAGCGGCCAGATGGCGATTCCCGTCGAGAAACAGCTCTTCGGCGCTAGAAAAGGTGTCGATTATCTGGCCTATCGACTTCAAGCCTTCGGTCAAATTGCCAATCGCGGCGAACGCTGAGGCTTGCGATTGCGCGGGTCATCAAGGCACCGTTCGGGGTTTCAGCGCGCTGAATCCAGCCCCAGACGCGAGGCGAGTCGTGGGCTCGCCTGGCGGATGTCGATCTCATCGCCGAGGATACGCGCAGCCTCCGTCAACCAGACATCCCGGGCATCCTTCTGCGCTTTTTCCGCCGCCAGTTCATCCTTGAGCGTGGGCTCGTCGGGCAACGATGCGCTCGCCGCCATTGTCGTGCCTGGAGGCACGGAGTCCTTGCGGTTCATGGTCTTCCGGTTCCTGCCGCGGCCTTCGTGAGCCTCGTCGATGGCGCGCGACTTCAGGCGAGCTTCGAGCAAATCGCGTTCCTGGCGGCGCTCGGCCTCGTTCAGGGAGACGGCGGTGCGTGCACGCCGGGCCTTGATTGCGGCTACGTCCTCCAGCAGCAGCTGGAAATGCTTGTCTTTGGCCACGCGCGCCGTATGCCGGGTTTGCAGCAAAGGCAGGATACCCTTGACATCGCCGGCCGGGGAGTAAACGGCCGCCTCGATCTGAATCCAGGGCAGGGCATTATCGAAGCTCGATTCGCCGAAGGACTCCGGATCCAGGGCCGACGGCAGACCGATGTCCGGCGTTACCCCGCGCAGCTGCGTGGTTCCGCCATTGACTCGGAAGAACTGCGCCACGGTCATCTTGAGTTCGCCCAACGTCGGCTTGTCGTTATGCGCGATCTGATCGAAGTCGATCAAGGTCTGCACCGTGCCCTTGCCAAAGCTTCGTTCGCCGATGACGATGCCTCGGCCATAGTCCTGGATCGCCGCGGCAAAAATTTCCGAGGCCGAGGCGGATCCGCCATTGATCAGCACGCCCATCGGACCGTCCCACAGCCGCTTGGTGCGTCCGCAGCCGCTGGTCCTGACGGCGCCTTGTGAGTTGCGTTCCTGCACTACCGGTCCTTTTCCGGTGAACAAGCAGGTCAATTCAACCGCTTCATCCAGCGAGCCGCCGCCGTTGTTGCGCAGGTCGACCAACACGCCGCCGATTCTGGCCTGCTTGAGTTGCTCCAGCAGACGGGCGACATCGCGGGAGGCACTCTTGAATTCCTTGTTGCCGTTATGTCGTGCTTCGAAGTCCTGATAAAAGGCCGGCAGTGAAATGACACCCACGCGCTGGGACTGAGCACCCGTCCTGGTTTGGATGACGGACTTCCTGGCGGCCTGCTGTTCCAGGCTGATCTTGTTGCGGACCAGGCTCACCAGCCGGTGCTGGCCGTCCGGGCCGGCATCGGCCGGCAGTATGTCGAGTCGCACGACGGTGTTTTTCGCGCCGCGAATCAGCAAAACCACGTCGTCGAGTCGCATGCCCACGACATCGGCCAGCGCGCCGTCATTGCCCTGTCCGACGGCGACGATGCGGTCGCCGACCTTGATCTTGGCCGACAAGGCGGCCGGCCCGCCAGGCAGGAGTTCCCGTATCGTCGTGTAATCGTTTCTATCCTGTAGCACCGCCCCGATGCCGACCAGGGACAGGCTCATCGAGATGTCGAATTCGGCGGACTCCTTGGGGCCGAGGTAGTCGGTGTGAGGTTCGACAGACCGGGCATAGGCGTTCATGAATACCTGGAATACGTCCTCGGCGCGGAATCGCTGGGAGCGGGACAGGGAGGTGCCATAGCGTTTTTCGAGGGTATCGCGAATGAACTGGTCGTCCTTGCCCGCAAGTCTCAATTGCAGCCGGTCGTTCTTGACGCGTTTGCGCCACAGATCGCGCATCTCGTCCTCGGATTGCGGCCAGCGGGCTTTGTCGCGTTCGTATTCAACGCTTTCGACGCGGTTGAAGTCGGCGTCCCGCTTCAGTAATTCGCGGGCGTGGGTCATGCGCTCGACGAAGCGGCGCTCATACAGATTGAAAATGGCAAACGGGATCTGCAATTCCTTGGCCTCGATCGCCGTCGCCAGCGCCGGACGAGCATAAGCCAGATTGTCTATGTCGGACTGGGTAAAGAACAGTTTCTCCGGATCCAGGGCCTTGATATAGCGATCGAAGATCTTCTCCGACATGCTTTCATCCAGCGGCAAGGCCTTGTAGTGGTAGCGCGTCAGGATTTTTGCCGCCAAGGCCGCCGCTTCGGCTTGCTGCGCGAGCGGCGCCAGCACTCGCGGGGACAGAGAGTCAAGGCTGGCTGCTTGCGTTGTGGCAGCCAGCGCCAGCAATATCCAAAACCAGGCTTTTTTCATGGGCATCCCTACGGTCGATGGTCGAGCAAGTATAACGGCCCCGGCGGCGATTCCGGGTGATGGGAGCGCGCGCGGCGACAACACGGATTCATCGCCAAAACGCCGGTAGACGACTGCCTGCATTGCGATACCTCCAGAAAGCCTAGGCCCAGAACACGCCGGCCTGGTCCCGATCCAACGCGGCGAGCAGCGCTTCGAAGTCCGTCGTGGGTTCGGCATGAGGATACACGCCCCACCCCTCCTGGGGGCTCTTCCGGACGTAGTACAGGCGCCACAAATGATCCACCACGTTCAATCGGAATTGGGCGAGAGGCAGTTTGGAACGCCTGTCGAGATTATTCTGGACTGGCGTTTCCTCGAACAAAGTGACGGTATTGCCGAGCACCGAGTATGTCAGGCGCACCTCGCGGCGTAACTCCGGGGGGACTTTCTTGAAGCAGTAGACGCCGAGCTTCTCTTCGACGTTGTTCAGAATCTGTTCGGGTAGCGCCATATATCCATGCGGAGAAGTTTCGCCAATCTTATCCCAGCTGGCGGCGTATCGGCATCTCTTGCGGTGGCAGCCCCGCGTCCGTGCGCCGGATTGGGCTCATAGCCGGAACGGCCACCATTACTGGCAAGACTTGCCGGATTGCGTGATCGGCTTGTCGGCGCCGTCGATTGCCGGAATTGCCAAGCCTTTGTCGCTCTTCTTCTTATCTACCATGGCACATCTTGTGCGTATCGTTCAGCCAGGGTGACCAGGCGTCCAAGGGCCGGGATTTCGAAAGCAGGAGGAGAGGACCATGATCCATGTTTTAGACCAGGATGATGTTGTTTATTCGGACGAGTCCATACAGTCAAAAAATTACGTCGTCAGAGGCTACGAGGAGAAACTTGACGACGCCATCCGCCTGGATGAAGCCAGGCAGTCCGGTCTGGACGGCGGCTATCCCGAATTCTGGAAGCCTGTCGAGGACTGGTGGCTCGACTGAGCGGCGCCAGACCCGCCGGGGTTCACTTCAACGCCATACCGGCACGAAGAACAGATTCACCATGAAGACCTTGAGGCAGCTGCTCGAAGAACGTTCGCGCGCACCGCTTGCCATCTCGCCGGACGACTCGGTTTTCGCCGCCCTGGAGCTCATGGCGAAACATGACATTGGCGCCTTGCTGGTGATGCGTGACGAACGGCTTGCGGGAATATTCAGCGAGCGCGATTACGCGCGCAAGGTCATTCTTTCGGGCAAGTCGTCAATGCAAACCCTGGTGCGGGAGATCATGACCGAAGACGTGTTCTACGGCCTTCCCGAGCAGACGACCGATCAGGCCATGGCGCTGATGAACGACAGGCATATTCGCCACCTGCCCGTGCTTGATGCCGACAAGCGCGTGATCGGCATGCTATCCATTGGCGATCTGGTCAGGGAGACAGCCAAGGAGCTCAGGCAAAGTCGCCTGGAGGCGATCCACCTGCTGGGGCGCGCGGTCGAGTTCAAGGACCACCACACCGGCCAACATGTCATCCGCATGAGTCATTACAGCCAGATCATTGCCTTGGCTTTCACCGGAGACGAACTCTGGGCCGATCGACTGTTCCACGCCGCCGCCATGCACGATGTGGGAAAGATCGGCGTGCCCGACCGGATACTCGGCAAACCCGCCAGACTCGATCCACCGGAGTGGGAAGTGATGCAGAAGCACTCCGTATTTGGTGGCCAGATATTGGCGGGCAACACCTCGGACGTCCTGCAATTGGCGCAGGAGATTGCCGTAAGCCATCACGAACAGTGGGATGGATCGGGTTATCCGCGTGGCCTGGCCGGACCGGACATTCCCTTGTCCGGCCGCATCGTGGCCATCGCCGATGTGTTTGACGCCCTCACCAGCCGGCGCCCTTACAAGGATGCCTGGCAGGAAGATAAGGCGGTCCGCTATATCGCCGACCATGCCGATATCCATTTCGATCCGGAGCTGGTTTCCGTCTTTCTTGAGCAATTGCCGGCAATTCAGGCTGTCCGCGGGCAATACGCCAAAGACAATGACGACAGGCTGACGCAGTAGCGGCGGTCAAGCCGGACACCAACAGCCTCAATCCGCAACGCTGAGCGTTCGTCGATAGCGAGTGCCCTGGCGGGCCATCGCCGGCTCAGCCGCCGATCAGCTCGAAGAGTTCCGCCAGCGATTGTTCGGCGGTCTTGCCCGAGGTTTCCAGCACCGCGTCGGCCTCGTTGTAGAGGGCGGCGCGGCCGGTCAGGATGCGTTGCAGGTCTTCCATCGCTTCCTGGTTGCCGCCCATCGGCCGGGTGTCGCCCTGGGCCATGACGCGCGCCATGTGTTCGTCGGGCGTGGCCTTGAGCCAGATGGTGTAACAGGAGGAGAGCAGCAGGTCGAAGGTGGCCGGTTCCGAGACGATGCCGCCGCCCGGCGCGAGCACGAAGGCGTCGTTGCTTTCGATCAGCGACTCCAGGCTGCGCCGTTCATAGCGCCGGTAGGCGGCCTGGCCGTAGAGCGAGAATATCTCGTGGATGGCGGTGCCGGTCTCGCGCTCGATCTCGCGCGCCAGTTCCAGGAACGGGGTGCCCAGCCGCTGCGCCAGCAGCGTACCCAGTGTGGTCTTGCCGGCACCGCGCAAGCCGATCAGGGCGATCCGCCGGCGCCGGTCGTGGTTGCCGCTGCCGTCGAACTCGGCCATCAGCAGGTTGCGCGCCCGCGCCAGCTTCTTCGGCGGCAGGCGCGACAGGAATTGCGTCAACAGGGTCAACTCCACCGGTTGCTCGGGCGCTTCGCTGACCAGTTCCGGCAACGGGTTGCCCAGTGCCTGGGCGATCTGGCGCAGCAGGATGATGGAAATGTTGCCATGCCCGGTCTCGAGCTGCGCCAGGTAGCGCTCGGAAACGCCGGAGTCCTGCGCCAGCAGCTTGCGGGTCATGCCGTGGCGTGCCCGCAACACCCGCACGCGTTCGCCCAGGATGCGCAGGTAGTCGTTCTCGGCGGCGCTCAGATCCGGTCGCTGCAGTTTCTCGGCACTGTCTTTCCTGGCCATTCGAAAATCCTTGGGCGGGTTCGAGATCTTCCGGGGAATGCTTGAGGTTTGATGAATTATACTGCCAAGGCTGAAAATATATTGCACTATAGTGATTCGGTGTTAACATTATGGCTGTTGTCTTGGCTGGACCTGATCTCCTGGTTTTGCCTGACTCACCACTCTCGATCAAGGCGTAGCGATGCACCTGACCCTACTCGTGGGCACCATGACCGGCACAGCCGAACTGGTGGCCGAAGAAATCCAGACCGTGCTCGAAGCCGACGGACATACCGCCGTCATCAAGCTGATGGATGGGCTGGACGCCGGCGTATTCCAGGCGGACGGGCCGTCGGACGGCGCTTATCTGATTGTGACATCCACTTACGGCCAGGGCGATGTTCCGGACAACACCCGGGCGCTGATGGACTCGCTGGCGCGCAACAGGCCCGACCTGTCCAAGGTGCGCTACGGCATCTTTGCCTTGGGCGACCGCACCTACACCGAAACTTTCTGCCTGGGCGGCAAGCAGTTCGACGCGATGTTGCGCGACCTCGGGGCGCGGCGTATCGGCGAGATCCTCATGCATGACGCCAGCGCCGGGACCATGCCGGAAGAAGTGGCGCTGGAGTGGATTCCAGGATGGCTGAGTCTTTGCGAGGAGAGCATGGCGTGATGTCTCTCGAAGCGTTCACCGGCCGCGTCGCCGAAGTCACTGCGGCCATCGCCGGCCTGCCGCTGGACAAGGCTCTGGAGCAACGCCTCAACGCCGAATTTCCCGCCGGCGGCGAATTCTTCCGGGATATCCGCCAGGCCTGCGAGGACGCCATCGCGGCCGGCTGGATGTGCCAGCAGGGCGAAGGCCCGCGCAAGTTCGGCCGCATCGTTCAGCCCGCCATCGCCACCCACAACTTCAGCATCGACGTCGTCGACATCACCGACCTGGTCGGACCGCACCACCGCCATCCCACCGGCGAGATCGACATGATCATGCCGCTGACGCCGGACGCGCGTTTCGACGGCCGCGCCGAAGGCTGGCTGGTCTATCCGCCCGGCAGCGCGCATCGGCCGACGGTCAGCGATGGGCGGGCGCTCATTCTGTATTTATTGCCGAACGGCGAGATCGAGTTCAGCTAAAGTCAATACGCCAAGGAGAGAAAAATGGGCTACGAGGTTTCCACCGCGGATCATGATGTAAATCCCCCCCAGGTGCATATTCCTCGTAACTACAATGCGGCCGACGACCTGCTCGGCCGCAATCTCCAGGCCGGCCGCGGCGCCAAGGTGGCAATCTGCGACGACCAGGGCGAATACACCTATGGCGAGGTGGCCGAGCGCGTCAACCGCTTCGCCAACGTACTTGGCGGGCTGGGCGTGGGCATGGAGGCGCGCGCCTTTGTCGCCCTCTACGACACCATCGATTTTCCCACCGCCTTTCTCGGCTGCATCAAGGCCGGGGTGGTGCCGATCGCCGCCAACACGCTGCTCACCACGGCCGATTACGAGTTCATGCTCAACGACAGCCGGGCGTCGGTGCTGATCGTCTCCACCGGCCTGCTGCCGGCGTTTCAAACCCTGTTGTCGAACGCCCCCTACCTCAAGCACGTGATCGTCTCCGGCAGCGGCGATTCGGTTCTGGCGGCGGGGCAACTGCGCCTGGGCGACATGATGGCGCACGCCTCGCCGGAGTTTTCGAGCGTCCCCACCACTGCCGACGACATCTGTTTCTGGCTGTATTCCTCCGGCTCGACCGGCAAACCCAAGGGCACGGTGCATATCCACAGCAGCCTGATCCTGACGGCCGAACTGTATGCCCGGCCGGTGCTGGGCATTTGCGAGGACGACGTGGTGTTCTCGGCGGCCAAGCTGTTCTTCGCCTACGGCCTGGGCAATGGCCTGACCTTCCCGTTTTCGGTCGGCGCCACCGCGGTACTGATGGCCGAACGGCCTACGCCGGCGTCGGTCGGCCGGGTGTTGCGCAAGTACCAGCCGTCGATCTTCTATGGAGTGCCCACCCTGTACGCCGCCATGCTGGCCAGCCCGGACCTGCCGCGCCGCGACGAGCTGCCGCGGTTGCGCCGCTGCACCTCGGCCGGAGAGGCGCTGCCGGCCGACATCGGGCGCCGCTGGCAGGAACATACCGGCGTCGACATTCTCGACGGCATCGGCTCCACCGAAATGCTCCACATCTTTCTTTCCAATCGCCCCGGCGATGTGCGCTACGGCAGCACCGGCAAGCCGGTGCCGGGCTACGAGATCCGCCTGGTGGACGAGGCGGGCCAGCCGGCGGCGCGCGGCAACCTTGGCGAATTGCAGGTGAATGGGCCGAGCGCGGCGATCATGTACTGGAACAATCGCGAGAAAACCCTGGCGACGTTTCAGGGGCCGTGGACGCGCTGCGGCGATAAATACGTCGAGGACGAGGACGGCTATTTCATTTACTGCGGGCGTTCCGACGACATGCTCAAGGTCTCGGGCATCTATGTCTCGCCCTTCGAGGTCGAGGCGGCACTGATGACCCATCCGTCGGTGCTGGAAGCGGCGGTGGTCGGCGCCAACGACGAGCAGGACCTGATCAAGCCCAAGGCCTATGTCGTCCTCAAGAACGGCATCCAGCCTACCCCGCAGTTGGTCGAGGAACTCCAGACCCATGTCAAGACCAAGCTGGCGCCTTACAAGTATCCGCGCTGGGTGGAGTTCATCGACGAATTGCCGAAGACCGCCACCGGCAAGATCCAGCGCTTCAAGCTGCGCGGGCAGCGACAAGGATCGTTTGCCGCGCCCGGCGTCTGAGGTTCGACGATTTCTTCCGCGACATTCAGCAGCCCAATCGGACTGGAACGGACCACCACATGAACGCGGCTGAAATCCTGATTGGGGCGGGCGCCGATAACCAGGTCGCCCTGGAGTGCGGCGAGCGCCAGCTCGATTACGGCGAATTGCGCACTGCCGTGCGCCACGCCACCGGCGCCTGGCGCGAACTGGGTCTGCGGGAGGATCAGCGGGTCCTGATTTTTGCCCCCGACGGCATCGACTGGGTGATCGCCTATCTCGGCGCCATCGCCGCCGGCGGCGTCGCGGTGGGCCTGAATTCGCGCCTGTTCGAGAAGGAACTGAGCGTGATACTCGCCGAAAGCGGCGCCAGCTTCATCTGCTGCGAAGCCGGCGCGCTGGCGCTGCTCAATGGCCTGTGCGCCCAGGTCGCGCAGCCGCCGCGAGTCATGGTGATGGACGGCGCGGCGTCCGAATGGCAGCGCCTGCTGCGCTCCGCCCAGCCGCACGAGGCGGTGCCAAGGCAGCCGGAAGACATGGCGTTCTGGATCTATACCTCAGGCACCACCGGGCGGCCCAAGGCGGTGATCCATGCCCAGCGCATGGTCGAGGGATGCGGGGCGGTGGCTCGGGAACTGCTGGGCCTGTCCGCCAGCGACCGCCTGTATGCCTCGTCCAAAATGTTCTTCGCCTATTCCCTGGGCAACAGCCTGCTGGCCGGACTGCGGCTGGGCGCGACGGTCATCCTCGACGGCGAGTGGCCCACCGCCGAACGCGTCGCTGCGATCTGCGAGCGACACCACCCGACGGTGTTGTTCAGCGTTCCCACCCTCTACCACAAGATTGTCCAGGCCGGCCTGGGGCAACGCCTCAAAGCGGCGGGGTTGCGGCATTTGGTATCGGCAGGCGAGTCACTGCCGATGCCGGTGCGCCGCGCGCTGGAAGATGCCACCGGCATTGCTCCGCTGAGCGGCTATGGCACTTCGGAAACCCTGGCGCTGATGCTCTATTCCCGTGACGATAACGGCATCTTGCGGCCGACCCCGCTGACCGAGGTGCGCAACTGCGAGGCGGTATCCGACAGCGACGCCGGCATGCCGCGGCGCCTGTGTTTTCGCCATCCGGCGGTGGCGCTCGGCTACTGGCAGCGGCCGGAGGCCCAGGCGGATTTCCACGACGGCTGGTTCTCACCGGGAGACATGTTTTTGCCGCACGAAGCGGCAGGCCCCGCCTGGGAATACTCGGGACGCACCGACGACATGCTGAAGATTTCCGGCCAATGGGTCAGCACCATAGCGGTGGACCAGGCCTTGCTCGCCGCCTGCGGCGACAGCGTGCAGGAACTGGGCAGCGTGGCGCTGAAGAATGCCGAGGGACTGACGGAAATCGCCGTATTCGTGGTGCCCGCCCCGGACCGCTCCGACGACGCGCAGGCGCGACTGGCCGAAGGCATCGCGGCGCTGCCTGGCTTCAAACGGCCGCGGCGGATACACTACCTGGACAGCCTGCCGCGCACGGCGACTGGCAAGCTGCAACGCAACAAGCTGGCGGGGATGATAACGGAGTAACGCGTCGGGCAGACACGCGCAAAATAGCGACAAGCAGTTGGCAATCCGTAGCCAGTGCCCACGCATATTCAAGTAGCTCGATTATCGCCAAGAGGATTTCCCATGCTTGCTCCCGCTTCAATCAACGACTACCGTCTGTTGGCCAGGCGCCGCCTGCCGCGCCAGCTGTTCGACTATATCGACGGCGGCAGCTACGAGGAAGTTACTCTCGCCGCCAACCGCGCCGACCTGCTGGCGCTGCGGCTCAGGCAGCGGGTGATGCGCGACGTGTCGCGGATCGAGACCAGCGCCACGATCTTGGGGCAAGCCGCCAAGCTGCCGCTGGCGCTGGCGCCGATCGGCCTGGCCGGGTTGATGGCGCGGCGCGGCGAAGTGCAGGCGGCGCGCGCCGCGGAAAAGGCCGGCGTGCCGTTCTGCCTATCGACGGTGTCGCTGTGCTCGATCGAGGAAGTGCGCCGGGCCACCGCCGCGCCATTCTGGTTCCAGCTCTACATGATGCGCGACCGCGGCTATGTCCGGGAGTTGCTGCAACGCGCCGAGACAGCCGGTTGCAGCGCCCTGGTATTCACCCTCGACCTGGCCGTGCTGGGCTCGCGCTACCGCGATACCCGCAACGGCATGAACGGTGGCCTGACGCTGGCCGGCAAGCTGGCCAAGGCCTGGGATACCGCCCGGCGCATCGGCTGGCTGGGCGACGTGGCGCTCGGTGGGCGGCCTCTGGTGTTCGGCAATCTGGCCGCGGCGGTGCCATCCGGCAAAAAGCTGTTCGACTTCAAGCGCTGGGTGGATTCCCAGTTCGACGCCAGCGTCACCTGGCGCGACCTGGATTTCGTGCGTGAGAACTGGCGCGGGCCGATCGTCCTGAAAGGTATTCTCGACGCGGATGATGCAATGTCTGCCGCCGACAGCGGCGCCCAGGCGATCATCGTTTCCAACCACGGCGGCCGCCAGCTCGACAGCGCGCCTTCCAGCATCGCGGCGCTGCCGGCCATCGTCGAGGCGGTCGGCGACCGACTGGAAGTGTTCATGGACAGCGGCATCCGCAGCGGTCAGGACATCGCCAAGGCGCTGGCCCTGGGCGCCCGCGCCGCCCTGATCGGGCGACCATGGATCTGGGCCTTGGCCGCACGCGGCGAACGCGGGGTGAGCGAGGTGCTCGACATCCTGACCCGCGAACTCCAGGTCACCCTGGCGTTGCTCGGCGAGCCGCGCGCCGACCGGCTCGATCCAACGGTGCTGGCGGCGGCGGATTGAACCGGCGCCCGGCGCGCCACCTTGTCCCTATTTCAAATTGAGAGAATCATGACCACACGCATCGTCGACGACATTTTCTACAGCGAACGCTTGGTGCGTTTTTCCTATTGCGATCCCGCCGGCATCGTCTTCTATCCGCAGTACTTCGTCATGTTCAACGGCCTGGTGGAAGACTGGTTCAACCAGGGATTGGGCGTCAATTATGCAAAATACATCACGGAGCAGCGGCGCGGCCTGCCCATCGTCAATCTCAGTTGCGACTTCATCGCGCCTTCCAAGATCGGCGAGATGATCACCCTGGGCCTGCAATTGGAGCATCTGGGCAACAGTTCCATGAAATTCGTCGTCACCTGCTCTTACAAGGGGGCGGTGCGGGTGCGGGCGAAGATGGTGCTGGTCAACATGAACCTCGACCTGGAGCGCGCGGTGCCGCTGCCGGACGAACTGCGTGCATTGATGATCGGTTTTCGCGAGGGCAGGCTCGACATCAGCCGCTACCGTGAGGACGGTTGATCCAGATCATTTTCCGGCGTGGATGGCCCATTAGAATTCGTCTCGCACGATTTCAACCAAAGTCGTATCCGCGCCTCGATGGAGTGCTAAATGAAAGTCAATTTGCCCGTCTCCAATGTCGAATGCCCGTTTCCAACAGGGGAAACGATTGTTTCGAAGACGGATCTCAAGGGTGCCGTCACCTATGCCAACGACACTTTTGTCAAGATCAGCGGCTTTTCGAGGGAGGAATTGCTGGGCAAGAACCACAATATGGTGCGCCATCCGGACATGCCGTCCCAAGCCTTCGCAAGCCTATGGAACACCATCCAGGCGGGAAATCCGTGGCGTGGCATCGTCAAGAACCGCTGCAAGAACGGCGACTACTATTGGGTCAAGGCGCTGGTCGTCCCGGTGCGCGAGAATAACCAGACTATCGGCTACATGTCGGTCCGCACCGAGCCCAGTGCGGCCGAGAAATCCTCGGCGGCCGCGCTGTATCGCGCCATCAACGCCAAGCAGGCCAAGCTGCCCGGTGTGACGCTGGCGGAGCGGATGTTCCGGCTTTCCTTCAACACGCGTTTCGCCATGTTCGTGGCATTGATGACCCTGTTGTCCGCGGCCGCCGGCATCGCCGGACTTGCCGGCCAGAGCACCCTGACGGCGCTCATCTGCGCCGCCAGCGTGGTTGCAGCCATCGGCAGCACGGCGTTCATGGCGGCGACCATTTCCCGTCCCTTGCATGAAGCCATTGGCTATTTCGATCAGATTGCCCAGGGCCGCCTGTTCAACGAGATCCCGATCAACCGGCCGGACGAGGTCGGGCGTGTATTGGCCGGACTGGCGATTGCCCAGACCCACATGAGCGTGATGATCGACGAAATCCGCTTGAGCGCGAAACTCGTCGATCAGCGTTGCGAGCAACTGGACGAAGAGATGCGCCGGGTCACCCAGGTGTCCACCGACCAGACCGATCGCATCACCGAGGTCAGTGCCGCCATGGACGAATTATCGTCGTCGGTCAAGGAAGTTGCGGAGACCGCGACCAATGCGGCCGGTTCGGCGAAATCGACGTTGCAGATCGTCGACGAGGGCAATTCGCGCATGAGCGACAGCATCGAGGCCAGCGACAAAGTCGTCGATGCGGTGCGGATTTCGGCTGACCATATCCGGCAATTCAGCGATGCGATCGACCAGATCGGCGGCATGGCCGGCAATATCCGGGAAATCGCCGATCAGACCAACCTGCTGGCGCTGAATGCGGCGATCGAGGCGGCGCGCGCCGGCGAACAGGGGCGCGGCTTTGCTGTGGTGGCGGACGAGGTCAGGAAACTGGCCGAGCGGACTTCCACCACCACCGCGGAGATCAACCGGATGCTGGCGGAAGTCCAGGTCACCACGCGCTCCGCGGTGACCGCGATGGAGACCGCGGTCGAACGCGTCCAGGAAGGCCGCGCGTTGATCGACGAAACCCACCAGAGCTTTCAGAACATCACCAGTTCGAGCCGGCGGGTGACCGACTTCGCCGAGGGCATCGCCGGGGCGGCGCATGAGCAGTCGGTCGCCACCGGTGAAGTGGCGAGCAATACCGAACAGATCGCGCAATTGATAGAACAGAACAACGCGACCATCGTCCAGGTGAAGGATACGGTGGGTGAACTGAACCAGACCGCCGACTACCTGCGTAGCGTGGTCGAGCATTTCAAGATTACCGGTTGACCAACGCGCTGCTCCCGGCGTCGCGGCGCAAGCTGCGAGCCGCATATTCCGCCCGCACCGTGAACAATTCCACATTCCTGCAAAGACTTGCCGCCGGGACTGGTTAAGTTTCCGTGAACAGTTGCCGCTATTCCTGATGCATGGATACTCAGGCAGGGCCAACACGGGACCGGGACGTAACCTTAGGTTGAAAGGGGCGGGGCCATGGCAATTGACACCAGAACCTCCATCGGCAAGAGCCAGGTCGTACTGCCGAAGCACGACGTCGAAGCGGCCGGTTTCGCCGGCCATTCCAAGCAGGAGAGCAGGCGGGAGCAAGCCAGGCGGCGGCAGAAAGACGCCGATTCGCAGCCGCTTTCAAACCATCAAGGCCAGGTCGCCGGAACATTCATCGACGTGACGGTTTGACGTTATCTTCGGTTGTCATCGCACCTCACAGAAGTCATCCTGCAAGCCACCTCGGTGGCTTCGCCGGCTTACTCCAGAAGAAGCTATGCCCTTGTATTTCTGGCGGCCTGGCCTATATTCCGAGTAGCCGCTGCGGTTGCATGCGAGCCCAGACCCATGCCCCGGCAGGGGTGGTCCATACAGGCGAATTTCCCATGTTCGAATCGTTTGTCCATTGTGCCGGATCCGATGGCCGCCCGTTGACCGGGAGTTGAAAAGTGCAAGGTCAATTGGGCGACCCCAATGCCGGCAACAGCCTGGTGCCCAAGTATATCGGCACCGGTTTCACCGCGATCGCTGCGGGCGGCTGGCACACGGTCGCACTCAAG
>JBAYJH010000031.1:0-25895 GCA_041665185.1 Sterolibacterium sp.
GCCTGCTGGTGTGGGGTTCGCTGGCGCTGTTGATGATCGTGCTGCCGCTGGTCTTCAACAAGGGTTTTGCCCTGTCTCTGCTGTGCCAGATCAGCATCATGGTGATCTTCAGCCTGTCCTATAACATGCTGCTCGGCCAGACCGGGCTCCTCTCTTTCGGCCACGCCGTGTATTTCGGCACCGGCGCCTTTGCCACCATGCATACCCTGAACTTGCTGGGGAAGGCCGCCACCCTGCCGGTGAGCATGCTGCCGCTGGTCGGCGGACTGGCCGGCCTGCTGGCCGGGGTATTGTTCGGTTATGTGTCCACCAAGCGCGCCGGCACGACGTTCGCCATGATTTCCCTGGGCATAGGCGAACTGGTGGCATCCGCATCGCTGATGTTCCCCGCCGTGTTCGGCGGCGAGGGCGGGGTTTCCGGCAACCGGGTGGTCGGCAAGGCGGTGTTCGGCATCACCTTCGGTCCCCAGATTGAAATGTACTATCTGATCGCCGCCTGGGCTTTCATCTGCATGTTGGCGATGTACGCCTTGACCCAGACGCCGCTCGGACGCATGGCCAACGCCGTGCGCGACAACCCCGAGCGCGCCCAGTTCGTCGGTTACGATCCGCAGTGGGTGCGCTACATGATGATGATCCTGGCGGGCTTTTTCGCCGGCGTCGCGGGGGGCCTGTCGGCGCTCAACTACGAGATGGTCACCGCCGAGACCCTGGGCGCGCAGACCTCGGGGGTCGTTCTGTTGATGGCCTTCGTCGGCGGCATCGGCTTTTTCTACGGACCGATCATCGGCGCCGTGCTGATCTCCATGCTGTCAATCGCCGTGGCCGGCGTGACCAAGGCCTGGTTGTTCTATTTCGGACTGTTTTTCCTGACCATGGTGCTGTATGCCCCCGGCGGCATCGCCAGTCTGCTGGCCATGCACAAGCGGCTGTGGGATGCGGGACAGTTCGGCAAAGTCATGCCCGCCTACGTGCTGGTGGCGATGCCGTTGCTGATCACCTTCGGCGGCCTGGTCGGCCTGGTGGAGATGGCTTATCACCACGCCGAGGGCGTCGATACGCCGCTACAGATGCTCGGCGCGGAGATTGACGTCATGTCGGGCGCGACCTGGTTTGCAGCGGTACTCATACTGGCTGGCGGCCTGATCCTGCTGAAGCTGAGCTGGCCCAGGGTGTCCGAGGCATGGCGACAGGTGCTGGCGGGCATCAATGGCAAGGAGGCGGCATGAGAGCCCCCGCGTTACAGCTGACCGACGTCAGGAAGAGCTTCGGGCAGACGGCCATCATCAATGGCGTCAGCCTCAGCGTTCCGCAAGGCGAACGCCATGCCATCATCGGTCCGAACGGCGCCGGCAAGTCCACCCTGTTCCACCTGGCCAGCGCCCGCTTTCCGGTCACCAGCGGAGACATCCTGCTGAACGGCGAATCCGTCACCAGCCTCAAGCCGCATCAGATCAATCGACGTGGACTGAGCCGCAGTTTTCAGGTGACGAATATTTTCACCAACCTGTCGGTGTTCGAGAATGTCCGCTGCGCGGTGTTGTGGGCACTCGACTACAAGTACTCGTTCTGGCAGCGCCTGGCGGCCCTGCGGGACGCCAACCAACGGGCCCGCGGGGTGATCGCCGAAATCGGCCTGGCGCATCGCGGCGACACCGTTGCCGGTATCCTCTCCTACGCCGAACAGCGCGCCCTGGAAATAGGCATCACCATCGCCGGCGGCGCCGAGGTGATCCTGCTCGACGAGCCGACCGCCGGCATGAGCAAGTCGGAAACCGAAGATGCGGTGGCATTGATCCGTCGGGTGACCGAAGGCAAGACCCTGATCATGGTGGAGCACGACATGAGCGTGGTATTCGACCTGGCCGATCGCATCTCGGTGCTGGTCTATGGCGAAATCATCGCCACCGGTTCGCCGGCGGAGATTCGCGCCAACCGCGCGGTCCAGGAAGCCTATCTCGGCACCACCTTCACGGAGGCTCAAGCATGACCGAACTTCTCCTGGAAGTTCGGGATCTGCATGCCTTCTATGGCAAGAGCCATATTCTCCACGGCGTGCATTTCAACGTCGGCAAGGGCGAGATCGTCAGCCTGCTTGGCCGCAATGGCGTCGGCCGCTCCACCACCATCAAGGCGGTGATGGGCCAGGTCGTGGCCAAGGGCAGCGTCATTTTCAAGGGCGAACATCTGCTCGGCAAGAAGCCCTTCGAGATTGCCCGCAGGGGGCTGGGCTACGTGCCTGAGGACCGTGCCATATTCGGTGACCTGACGGTGCGGCAGAACCTGATGCTGGGTGTCAAGGGCAGCCCGGGGCGGTGGACCATGGAAGACATGTTCGAGTTGTTTCCGCGCCTCGCCGAGCGCATCGATACCCCAGCCGGGGTGCTCTCCGGCGGCGAGCAGCAAATGCTGACGCTGTGCCGCACGCTGATGGGCGATCCCGAACTGGTGATGATCGACGAGCCGACGGAAGGCCTGGCGCCCAAGATCGTCGTCCAGGTCGGCAATTTTCTCGCGGCAATCAAGGAACGCGGCATCTCCATCCTGCTCATTGAGCAGAAGCTGGCGATTGCCCTGGACATCTCGCAACGCCTCTATGTCATGGGCCACGGACAGATCGTTTTCGAAGGCACCCCACAGGATTTGCGCAACAACGAAACCGTGCGCAAGGAATGGCTGGAAGTTTAACTCGCATGGTCAACTGACCCCACCCGCGCCATGAAAATGTTCAAAGACAGGAATTACGCCCCCACCCCCGACCCCCGCCCAGGCGGGGGCTACGGATTGTTCGCTGCGCTCATGGGTTACGGGGCGCTTTCGAAGCGGGTTTCACGCTTATCAATGCAGTAACAAGGACCACAAGGAGAAATGAGCATGAGTGCAGGACAGTACGAGGTTCGCGGCGCGGTCGCCGTGATCACCCTGAACAACCCGCCGGTGAACGGGCTGGGCCATGCCTTGCGCACGGCCATCGCCGACGGCGTCAATCGCGCCAACGAGGACGCCGCTGTCAAGGCCATCATTCTGATCGGCGCCGGCAAGGCCTTTTCGGGCGGCGCGGACATTACCGAATTCAACAAGCCGGCTGCATTGGCCGAGCCCAACCTACACACCGTGATCAATTTCGTCGAGGCTAGCGACAAGCCGGTGATTGCGGCGATCCATGCGGTGGCCATGGGCGGCGGGCTGGAACTGGCGCTGGCCTGCCATTTCCGCGTGGCCGCTGCCGGCGCCAAGATCGCCCTGCCGGAAGTCAAGCTGGGTCTCCTGCCGGGTGCCGGAGGCACCCAGCGTTTGCCGCGGGTGATTGGTCTCGAAGCGGCCTTGAACATGATCGTCTCGGGCGCCGACGTGCCTTCGGAGCAGTTGGCCAAGGCCGGGCTGTTCGATGAGATGATAGACGGCGACCTGCTGGAGGGCGCGCTGGCCTTCGCAAACAAGGTGGTGGCGGAAAATCGTCCACTGAAGCTGGTGCGCGATCTGAAGGTCAACTATCCGAATCACGAAGCCTTTCTCCAGTTTGCCCGCAATATGGTGAAGGGAGTGGCCGGTCCTTTCCCCGCGCCGATGAAGTGCATCGAAGCAGTGGCCGCCGCCGTGACTTCCAAGAGTTTCGAGGAAGGCCAGAAGATCGAGCGTGAGGGCTTCCTCTACCTGATTCAGACCCCGGAGTCGAAGGCGCTGCGCCACTTCTTCTTCGGCGAGCGCGCCGCCGGCAAGATCGCCGATGTGCCGGCGGATACGCCGCTGCGCAATGTTGCCAAAGTCGGGGTGATCGGCGCCGGCACCATGGGCGGCGGCATCACCATGAATTTCCTCAATGCCGGCATTCCGGTGACCATGCTGGAAATGAAGCAGGAAGCGCTCGACAAGGGCGTCGCCACGATCCGCAAGAACTACGAGAATTCCATGAGGAAAGGCAAGTTGAGCCAGGAAAAACTGGATCAGCGCATGGGCCTGCTGACCCCGACCCTGAGCTACGACGACCTCAAAGGCATGGACATGGTCATCGAAGCGGTATTCGAAGAGATCGGCGTCAAGGAACAGGTCTTCAAGAAGCTGGACGAGATTTGCAAGCCCGGCGCGATCCTGGCTTCCAACACTTCGACGCTTGACGTGAACAAGATCGCCAACTTCACCAAGCGGCCGCAGGATGTGGTCGGTCTGCACTTTTTCAGCCCGGCCAATGTCATGAAGCTGCTGGAAGTGGTGCGCGGCGCCGCCACCGCCAAGGATGTGATGGCGACGGTGATGCAAGTCGCCAAGAAGATCAAGAAGACCGCAGTGGTCTCCGGCGTTTGCGACGGTTTCATCGGCAATCGGATGATCGAGCAATATGGTCGCCAGGCGGGGTTCCTGCTGGAGGAGGGCTGCTTGCCGGAACAAGTCGACAAGGCGGTCGAGAGGTTCGGTTTCGCCATGGGTCCGTTCCGCATGGGCGACCTGGCCGGCAACGACATCGGCTGGGCGATCCGCAAGCGCCGCATCCAGGAAAATCCCGACACGAAATATTCGAAGACCGGCGACCTGCTCTGCGAGATGGGCCGCTACGGCCAGAAGGCCGGCGCCGGCTGGTACGACTACAAACCGGGCGACCGCACCGCCTATTCGAACCAGCAGGTCAACGACATGGTGGTGCAACACTCCAAGGATCTGGGCATCACACGGCGCAAGATTTCAGACCAGGAAATCGTCGAGCGGCTGGTGTACTCGCTGGTCAACGAGGCGGCCTATATCCTCGAAGAAGGCATCGCCCAACGCGCTTCGGACATCGACATGGTGTATCTGACGGGTTACGGCTTTCCCTTTCATCGCGGCGGCCCAATGCTGTATGCCGATATCGTCGGTCTGCCGAACGTCGTCAACACCATGAAGAAATATGCCAAGGGACGCCATGGTGAGTTCTGGAAGCCGGCGCCGCTGCTGGCCAAGCTCGCGGCTGAAGGCAAGTCCTTCAACTGACCCACTGGAAATACAAGTTAACCTAGCGCACGGCCGTCAGACCACGCCCATACCATGAAATTGTTCAAAGACGGGATTGATGCCCCCACCCCCAACCCCCGCCCGGGCGGGGGCTACAAATTGCTCGCTCTGCTCGTGGGTTACTGGTGCCCGACTTTGGGGTTAGGGTACGGGGCGCTTCATAACTGAATTTCACGCTAACGAATTCTGGAGAATTGCAATGACTGATGCAGTAATCGTATCAACCGCCCGCACCGGGCTGGCCAAGTCCTGGAAAGGCGCTTTCAACATGACTCACGGCGCCACCCTCGGCGGCCACGCGGTGCAACATGCCGTGGCGCGCGCCGGCATCGACCCGGCCGAAGTCGAGGATGTCCTGATGGGCTGCGCCACCCCCGAGGGGGCCACGGGCGCCAACATCGCCCGGCAGATCGCCCTGCGCGCCGGCCTGCCGGTGACCGTTGCCGGCGCCACGGTGAACCGCTTCTGCTCTTCCGGCCTACAGACCATCGCCATGGCGGCCCAGCGCGTGATCGTCGACCAGGTGCCGGTGATGGTCGCCGGCGGCGTCGAGTCCATCTCCTGCGTGCAGCAGGAGATGAACCGCCACATGATCGCCGAGAACTGGCTGGTGCAGAACAAACCTGAGGTCTACTGGAGCATGCTGCAAACCGCCGAGCAGGTGGCCAAGCGCTACAATATCCCGCGCGACAAGCAGGACGAGTATGGCGCGCGCAGCCAGCAGCGTGCCGCGGCGGCCCAGGCGGCCGGCAAGTTCAACGACGAGATCGTGCCGATGATGGTCACCATGGGCGTCGCCGACAAGGCCACCGGGCGCTTGTCCACCAAGGAAGTGACCATCTCCGCCGACGAAGGCATCCGCGCCGACACCACGCTGGAAGGCGTATCCAAGATTCGCACGGTGTTCCCCGGCGGCGTCATCACCGCCGGTAATGCCAGCCAGTTTTCCGACGGCGCCTCGGCCTGTGTGGTGATGAACGGCAAGCTGGCCGAGCAGCGCGGCATCCAGCCGCTCGGCATCTTCCGCGGCTTTGCCGTGGCCGGCTGCGAGCCGGACGAGATGGGCATCGGCCCGGTGTTTGCGATTCCGCGCGTGTTGCAACGCGCCGGCCTGAAGGTCGAGGACATCGGGCTGTGGGAATTGAACGAAGCCTTCGCGGTGCAGGTGATCTATTGCCGCGACAAGCTGGGCATTCCCGACGATAGACTCAATGTGAACGGCGGCGCGATTGCGGTCGGACATCCTTACGGCGTTTCCGGTTCCCGCCTGACCGGCCATGCCTTGATCGAAGGCAAGCGGCGCGGCGTCAAGTACGTGGTCGTGACCATGTGCATCGGCGGCGGCCAGGGCGCCGCCGGCCTGTTCGAAGTTTGCTGAGGAAAACCCCATGAGCGTCAAGAAACTTTTCGACATTAGCGGCAAGGTCGCCCTGATCACCGGCGGGTCTCGCGGACTCGGCCTTCAGATGGCCGAGGCGCTGGGCGAGATGGGCTGCAAGGTCGCCATCACGGCGCGGAAGCAGGCTGAACTGGATGAGGCGGAATCCTATCTGAAAAAGCTCGGCGTCGAGGTGCTGACCATCGCCGGCGACCTGTCGAAGTTCGATTCCATTCCGGCCATGGTCGATGCGGTGCTGGCCAAGTTCGGCACCATCGACATCCTGGTGAACAACGCCGGCGCCACCTGGGGCGCGCCGGCCGAGGACCACCCCACCGACGCCTGGAACAAGGTGATGAACCTCAACATCAACGCCATGTTTCAGCTCAGCCGCGAAATCGGCAAACGCGTAATGATCCCCAAGAAATCCGGCAAGATCATCAACATCGCCTCGGTCGCCGGCCTCTCCGGCGGGCCACCCGACATGACGACGCTGGCTTACAACACCAGCAAGGGTGCGGCCGTCAATTTCACCCGCGCGCTGGCCTCGGAATGGGGCAAGTACAACATCAATGTCAATGCCATCTGCCCCGGCTTCTTCCCGTCGAAAATGTCGCAGGGACTGCTGGCCACCATCGAGAAATCGGTGATCGCCACGACGCCCTTGCATCGCCTGGGCGGTGACGAGGACCTGAAAGGCGCGGTGGTGTTCCTGGCCTCGGAAGCCTCGCGGCATATCACCGGCCAGTATGTCGCCGTAGATGGCGGCGCCTGTATTACCTGAGGCGCCATCAAAGCGTGGCCACCGACTACTTCGGCATCCAGGTGCCTTTTCTCGACATGCTCGGGGTCACGGCCGAATTGGATGCCGAGGGTCGCCCTGTTGTGTCAGTCGAACTGCGGCCCGAACTGATGAACAGCTATCACGTTTCCCACGGTGGCGTCATCATGACGCTGCTCGACGTGGCCATGGCCATGGCGGCGCGCACCTCCTTCCAGCACAAGGGTGGCGTCATGACGGTGGACATGTCGATGAGCTTTCTGCGCCCGGCCACAGGCCGTGTGGTGGCCCAGGGCCGGGTGCTGCGCGGCGGCCGCTCGCTGTATTTCTGCGAGGGTGAAGCGCAGGATGCCTCCGGCCAGATGATCGCAAAATCTCTGGGTACTTTCATGCTGCGCAAGGAGATGCACGACGGCGAGGGCAACTGAGCTTCGCTCCGCCGCTTTCAACACAACGACAGGAAAATGAAATGAGCGAAACCAATCTGCAAGTGTTGCTGGCCAGCCGTCCCATCGGCTGGGTCGAAGAGAGCAATTTCAATATCGTCGCCACGCCGATACCCGAGCCGAAGGACGGGGAAATCCTGATCCGCAATCATTACCTGTCGCTCGATCCCTATATGCGCGGCCGGATGAACGACACCAAGTCTTATGCCGCGCCGGTCGCCGTCGGTGCCGTGATGGTCGGCGGCACGGTGGGCGAGGTGGTCAAGTCGAATCACTCCGGCTTCAAGGCGGGCGACAAGGTCTCGGGATATGGCGGGTGGCAACTGTATTCCATCAGCGACGGCACCATGCTACAGAAAGTCGATGACTCGAAAGTGCCACTATCGGCGTATCTGGGCGTGCTGGGTATGCCGGGCGTCACCGCCTGGGTGGGCCTGATGGATATCTGCGCACCCAAGCCCGGTGAGACGGTGGTGGTGACGGCGGCATCCGGCGCGGTCGGCAGCGTCGTCGGCCAACTGGCCAAGATCCATGGTGCGCGCGCCGTGGGCATCGCCGGTGGCGCGGAGAAATGCAAGTATGTCGTCGACGAGCTGGGCTTCGATGTTTGCATCGATTACAAGGCGGGCAAGCTCTGGGCCGATCTCAAGGCGGCGACTCCCAAGGGCATCGACTGCGTGTTCGAGAATGTCGGCGGGGAGATTTTCGACATGCTGCTGGGACGCATGAATGCCTTCTCGCGCATCGCCGTGTGCGGCCTGATTTCGCAGTACAACAGCGAACCCTATCCGATGAAGAACATTGGCTCGGTGCTGATCAACCGCATCAAGATGCAGGGCTTCATCGTCTCCGAGCATCTGCCGCGCTGGCCGGTGGCGCTGAAGGAATTGGGCAGCGAGGTCGCGGCGGGGCGCATCAAGTATCGCGAGAGCGTAGCCCACGGCTTGCGCAAGGCGCCGGACGCCTTCATCGGCTTGCTGAAGGGACAGAATTTCGGCAAGCAGGTCGTCAAGCTGATTTAGCATTCATGATGCGTTGGCTACGCCCCCGATCATGAAAGCTAGCAAGGCTCGCAAGGTCCCCCACCCCCTGCCCCCGCCCCAGGGCGGGGGACTAAGTTTGCTCGCTGCGCTCGTCGTCATACAGCGCGCTCAGCGGCGTATTTCAAGTTAACGGACAAGACTCGACTATGAACGACAAATTCATCGGTACCCGCCCGGTCGCGGCCCAGCATGCCTTCGACATCGAACGGCTGGAAGCGTGGCTAGCCGGCCACGTCGCAGGCTTTCACGGACCGCTGGCCGTCGAGCAGTTCAAAGGCGGGCAGTCGAATCCAACCTTCCTGCTCAAGACGCCCGGCAAGTCCTACGTCATGCGCCGCAAGCCGCCGGGCGTGTTGTTGCCCTCGGCCCATGCCGTCGATCGCGAATACCAGGTCATCAGCGCGCTGTCCCGGACCGATGTGCCGGTGGCGAAAAGCCATGCGCTGTGCACCGACGAGTCGGTGCTTGGAGCGATGTTCTACATCATGGACTATGTCGAGGGCCGCATCCTCTGGGACCCGAGCCTACCCGGAATGCAGCCCGCCGAACGCGGCGCCATCTTCGACGAGATGAACCGGGTCATCAGCGCCCTGCACATGGTCGATTACCAGACCGTCGGTTTGACCGACTACGGCAAGCCGGGCAATTACCTGGAGCGTCAAGTAGCGCGCTGGAGCAAGCAATACAAGGCTTCCGAGACGGAGAAGATCGAGGCCATGGACAACCTCATCGCCTGGCTGCCGGCGCATATCCCGGCCGGCGACGAGACCCGCATCGTGCATGGCGATTTCCGCCTCGACAATGTGATCTTCCATCCGACCGAGCCGCGCATACTCGCCGTACTCGACTGGGAGTTGTCGACCCTGGGCCATCCGCTGATCGATTTCGCCTACCACTGCATGACCTGGCGTTTGTCGCCGGGTCAGTTTCGCGGCCTGGTCGGCACCGATTTCGCGGCACTGGGCATCCCCGGCGAAGCCGACTACGTGGCGGCTTATTGCCGGCACACCGGTCGCGGACCGATTGCACCCAAGGAATGGGAATACTACATGGCCTTCAACATGTTCCGCCTCGCCGGCATCATGCAGGGGATCATGGCGCGGGCGGTGCAGGGCAATGCATCGAGCCAGGAAGCAATAGAGACGGGCAAGCGCACCCGGCCGCTGGCGGAAGAAGCCTGGCGGCAGGTGGAGCGCATCATGGGTAAATCGTAAGTTTTGAAGTTTTCCTGAAAGGACGCAGCATGGATTTCTCACATAGCGACAAGGTCAAGGGGCTACAGAAACGGGTCAACGCCTTCATGGACGAGAACGTCTATCCCAATGAAGCGACGTTCTTCGCCGAGATCGAGGCGAACCGCCAGAAGGGTAATCCCTGGATTCCCACCCTGATCATCGAAGAGTTGAAGCAGAAGGCCCAGGCGGCGGACCTGTGGAACCTGTTCCTGCCGGAATCGCCGCGCGGCGCCGGGCTCACCAATCTCGAATACGCGCCGCTGTGCGAGATCATGGGTCGCTCCCCGATCGGGCCGGAAGTCTTCAACTGTAGCGCGCCGGATACCGGCAACATGGAAACCATCGAGCGCTACGGCAATGAGGAGCAGAAGCGGCAATGGATGCTGCCCCTGCTGGAAGGCAAAATTCGTTCGTGTTTTTCCATGACCGAACCCGGTGTGGCATCGTCCGACGCCACCAACATCCAGGCGCGCATTGTCCGCGATGGCGATCATTATGTGATCAACGGCCGCAAATGGTGGTCCTCCGGCGCCAACGATCCGCGCTGCAAGATCATCATCTTCATGGGCAAGACCGATCCGGACAACGCCAGCCGCCATTCCCAGCAGTCGATGATATTGATTCCGATGGACACGCCTGGCGTCAAGGTGCTGCGCCATCTGCCGGTGTTCGGCTACGACGACGCGCCGCACGGCCACGCCGAGATCATCTTCCAGGACGTGAGGGTGCCGGTCACCAATATCCTGCTGGGCGAGGGGCGCGGCTTCGAGATCGCCCAGGGCCGCCTCGGGCCGGGACGCATCCACCATTGCATGCGGCTGATCGGCGTGGCCGAGCGGGCGCTGGAAAAAATGTGCCGTCGCGCCCTGAAGCGTGTTGCCTTCGGCAAGCCGATTTCGGATCAGGGCGTGACGCGCGAGCGCATCGCCGATGCCCGCATCATGATCGACCAGGCGCGCTTCTTGACGCTGAACGCGGCCTACATGATGGATACCGTCGGCAACAAGATCGCCAAGAAGGAGATCGCCATGATCAAGGTGGCTGCCCCCAGAATGGCCCTTCAGGTGATCGACTGGGCGATGCAGGCGCACGGCGGCGGCGCGGTGTCCGACGATTTCGGCCTGGCGCTGGCCTACGCGCACTCGCGCACGCTGCGTTTCGCCGACGGTCCGGATGAGGTGCATCAGAACCAGATCGGCAAGATGGAATTGTCGAAGTACCTCTGAGTCTGCCAGCAGGAGGGGAACGCACCATGTCCGATCGCCATTTTGCTTACTGGCCGAAAGGGTTGCCGCGCCACATGACGATACCGGAGACCGACCTGTTTTACAACGTTGAGGTCTCCGCCCGCCGCTTCCCCGACAAGCCCTATTTGGTCTTCTACGATACCACCATCAGTTTCCAGGAATTCAAGGACGAGGCCGAACGCATCGCCGGTTTTCTCGAACGGGAGTGCGGCGTGAGGAAAGGCGACCGGGTGCTGCTGTTCATGCAGAACAGCCCGCAATTCGTGCTCGGCTATTACGCCATCCTGCGCGCCAACGCGGTAGTGGTGCCGATCAATCCGATGAACCTGACCAACGAATTGCGCCACTATGTCAGTGACAGCGGTGCCGCCACGGCTATCGTTGCGCAAGATCTATATACGCAGATGAAACCGCTGCTCGGCGAGGGGTTGCAAAATATTCTCGTCGCAGCGTATTCGGATTATCTGAAACGCCCAACCGATCTCAAGGTGCCCGAGTTCATCGCCGCGCCGCGCTTGGCCATCGCCGACCCCGGCGTCACACTTTGGAGCGATGCGCTGGCGAAGGAACTGCAACCGGGGCCGGTCACGGTCGGCCCCGACGATCTCTGCGTGATGCCCTACACCTCGGGCACCACCGGCAATCCCAAGGGCTGCATGCATACGCACCGCTCGGCGATGAGCACGCTGGTGGCGGGCATTCAGTGGTTTGGCATCCAGCAGGATTCCACCTTCATGGCGGTATTGCCGTTCTTTCATGTTACTGGCATGCAGGGTGCCATGAGCGGACCGTTATTCTGCGGCAATACCGTGGTGCTGCTGCCGCGTTGGGACCGCGAAGCCGCGGCGCAGTGCGTGCAACGCTATGGCGTCACCGGGTGGACGGCGATCCCGACCATGATTATCGATTTCCTGATGAATCCGAACCTCGACAAGTATGACCTGTCCAGCATCACGCGCATGAGCGGCGGCGGCGCCGCCATGCCCGAGGCGATCGCCCAGAAGCTGCTCGACCGCGGCATCACCTATGTGGAAGGCTACGGCCTGTCGGAGACCATCGCACCGACCCACATCAACCCGCCGGACCGCGCCAAGAAGCAATGCCTGGGCATTCCGATCTTCGACGTCGAAGCGCGCGTGGTCGACCCGCAGACCTTCACCGAACTGCCGCCGGGCGAGGTGGGCGAGATCGTGCTGAACGGCCCACAGGTATTTCTCGGCTACTGGAACGATCCGCAGGGCACGGCGGAAGCCTTCGTCGATCTCGAAGGCAAGCGCTTCTTCCGCACCGGCGACCTGGGGCGCACCGACGAGGACGGCTATTTCTTCATGGTCGATCGCCTGAAACGCATGATCAATGCTTCCGGCTACAAGGTCTGGCCCGCCGAAGTCGAGGCGCTGATGTACCAGCATCCGGCGATCCAGGAGGCCTGCGTCATCTCGGCCCGCGACGCCCACCGCGGCGAAACCGTGAAGTGCCTGGTCAGCCTCAAGGAGGCTTATCGCAGCAAGGTGACGGAACAGGAAATCGTCGCCTGGGCCAGCCAGAACATGGCCGCCTACAAATATCCGCGCATCGTCGAATTCATCGAGACCCTGCCGAAATCCGCCACCGGCAAGGTGCAGTGGCGCGCCTTGCAGGAGCGCGAGCAGGAGAGAGCTACATGATCGATCTGCGCAGCGATACCGTGACCCGCCCGACGCCCGGCATGCTCCAGGCGATGCTGGCGGCGGAAGTCGGCGACGATGTGTGGGGCGACGATCCCACCGTGCAGCGGCTCCAGACCGTAGTGGCGGAGCGAGCCGGCAAACAGGCGGGCCTGTTCTTCCCGAGCGGCACGCAAAGCAATTTGGCGGCGCTGATGGCCCATTGCCAGCGTGGCGACGAATATATCGTCGGCCAGCTTGCCCACACCTACAAGTATGAGGGCGGCGGTGCCGCGGTGCTGGGCAGCATCCAGCCGCAGCCGCTGGAGAATGCGCCGGACGGCAGTATTCCGCTGGAGAAGATTGCGGCGGCCATCAAGCCGCTGGACGACCACTTTGCCCGCACGCGCTTGCTGGCCCTGGAGAATACCATCGGCGGCCAGGTGCTGTCCGCCGAGTACGTGACCGAAGCTACTGGCCTGGCGCGGATCAACGGGCTGGCGACGCATCTGGACGGTGCCAGGATCTGCAACGCCGCCGTCGCCTCGGGCCGATCGGTGGCCGAGTTGTGCGCGCCATTCGATTCCGTATCGATCTGCTTTTCCAAAGGCCTCGGAACTCCGGTCGGTTCGGTGCTGGTCGGCAGCGAGGCCTTGATGCGCTCGGCGCATCGCTGGCGCAAGATTCTCGGCGGCGGCATGCGGCAGGCCGGGATACTCGCGGCCGCCTGCCTGTATGCGCTGGAACACCACTATGCGCGGCTGGCGGAAGACCATGCCAATGCCGAGCGGCTGGCGCGCGGGCTCGCGGGCGTTGACGAAGTCACGGTGCTCGCTCAAGCCACCAACATGGCTTTCGTGCGGTTTCCAAGCGAACATTGCACCGCGCTGGAAGCCTGGCTGAAAGGGTGCGGCATCTTGGCCCAGGTGCTCTACAACGCCAGGTTCGTGACGCACCTCGACGTGAGTGCCACGGATATCGACACGACGGTAGAGACCATCAAGTCTTACTTCGCCGCACACAAAACATAGCATTGCCGGCTGGTCGGCCGAAGTGAGCTTGACCGTATGTCGGGGGATCGGAACTCGCTGTTCCGGCGCTAACGGCGGCGGCTGTGTCCTGCCGAGCGGCGGTAATCCGAGGATCGAGTCCGGCATTTCGACATGGCTCAAAACTGCACCATTGCGGGGCAGAGCCAATGGTGTTCCGCGACGCTCAAGATCTGCCTCATCCCCTTGATTTGATGCGCTGCAACAGCAATCAACACCGACGCATTTAGACCCTATTGCCGACACGGAAACATGTACAATCCGCAACCATTGTCCGATAGCAGGAATAGACCAGGTTTCATGACGGATAAATGCTGAGCGGTGCGATGGTTTTCACCGGGTGCCGGCTCTCCGTCTCACGCTGCTGCTCGGCCCGGCATCGATTCCTAAGTTTCAAAGTTAGCTGTTAGTTCCATAGGGAAGGCACAACTGTGAAGAATTTGAGTTTCCGCGCAACAACCATGCTGGGATTCGGCATCCTGATTGCGATGTTTTCCCTCATCATCGGCATCTGCGTTTTTGGACTGTACCGCATCCAGACCGGTGTGGCCGAGATCGAGGCGGAGATCATTCCGTACGAGCGCCAAGCCAACGACATGGCGTTCTCTGTCGTGCAAGTCCAGCAATTCCTCACCGACGTCTCGGCGACTCGCTCCCGGGATGGATTCGACGAAGCGGAAAAACATGCCAAGGCCTTCAAGGAAGGTGTCAAGAAGCTGAAGACCCATTACGCCGCAAAGCCGGAAAAGCTCAAGGAACTTGAACTGCTGAATGCGTCTTTCGACATCTATTACGGTACCGGCAAGCGCATGGCCGAGGTCTATATCGCCAAGGGTGTCGACGCGGGCAACGAGGTGATGAAACAACCGCAGAGCGGATTCGACGCCGTCGCCGATGACCTCACCGGCAAGATGTCGAAATTGCGCGATACTGAAGTGGCAGCGGCGTCCGTCAGAGTCCATGAGGTCGACGAAACCGCCGGGCGGTCGACCTACATCAGTCTTGGCTCCGGTTTCCTGGCCATTCTGCTGGGCATCGGCATCGCTTGGCGCATTACCGCCAACCTGCTCAAGATGCTGGGCGGCGAGCCCGGGAATGCCAAGGAAATTGTCAGGGAGATCGCCGAAGGCGACTTGTCGCACGACATCCAGGTCGATGGCGGCGACGATTCCAGCCTGCTGTCAGCCGTGCGCTCGATGCAACTCCGGTTGCGCGAGATGATCGGCGAAGTTAGGCGCAATGCCAACAACATCGTCGACCTGACCCGGCACCTCGCCGAATCGTCACGGGTCGTGCACTCGAGTTCGCAACGCCAGAATGACGCCGCCGCCGGCGTTGCGGCGGCCGTCGAACAAATGACCGCCAACATCGGCCAGATTGCCAGCAACGCGGATGATTCCGAGAAGATCGCCAAACGGGCCGGTGACATTTCCGATCAGGGTGGACAGGTGGTTGCGGATTCGGTCGAGGAAATGAATCAGATCGCCAACGCGGTCAGTCTGTCATCCGGCATCATTCGCGAACTGGGCGCAAGTTCCCAGCAGATCTCCGAGATCGTCAAGGTCATCAAGGATATCGCCGACCAGACCAACCTGCTGGCGCTCAATGCCGCCATCGAGGCGGCGCGTGCCGGCGAACAGGGGCGCGGATTCGCGGTGGTGGCGGACGAGGTGCGTAAACTCGCCGCCAGCACCGCTGCCGCCACCCAGGAAATATCGACCATGGTCGAAGACATCCAGCGCAGCGCCGGCAAGGCGGTTTCCAGCATGGAGCAGGGCACCGAACGGGTTAACCAAGGCGTTGCCAAGGCCGAACGGGCGGGTTCGTCGATGGCCCAGATCAAGCAAGGCACGGAGCAGGTATTGTCGACCGTGGTGGGCATTACCGGTGCGCTCAAGGAGCAGAGCATGGCCGTCAACCTGGTTGCGCGAGAAGCCGGGACCATTGCCACGATGGCGCTCGACAATACCAATGCCGTCGATGAGCTTGCCAGGACTTCCGAACAACTCAACCAACTAGCCGACGCATTGCATGGCTCGATCAGCCATTTCAAAGCCTAGTACCGTAGTCGGCGAGCGCCGCGGCCGCACTGTAGAATTATCTGAGAAGGTCGCGCGGCGCTAGGCGCCATCGTCCGCGCGGCTGCGCCAATGGCCTATGATCGCCGCACGCCGGTCTCCTTCGAGCGACAGGCCGAATCTAAGCCCGTCATTGCCTTGCGCGGCGTTGAGTAAGACGTTGGAAGCGTAGAACACCGGTCCTTTGGCCCAAAGGTCCAAGCTCTGCACTTCTGCGTCCGGGCCCTTGAGCCTTGCCAGGCACATGCCTGCCACGCGCTGCGGATGTGGGAATGCCGTCGGGAAGCCCAGGCGCCGCGCGTACCAAGGCCAGTGGTGAATGCCGTTGTAATCGCCGGTGAGTTTGCCGAAATGCCATCCGCCGCCTTTCGGCATGAGAAACCTGTCGACCATGCTTGCATCCGCAAGGTCCGGCGATGGCGCCGCCGCTGCCGCGGATCCAGGAACGCCAAAACGGCCGCGGTAGAAATAGGTGATCCGGCTTTCCCAGTAGCAGTCCGACCCGCGTGTCAGGCGGCTGAGCAGGTCGACCTCGATCCCTTTGTCTACCAGACGGTATTCGCCGAGCGATGTTTCCATGTCGAAAGTTTCGTCCGGACCGAACAGTTTGTGGCGCACCAGGCGATTGCGAATTTGCAGCGCCGTCCAGATCGACAGCGGATAAGCTCGATGCGTCAGCAGGGCCATTTGGAGGCGAAAGCCGCAGACATGCGGATAGAGAATCGGTACGCCGTGTCGCTCGGCCAGGCCGGTCGCTTGGCGAAATGCCCGCAATTCCGCCGGCTCGACCCGCCACCCGGCCCAGCGCGCAGCGATCCGCGGGAAACTGCCATCCTTGGGCAATCCATGCGCTGGCCTGATGGCGCGAGACATGAAGTGGAGCGCCGATGGGGGACGCACGTAGTGTTCGAGTATCGGCTCGGTATTCATCGAACGCATGCTACTCCTTCCGCCAGCCTCTCATCAATGCCGGTGGCTGCCGGACGGCGCGAGTTCTGGTCTACATTTGCCGAAAGCGGTAGGCGTATGCCCGGCTTACATGCAGGGAGCGTTCGCTGTTGCGCAGGTGGATCGTCAGTTGCCCCGTCGTCGCCCTTACGACACGGGCGATAGCGGCGACGTTGACCACCGTCGACCGGTGGATCTGCCAGAATTTCTCGGGATCAAGCTCGGCCGTCAGCTCGCGGATCGGCTTGCGCATCAGCGCTTCGCTGGCGGCTGTCACGACTTGCGTGTACTTGTCGTCGGCATGGAAGAATAGCGCGTCGCCGACCGGAATGAGCTGCATGGTGTTGCCCGTCGAGACGGTCAGCCAGCGCAGATATGCGTCGCTCTTCGGCGATATCCGCTGGGCGATTTGTGCCAGTAGCTGATCCATTTCGGGCGGGGCCGCCTGCATTTGGCGGTTCTTGAGACGCGCCACGGTATTGGCCAGGCGCGCGACGGTGGCCGGCTTCAGGACATAGTCGAGCGCTTCCTGTTCAAAGGCGGTGACCGCGTAGTCGTCATACGCCGTGACGAAAACCACCTGGCAACGTCCGCGCAGCAGGCGCGCGATCTCGATGCCGCTCATGTCGGGCAAATGGATGTCGAGAAACGCGATGTCCGGCAAGGCTTCATTGACGCGGCTGATGGCGGCGATCCCGCAATCCGCTTCGTCGATCACCGACAGCTCGGGCCAAAGCTCCATCAGGGTGTCGCGCAATTGGTGCCGCAACAGCGGTTCGTCTTCGACGATCAGAATGCGCGGTTTAACCGTCAAGGGGCACCTCGATTCGGGCAATCGTGCCGTGGGGCGAGTTGGCGCTCAGGCTTAGGCTTGCCCTGCCGGCATAGATCGCCGCCAGGCGGCCGCTGATGTTGGTCAAGCCGATACCCCAAGCGCTGTCCGATCCGGCAGTCGAAGCCAGGCCCTTCCCGGTGTCGGCGACGCAGACGGCAATATTTCCGTGTGCCGCCAGCGCGACCAGGTCAACTCGTCCTCCTTCCGGCAGCGGCCCGAGTCCATGCTTGAGGGCGTTCTCGATCAGCGTGATGAGCATCATGGGCGGAAACGATTTTTCCAGCAAATGTGTCGGGGCGTCAACGGAAAACTCCAGGCGCTTGCCCATGCGGATCTTGTGTATGTTGAGGTAGGCAGTCGACATGGCGATTTCCTGGCCGAGGGTACTGGTTTCGCCGCGCATGCGCGGCATCGCCGCCTGGAGATACTCGATCAGATTGTCCAGCATGCCGGCTGCCGCGCCCGGCTCCTTGCCGATCAGATAGCGCAGGTTGGCGAGGGTGTTGAAAAGGAAGTGAGGCTCGATCTGCGCCTTCAATACCTGCAACTGCGCTTCGGCCGTTTGGCGCGCGAGCTTTTGCCGTTCCGCTTCGGTTCGCATCAACTCCTTTTCAGCGACTGCGATTCTCGCCTTCCCGGCCATCACCAGGCTGGCGATGGCGCCGACGACCACGCCTAAGGAGGCGGTGAGCGCAAACGAGGCAAGGTAACGGGGCTCTTCCAAAAAAAGTGACAGCTCGCGACCCTTGATCAGGACGACCAGGACAGTGCCGAGAAGCGACCCGCCTATCAACGCGCCGGCCAACTGGAGAATCCGCGGTCGCCCCGGCGGCGACCAGTGCAGCACCGGCAGCAGGCAGCCTAGCACGGAAAAACCGACGACTTGGGCGCTGATCCATAGATCGGGGTAGCTATTGTCCAGCAGCGGCAGCAACATCAGCGCCACCACACTGTTGAACAGCAAGGTCTGGATGCCGACGCGGACAGCCTGCTGCCATCGCATCAAGGAAGGCAGGCCGGTTAACGAGTCAACAGGGTAGTGGGATTTCATCGTAGCCCTATCGTCGAGTTCATTGTCATCTCCCGTCAGCAGCGCATCCGCGCCGTGAACGTCACCTTAGGAGAACCACTCTTGGATTGCGATGACCATGCGATGGACAGTCGAAAATACGGAGTGACTTGTTGATCGGCGTGATGGGCGAAACGGCAGGATTCCAGCCACGAGCACGTCAGGATGCGCTCCCGGACCGGTTCGATGTTGCCGCTCGAAGGTGCCCGCCCATGACTACGCCAGCAACTTCTTCATGAACGCCTCCACGTAGGCCGGGCGCAGGGGCTTCAGGATATAGCCCTTGGCGCCCCCGGCGATGGCTGCCTCGGCGAAACTCTTGTTCGGGTTGCCAGTCACCATCACGACCTTGCTCCATGGACTGGCTTGCAGAATCAACGGGAGCGCCTCCAATCCGGACATCCGCGGCATATCCACATCCAGCGTCACGACATCCGGGAGGTGCTTCTTTGCCGCCTCTATGCTTTCTGGCCCATCGCCCACCGTTTGCACGACGTCGAGTCCGATGTCCTGCAAGATGCCCTTCAGCAGCAGGCGTATCGAGCCGCTGTCGTCGACGATCAGGGCGGTTCGCTTTGGTTGCCGAGAAGCCAGTATATCGGGAGCGGGTCCAGCACTGGCGGCCCTGGCAATCACCCGCCGATTTTCCTCTACCTGCTTGAGTTCTTCGAGAATTTGCGGCTGTGAGAACGGCTTGTGCAGGAAACCCGAGGCTCCGGCGTCCGCGGCCCGGCCAACCAAGTCCGGATCATTCGATCCGGTCAACATGATCACGTCGATATCCGGCGACGAGGCGTGCAACTCGGCGAGAAGCTCCAGGCCATTGCGGCCGGGCAGGTTGTAGTCGAGGCAAACCAGTTCGGGCGCATGCTGTTTGACGCACTCGGTGAGTTTGGTACCGTCCTCAAGGGAGGCGACAACCGAGTGTCCTTGGCTTTCGAACAGCGCCGATAACACCTTGCGCATCGAAAGATTGTCATCGACGACGATGATCTTCATGGCTGTCGCGGGAGTCTCGTTACCGTGGCCACGTGGCGGGCTTCAGGCCTTGAACTTGATGAGGAGGTTCAATAGCTTCATCGCACGCTTGGCGTATGGCGGCTGGAACAGCATCTGGATCGCCGAAAACGGGCCCTGATAGAAAATCGGACGCAGCTTCGAGAAGGTGTTGAAGCCTTCCTGCGAGTGATAGTGTCCCATGCCGCTGGCCCCGACGCCACCGAAGGGCAGATCATGCTGTGCGACATGCAGCAGCGCCTCGTTCACGGAGACGCCGCCGGACATCACATTGGCAATGTAATAGTCTTGCAGGCAGCGGTCATGGGTGAACGGGTAGATCGCCAGCGGACGGTCGTGGCCGTTGATGTAGTCGACGACCTCCCGCTTGTCGCGGTAGGTGCGGATCGGCAGGATCGGACCGAAGATTTCGCGCTGCATCAACTGCATGTCTTCGCTTGGCTTCAGCACCAGGTGCGGGGGAAATTTTCGTGCCTGGGGGGCGGGCTGTTGCCCGCCGGCGAGATTGATCAGCGTGGCGCCTTTGAGACGCGCGTCTTCCAGCGTTGCTTCGAGCCGCTGGTAGGCACGGGCGTCGATGATGGCGGTGTAGTCGGGGCTGTTGAGGTCGGGATAGCGCTCTGCCAGGAGACGTTTGCAGTGCTCGGTGAACTCGCCCTCCGCACCTTCCGGCAGGAACACGTAGTCGATGTTGGTGCAGATTTGCCCGGCGTTGAACATCTTCACCCACATGATGCGTTCAGCGGCCGTCTTGAGCGAAAAATCCGGCCCGACGATCGCCGGGGCCTTGCCGCCCAATTCCAGCGTCACCGGCGTCAGGTTGCGGGCCGCGCTGGCCATCACCGCCCGGCCGGTGGCGCCGGAGCCGGTGAACAGCAGGTGGTCGAAAGGCAGCGATGAAAAGGCCGGGCCGCGGCCGTCGCCGTCCTCGAAGAACTTGAGTTTGTCTTCGGACAAATATTTCGGGCTGAGCTGCCCGAGCAGGTCGGCCAGGTGACGGGAGTTTTCCGACATCTTGACCATGGCCCGATTGCCGGCCGCGAAAATCGCCGCCAGCGGGGCGAAACTCAGGTTGAGCGGAAAGTTCCACGGCACGATGACGCCCACCACGCCCAACGGCTGCGGTATCACCCGGTTATAGGCACCGGGGTAGAGCATGAAGTCGATCTGGCGTTTTTGCGGCTTCATCCATTTCTTGAGGTGCCCGGCGGCGTCGCGAATGGATTCCAGCACCACGAAGAATTCACCGAACAGGGTTTCGAATTCGGAACGATTGCCATAGTCGAGGTTGATGGCTTGCACCAGCGCTTCGCGGTTTTCCTTGAGCAGGCGCGCTAGTCCGTTCAAGTCGGCCAGGCGCTCGACGTAGCTCGGCACGGGGTGGGCCAGGTAGGCGGCACGCTGGCGTGTAAAGCACGCCGTGAACTCGGCGGGCATCGGGACCTGATCCAAGGGACGAGCGGAGGCAGAGTTTGCGTTCATGATTTTCTCTCGGTCAAGGGCTGCGGATGGCTTGAATCGGAGGCGTCGCGGCGACGATTATGACATCCTTGCGATAGCGGTGGACAAGTAGATAAATGTCAACGCGCATGCTCAATTCCTCCTCGCCGGCACTCCTGATGCGGTCCCTCTGGCCTGGCAAACCACCAGCCTTATCCACAGAATTTGTGGATAAGGCTGTGGGTAGTCATGTCCCTGCAATAGTGCCACTAGGCCGCCGGTCCGTTGCCCACTAATTAGGCAGGGAGGCCTGGGGTCGGCTGCATCGGAGCAGGCTGTTTACTCGGGTTTCAATTCTCCGCCGAGGGCGGTTAGCAGGTCGGGAAGAAGCTTGGCCAGTTCTCCCGACATCAACACGAAATCGACATCGAACTGCTCGTCGGCGGTCTCGGCGGATTTTTCCGCCTCGTCTTGAAGGATGTCGAGGAAGGACACGCGCCTTGCCGTCAGCTTATCCGTCAGGATGAATGAGATTCGGTCGTTCCAGGTCATTCCCAGTTGGGTGGCGATCTTGCCGGAGGCGATATGCTCGCGGATCTCCTTGCCTTCCAGGTCATGGCGGACATAGCGGATGACCGCCTGGGTGTTGCGCGCCGAGCGTAGCTCCAGGTCGCTGTCGAGCGTGAATTCACCCGGGCCATCGCCCGAGACGAGCCAATCGGTCATCGCCGCGGACGGGGCGATCCGCGACTGCACGGCGCGCGGATGGAGGTCGTCGAGCGTGGCCAGCAGCACTTCCATGAATTCGTCGGCGCGGGCGTCCGAACCGGCGTCGACGACCAGCCAGCCATGCGCCGGGTCGATCCATCCCCAGGTAGTGCGGCGACGCGTGAAAGCGCGCGGCATCAACTCCTCGGTCACCCGGTCACGCAGATCGCGCTGCTCCTTGCGGCCGACCTTGCGGCCCTGCTCGGCTTCGATCGCCGCCGCCCGTTCCTGCACCACCTGGCGGATTACCGTGGCCGGCAGCAGCTTTTGTTCCACACCCAGGGCCAGCAGCCATTGCCCGTGTAGCGCATGGACGAACTGTCCCTCTTGACGGGGATAGACCCAGCCGCGGCTCTGCATATCGAAACTGCCGCAACGGTTGAGGGGACGCTTCGACAGTTGGGCGTCGAGGCTTGCGGCGGTGAACCCGGGGCTATGCGCGAGGCGGTAAATGCGAAGATTGCGGAACCACATGGTCATGGATACTGAAAAGGGGGTTGCAGAATACAGGGATGGACGTGGCTGTCAACTTGCGTGCGCGAAACACAACCTGGAGCTGGTCCTGGATCAAAAAGCCATAGCCACTGATTTTTGCCGCCATGCCTGATTCAACATGTTGCACACTGGAAAGAATTCATGTATGATACGCATCATGCGAAAGTCAGCAACTATCCGAACCGCTGCCAAAGAGGCTTCACACGAGCGCATCGTGGGTGCCGCTGCACGCGCTATCCGGCGTAGCGGCTATGACGGCACGGGTGTTGCCGACATCATGAAGGAAGCTGGTCTGACGCATGGTGCCTTCTACGCCCACTTTGCATCGCGCGAAGCCATGTTGGCCGAGGCGGCGGACCGGGCTGGTGCTGAATCCAACGCCTTTGCGGAGAGTGTCATCGCCGCAGTACCGCCGGACCAGTCGTTGCAGGCGCTGATGCAGGTCTATCTCTCCAAGGAGCATCTCGAGAGTATTGAGACAGGTTGCCCGATTTCAGCCTTGGGTTCCGAAATGCCACGCCAATCGCCCGAGGTGCGGCGCGTCGCTACGCGCCGCATCAAGGAGATGATTGATCTGGTCAGCCGTCAGTTTCCTGACTGGGGACAATCCAGCGCACACGAACGCGCGCTGGTCACTGTGGCCACGATGGTCGGCACTTTGATACTGGCCCGCGCTGTCGATGATGCTGCGCTGTCTGACGCGCTGTGCAGCGCAACCGTGAAGAGCCTGGCTCTGCCTGCAACCGCTTCCACTGACTGATTTTTTTTTGCCCATGAATATGATAACCATCATGCGAACTGCATTGGTCACATTAGCCGTCGAATTTCACCGCAGCATTTTTTGAGAAGAGGGAAAGCCATGAAAGCATTCATCATCGATCGATATGGAAAAAAGAGCCCGCTGCGGTTGGCGGATATGCCGACGCCGGAACTGCGCGATGACGAGGTCTTGGTCGAGGTGCATGCCGCTGGCGTGAACCTGCTGGACTCCAAGATCCGGGACGGAGAGTTCAAGCTCATCCTGCCCTATCAACTCCCCCTCATTATGGGCCACGACGTAGCCGGAGAGGTCGTCAAGGTGGGCCGGCACGTGCGGCAGTTCAAGCCTGGTGACGAGGTCTATGCCAGGCCGGATGATTTTCGGATCGGCACGTTCGCGGAATTCGTCCCTGTCAAGGAAGCGTCGCTAGCGCTCAAACCCAAGAATCTCACGATGGAAGAGGCCGCGTCCATCCCGCTGGTCGCTTTGACGGTTTGGCAGGCACTGGTCGAGAAGGCCAAGCTGAAGAATGGGCAAAAGGTCTTCATCCAGGCTGGCTCTGGCGGTGTGGGCACGCTTGCCATCCAATTGGCCAAGCATCTGGGCGCGACCGTTGCCACTACCACCAGCACAGGCAATGTGGCTTGGGTGAAAAGCCTGGGCGCAGATGTCGTCATTGATTACAAAAAAGACGATTTTGAAAAAGTCCTGAGCGGCTACGACGTCGTTCTGAACAGCCAGGATGGCAAGACGCTGGAGAAGTCTCTGCGTGTGCTCAAGCCCGGTGGGCAACTCATCTCCATCTCTGGCCCCCCGGACCCCGCATTTGCTGAAGAAATCAAGGCCCCATGGTTTGTGAAACAGGTCATGCGCGCTCTGAGCTTTGGCACCCGCAGAAAAGCGAAACGCCTCAATGTTGGCTTCTCGTTCCTGTTCATGAAAGCCAGTGGCAGCCAACTGCGGCAAATCACGCCGCTGATCGAGTCGGGTGTTATACGCCCCATTGTTGACAGAGTTTTCCCCTTCGAATCCGCCAACGAGGCATTGGCTTACGTCGAAAGCGGACGTGTCAAAGGCAAGGTAGTGATCAAGGTTCGCTGAGTCGTCGCCGTCGCCTTCCACGCAATGGCACGCCCATAGATATGACGTCCATCATACGTAGTTCCCATTTAACCCCAGGAGTCTCCCAATGAAAATCGAAAATTCTGTCGTTCTTATCACCGGTGCCAACCGCGGAATCGGTCTGGCGTTTGCACGCGCCTTGCTCGCCCGTGGCGCGCGCAAGGTCTACGCTGCCGCACGCAATCCCGCAACCGTGACGTTGCCGGGTGTCGAGGCTCTACAGCTCGACGTCACCAAACCTGAAGAGGTCGCTGCTGCCGTTCAACGAGCGTCGGATGTGACGCTGGTGATCAACAACGCCGGTATTGCCCAGCCCGGCGGGTTTCTCCTACAGGACAGCGATGAGGTCGCTCGCCGCATTCTTGAGACCAACTTCTTTGGCATGTTGAATATGAGCAAGGCCTTCGCGCCGGTACTCAAAGCCAATGGCGGCGGTGCGCTGCTCAATGTGTTGTCGGTCGCGTCGTGGGTGAATGGCGGCGAGCTGGCCGCCTATTCGGCCAGCAAGTCGGCCGCCTGGTCGCTGACCAATGCACTGCGCCACGAACTGGCGGGGCAGAAGACTCAGGTACTGGGCTTGCACATGGCCTACGTGGACACCGACATGACGCGGGGTTTCGAAGCACAGAAGAGCAGCGCCGAGGAGATTGTCCAGCGCGCGCTCGACGGGCTGGCGGCCGGCGCCGATGAGGTGTTGGCCGATGTGCTGACCCAGCAGGTCGGTCAAGGCCTGACGGCGCAGCGCCCAATCTACCTTCCCCAAGCGAACTGAGCACAGAAACCCCACTTACCCAACCGAAAGAACAATCATGTTATTTACACCGCTTACGACATCGACCTTGCAACTGAGCAACCGCGTCGTCATGTCGCCGCTCACCCGCAGCCGTGCGTCACAAGACAACATCCCCACCGCGTTGATGGCCGAGTACTACGGCCAACGCGCGACGGCGGGCTTGATCATCACCGAAGGTACTTCACCCTCGCCCAACGGGCTGGGCTACCCGCGCATTCCCGGCCTTTTCAATGCCGCCCAAGTCGCGGGTTGGAAGCAGGTGACCGATGTCGTGCATTCAAAAGGCGGGAAGATAGTCGTTCAACTGATGCATACCGGACGTGTGACGCACGTTGCCAATCTTCCGGCAGGTGCCGAGGTGCTGGGACCTTCAGCAGACCAGTGCCATGGGGAGATGTTCACGGATTCCCTAGGTTCGCAGCCGAATTCGCCGCCCAGGGCGATGACGCAAGCGGATATTGCGGCAGCTGTTGATGAATATGTGCAATCCGCCAAGCTGGCCATCGAAGCAGGCTTTGATGGCGTTGAGTTGCATCCTGCGAATGGCTACCTGATAGAGCAGTTCCTGAACGCCAACGTCAACAAGCGAACCGATGGCTACGGCGGCAGCATCGAAGGCCGGAACCGCTTCGCACTGGAGATTGCACGCGCTACGGTTGCAGCCATTGGTGCGGACAAGGTGGGTATTCGTCTGTCCCCGCACGGTGTTTTGGCTGGCACAGGCACATTCCCTGAAGTGGATGCGCAATACCTTGCGCTGAC
>JBAYJH010000032.1:0-25850 GCA_041665185.1 Sterolibacterium sp.
CCGGCCACCGACCTTGAGTTGGGCCAGCAGTTCGGGCGGAATGATCGGCAAGCTGCCGGAAACCATGATCACATCGTAGGGGGCATGGGCCGGCCAGCCGCGCACCGCGTCGCCAGTCTCCAGCGTGACATTGCCGATGTCCTGGCGCTGGAGATTGGCCCGCGCCATCCCGGTCAATTCCGGCACGATGTCGACGCTCCAGACGTGCGCCGCATGCGCGGCCAGCAACGCCGCCATGTAGCCCGAGCCGCTGCCGATCTCCAGTACCTTGTCGGTCTTGCCGACGCGCAATGCCTGTAGGGCATGCGCTTCGATCCGCGGCGGCAGCATGCAGGCATCATGGCCCAGGGGGATCTCGATGTCGGCGAACGCCAGCAGGCGATAGGCCGGCGGTACAAATTCCTCGCGCTTGACGACGAAGAGCAGGTCAAGCACGTCCTGGTCGCTGACTTCCCAGGGGCGAATCTGTTGTTCGATCATATTGAAGCGGGCTTGTTCGAGATTCATGCGGTTTCTCCAAATGCTATATTAGCGTATATTAATATATCTAAGGCCGGGAAAACATGCATTCTAGTCTACCTGCACCCTGCCCATTCCTTCGCGGCCTTGCGACGAATTGCATGGGGATCTGCGCGAACAGTCGCTATAAGCGACGGGACGAGACGAACCAAAGCGAACCAAAGCGAACCAAAGCGAACCAAAGCGAACCTCACGCATACTGCCAGCAAGCCATGCGCATTGCGGCAGCGAAAATTCACTGCGTTTGCTCCTTGATCCGGAACCACGCCACATAGATCGCCGGAACTGTCAGGATCGTCAGCACCGTCGCCACGATGAGCCCTGCCATGATGGCGACGGCCATCGGTCCCCAGAGCACGCTACGGGTGAGCGGAATCATGGCCAGCACCGCGGCGGCGGCGGTAAGGCAGATGGGCCGGAAGCGGCGCACCGCCGCTTCCCGCGCGGCAACCCAGGCGTCGGTCCCGGCCTCGATATCTTGCCTGATCTGGTCGATCAGGATAATGGTGTTGCGCATGATGATGCCCATCAGGGCAATCACCCCGAGCATCGCCACGAAGCCGAATGGCAAGCGGAAGGTCAGCAGGCCGATCGCCACCCCGACGATGCCGAAAGGCGCTGTCAGCAATACCATGCCGGACAGCGAGAAAGTCCGCAGTTGCAGCATGAGCAGCATCAGCCAGATGAACAGCATCATCGGTACCCCGGCACTGATCGAATTCTGTGCCTTGGCGTTTTCCTCGTAGGCACCGCCGGCTTCGATCTGGTAGCCCGGCGACAGCTTGGCACGTATGGCTGCCAGTTGCGGATCGATCTGCGCCGACACGTCGGGGGCCTGCATGCCCTCAACAATATCGGAACGCACCGATAGCGTCGGCACGCGGGAATAGCGGCGAATGATCGGCTCTTCCATGATCTGTTTGACCGTCGCCACCTGTGCCAGGGGAACCGTCCGCCCCGTCGCCGTCGGTATCTGCATGTCCGCAACTTGAGCCACGGCAATGCGCTCATTGGCGGGACTGCGCACCGTCACGTCGATCAGCCGATCGCGTTCGCGGTACTGCCCGATGACGCCGCCCGAGACGACGCTGCCCAGCGCACGCGAGACCGCCGCCGAAGTGACGCCCAACGCGCGCGCCCTGTCCTGATCGAGGTCAACTTGCAGCGCCGGTGTGCGATCGCCCCAATCGGTATTGACTTCGACAGTGCTAGGATTCTTGCGCATCACGGCCGCGACTTCGTCGCCGATCTGCTTGAGCACGGCGATGTCCGGGCCGCTGACGCGGAAGATCACCGGATAGGCCACCGGCGGGCCCAGCGGCGTCTTCATCGCGCGTCCGCGCACGCCGGGAAAATTGGTGTCGAGTTCCGTTTGCAGCCTGGCCGCCAAACGGTCCCTTGCCGCGACGCTCTCGGTGAGAATCAGCGTGTGCGAGAAATTCGGGCGGAACAGTTCCTGATTGAGCGACAGGAAGAACCGGGGCAATGACATGCCGACACTCGTGACAAACGTCTTTGCATCCCGGTCCGCCTTGATCAGCGCCTCCAGTCGGGATACCTGCGTTTCGGTCGCCTGAAAGCTGGCCCCTTCGGGCAGCCACATCTCGACCATGACCTCGGTGCGATCGCCGGTCGGGAAGAACTGCTTCTCGGTGAGTCCCATGCCGCCAACGCCTATCAGCAGGGCGACGAGCGTGATCAGGATGGTCTGCCAGCGATGCCGGAGACAGTAGTCGATGAGCGACCTCAGCCTGGTGTAGAAGGGTGTGTCGAAATGCTCGTGCGGCTGGCCCGCAAGGGTGGCATTCTTCGGGCGCTTGAGCAGCCAGTAACCAAACAGCGGCGTGGCGATGATCGCGGCAAACCAGGACACGACCAGCGCGATCGTGGTCACGCTGAACATGCCGAAAGTGTATTCACCGGTTGCCGATTTGGCAGTCGCTATGGGCAGAAATCCGGCCGCGGTCACCAAGGTTCCGGAAAGCATCGGCCAGGCCGTGCTCACGTAGGCGAATGTCGCTGCCGCAAACTTATCCAGTCCTTCCTCCAGTTTGCGCACCATCATTTCGACCACAATCATCGCATCGTCGACCAGCAGTCCGAGTGAAATGATCAGCGCGCCGGTCGAGATGCGATGCAGATCGATCTTCAAGGCGTGCATGACAAGGAAGGTTGCGAGCAGCACGAAAGGAATCGTCAGTGCAACCACCGCTCCGGCGCGCCAGCCCAGCGACAGGAAACTCACCACCAGAACGATGGCCACGGCCTCCATCAGCGAACTCATGAAGGTGCCCACGGCCTCCCTGACGACCTTGGGTTGGTCCGAGACCTGGTGGAACTCGATGCCTACCGGAAGATCGCCTTTGATGCGCTGCATTTCCTGCGTGAGATGGTCGCCGAGCCGCAGCACGTCGCCATCGCTTTTCATGGAAACGGACAGCAAAATGGCCGGCTTGCCTGTGAAGCGCGTCGTTTGGACCGGCGGATCGGTGAAGCCGCGGTAGACTCTGGCAATGTCGCCCAAGCTTATCGTGCGCCCGTTCACTGCAAGCTGTAGGTCGCGAACCGCCTTGACCGATTCGAAGTTGCCGCTGACGCGCAGGGCTATGGCGTTATCCTTGGTTTGTATGGTGCCGGCCGGAGCGATGGCGTTTTGAGCTTGCAATTGCTGCGCGATGGCATTGAAGTCGATGCCCAGGGCGGCAATTTTGGCGTTGCTGATTTCTACATATATCCTGTCGTCGACCACCCCCACCAGTTCGATCTTGGCGACGTCGGGAATATGCAGCAAGTCCTGACGGACGTCTTCCACCTTGTCGCGCAACTCCGAAAGCGTAAAGCCATCGCCGGTAAACGCGTATATCGAGCCGAACACATCGCCAAACTCATCGTTGAAGAAGGGACCGATCGCTTCGGCCGGCAGGGTTTGCCGCATGTCGCCGATCTTCTTGCGTACCTGGTACCAGAGTTCAGGCACTTCCTTGCGCGGTGCCGTATCTTCCAGTTCCAGGACTATCAGCGACTCCCCGGGCTTGGAGTAGCTTTGCGTACGCTTGAAATAGTGCATCTCCTGCAGTTTCTTTTCGATACGGTCGGTGACCTGCATGTCGACCTGCTCGGTCGTCGCGCCGGGCCACAGGGTGCGGATGGTCATCGCACGGAAGGTGAAATCCGGATCCTCGCGCTGACCGAGTTGGAAGTAGGCACTGACTCCGGCAATGGCAATGGCGAGTATGAAGAACAGCGTCAGCTGCTGGTGGGTGATGGCCGCCGCGGAAACATTGAATTTGCGCGGCTTTGGGGTGAAGTGGGTCATGACTTGCCTGCGCTCCGAGCGGTGGGCGCGGGTGTTGCGGTGGTTCCCGGCAGGCGCACTTTTTGTCCCGGCAACAGGAGGTTGGCCCCGGCAGTGACCACCAGATCGCCCGGCTGTAGGCCGGAGAGAATGGTGACACCGTCATTGGTACTCTCGCCGACCTTGACGGCGACGGGCTTGACCGTTTCGCTGGTCCGATCCACCAGCCAGACACGAATCGTGTCGTCGCGGGTGTACAGTGCCGAGTTCGGCACCACGATGGCTGGTCCGGCGCCCAGGTCAAGACGCACGGTCGCGCTCATGCCAAGCTTGAGGCTTTCGTCGGCATTGAGTATGGATAGCCGTGCGGCATAGGTACGGCTCGCCGGATCGGCCACCGGCGACAATTCGCGCAGCTTGGCCGTGTAGTTCCTGGCGGGGAGGGCGTCGAGGCTGGCGCTATATCCCCGCGCTTTTTTCATCAGCGCAACGGCGCGCTCCGGAACGTTCACGGCGACCTCCTTTTCGCCCAGTTGCGCCACGCGCACAATGCTTTGGCCCGCTGCGACCACGCTACCGGCCTCGGCATCCACGGCAACCACGGCTCCGGCCATATCGGCGCGCAAGGTCTGGAAATCGAGTCCGTTTTTCGCATTGGCCAACTGCGATTGCGCCGCGCGCAGGCGCGACTGCGCCGATTCGGTCGCGGCAATCTGCCGCTCCAGCGCTGCGCCGGAGACAAAGCCCCTGTCGCGCAATTCCTGCTGCCGCCTGAGTTCGCTGCGCTGCAGTTTGAGATCGCTTTGGCTGACCTCGACCTGTGCCGCCTGCGCGTTGATCGCCGGCAGCACGTCCTGTGAATCGAGCAATGCCAGTATCTGGCCTGCCTTGACCTCCTGGCCGACATCGACCAGTCGTTGCGCTATCTTGCCGCCGACGCGAAAGCCGTAGCGTTGCTCGAAACGCGGGCGAATCTCGCCGGGGAGGATAGCGATGTCGCCCACATTGCTCATGCCGACCTGTAGGTAGCGAACGGGGCGCGGCGGCTCAGCCTGGCGCTGCTTGTCGGCGCCCGGAATCACCCCGGCCGCCGGGACTTGGTCTTGCTCGCCTTTGCCGCACCCCGCCATGGCCGTGGTGCCAAGCAGCAGTGAAATGAGTAATGCCGCCCGTAGAGTCATTTTGTCTCGCTTTCGATGTCGGATGGAAGGATAGGCGCAGCGGCGGCATCATCGGGGCCTGCCACAGGCGTCCAGTAGCGTGTGAGCGCAAGCGTGGCACCGACCGCGACTGCGGCGGAATCCATGGTCAACGTCGCTGTATTCATCGGGTTTCTCCGGGTTTCTGCCCGGCCTGCCGCAGGCCGTTCAGGATCAGGTCGAGGGTGGCTTCGAGATAACGTTGCGGGGCGACTTCGCTGCCCGCGCAGCAGGCAAACGAGTGTTTCCAGATCGCCAGCATCAACAGCGGGGCGAGGATCACCTGGATTTGCGCCTCGATATCCACCGGGCGAAATACGCCTTTCGCCACCCCGAGCTCCAGCGCCGCATAGCACAAGCGGTGGGCGCGGGTAATCACCTCGTCGAAATAGAACTGATTGACCTCGGGGAAGTTTCCGCCTTCCGCGATCATCAACTTGGGTATCCCGCCGATAGGCGTCGAACCGAGCATTTGCCACCAGCCGAAGAGTAATTCGCGCAGGAGGCGCTCCGGGTCGTCGCGGAAGGTCTTGAGCATCGCCTCGCCAGCCTCGATGGCGGGCACTACGCCTTCGCGGATCACCGCCTTGAACAGCGCTTCCTTGCTGTCGAAATACAGATAGAGTGTGCCTTTCGAGACGCCGGCGCGTTCGGCGATGTCGTCCAGCCGGGTCGCCGCGAAGCCGCGCTCGACGAACAAGGCCAGCGCGGCGGCGGTCAATTCGCCGGGGCGGGCTTCCTTGCGGCGGCGGGCCGGGGCCTTGGCGGTGTCTGGGGTGTCTGAATGACGAGAACCTACCATGATCAACCTCATTAATGACTGACTGGTCAGTAATATATGGGTGAGGTCGACATTTGTCAACAAAAAAACCGGCGGATGCCGGTTTCTCTTGTCGTGGGGGGATCGGCCTTAGCGCGATTCCTTGATCAGCCGGTTGTTGGGGGGTTGAATCGGCCGGGCGTTGTTGCGGTACAAACGGGAGAAAATGGCCACCTGGTCCTCGGAAACGGGAACTGGTTGCTTGAAGACGATCCACATGACGTCCTCAGTGCAGGGCGGTGTCGTCAGCGATCCCATATAAGTCCAGTAGGCGCGGCTTTCCGGCAGCAGGCGACTCAAATCGATCGGCACCATGGGTGAAATCTCCTGATTCACCTCAAGCGGCATATTGTTCCAGATCGACTGGATCACCGGTTGTTCCTTGCCCTGTTCGAGCAGCACTGCGATGACTGCCAACTGGTTGTCGAGATCCTTATGGACCAGATGGACCACCATGTCGAAGGCCATGCCATCGACCCGTTCTTCGGAAGGGCGATGGAAATGCAGTTGCACCAGTTCGAATCTCCGTCCCATGACGGCGATGGTGCTGCCGCCGCCGACATTAACTTGTATGGTATGGCCGTTGTTGATGATGCGGTACAACGTGGTTTTGTAATTGAACTTGATCTGTTCCAGATCCACGCGGATACCGTCGCGGATGTCGATCGGCGATTGGCGCTTGCCCGTAGCGCAAGCCGCATAGTCCTTCTGCAACTTGGCCCAGTTGGCCGGTGCGCCCAAACCTTCATAACCCCAATGGACATGGGCATAGGGATCGGCTTCAACCGGCGCGGCTTTCTTGCGCGAGGCGCGGGTAGAGTTGCGCACATAGGTGTAGGTATCCGCCTGGGAGGGCGCGGTCGAGGCGCGGGTACGTGGCGGAACGAGGGATTGCGGTACCGGGGCTGCCTTGGCGGGAGCCTTTTCAGCCGTGGCGGCAGCAGGTTTCTCGGTCGCCGCGACAGCCGCTTCGAGTTCCGCCTTGGAAGGCAGGCCGATTCTGGCCGGAGGAGGCGTGGCCTCGACCTGATACACCGAGGCGCGCTTGCCGTCACCGTCGAGCCGCATATCGGCATACATGGCCTGATGAGAGGTCTCTGGTTCGAGCCCCGCCCCGGTCCCGGCGGCGTCCGGCGATCTTCCGGCTGATTCGGCTAATCGCTTGATCTCACGGGGGTTGCGCGGCTTGCAGGCGATGTCGAGCAAGCGCTGGTCTACGCTGTCGGGCGCCGCCTCCAGTTCCCTGGGGGAGTCTATGGTCTCCTGTTTGACCGCCTTGCCGCCACGCAAATAGACGCGCTTGAGGGTGGTGAAGCGATGATTCGCGCAATCATAACGATTGAGCGCCTCGACCGCCGAATAGCGGCTGGCGCCGATTTCCAATTCACGGCCGAGCACCAGCCGGCTCCAGGCGAGGGTCTTGCCATCGGCAATACGGGCGATGCGATCGTTGTCGATTTCAACGGATTCACTGGCGTCGCCAGCGACCGAGCGCCAGCTGGCTCCATGCCCGACAGCAGGAAAAAGCGCAGCCAGCGCCGCTAAAATGGCAATTATGTTAAGCCGCATGCTGCACCCTCTATTAGACGTAACTAGAATATCGACTGGACCTACAGAAACTTTAGCGCACCGAGCGGATAGTTGCATTCCCGAGTTCTTTCCAGTAGCTTCGACTATTCTGCCGTACCATCATGCAATTCGCCAATCGGAGTTCCGAACATGAATGCCAATGACAAGTTCCTTGCCACCACGGCCCACGTCGACAAGGCCAGTGTCCAGCCTCTGCCGCGGTCCCGCAAGACCTATGTGGCGGGCAGTCGCCCCGACATTCGTGTGCCGATGCGCGAGATATCCCAGGCCGATACGCCGATTCACACCAGCGCAACCCTGTCGGGGGCGGCGACCGAAGGTTCGGAAGCCAATCCGCCGATCTGCGTCTATGACTGTTCCGGGCCCTACACCGATCCAACCGCCAGCATCGATATCCGCAGTGGCCTGGTTCCGCTACGTACGGCGTGGATCGACGAGCGCGATGATACGGAGGAATTGCCTCACTTGACTTCCGCTTATGGGCGCGAACGCGAGGTCGATCCGCAACTGGCGGAAATGCGCTTCGACTTAAGGCGTCAGCCGCGCCGCGCCAAGCCGGGGTGCAACGTCACCCAGATGCATTATGCGCGGCGCGGCATCGTCACGCCGGAGATGGAATTTGTCGCCATCCGCGAAAACCAGCGGCGCGAAGGTCTGTCGGAACAACTGTTGCGCCAGCATCCGGGCGAAACCTTCGGCGCCTCGATTCCCAAGTTGATCACCCCCGAATTCGTCCGCGACGAGATCGCCCGCGGCCGCGCCATCATTCCGAACAATATCAACCACCCGGAATCCGAGCCGATGATCATCGGCCGCAATTTCCTGGTCAAGATCAACGCCAACATCGGCAATTCGGCCCTCGGTTCCAGCATCCAGGAGGAAGTCGAGAAGATGACCTGGTCCATCCGCTGGGGCGGCGACACGGTGATGGATTTGTCCACCGGCAAGAATATCCACGAGACCCGAGAGTGGATCGTGCGCAACTCGCCGGTACCGATCGGCACCGTGCCAATCTACCAAGCCCTGGAAAAGGTCAATGGCAAGGCTGAGGATCTGACCTGGGAGATCTTCCGCGACACCCTGATCGAGCAGGCCGAGCAGGGCGTCGATTACTTCACCATCCATGCCGGCGTGCTGCTGAGATATATCCCGATGACGGCCAAACGCATGACCGGCATCGTTTCCCGCGGCGGTTCGATCCTCGCCAAGTGGTGCCTGTCCCACCACCGCGAAAATTTCCTGTACACCCACTTCGAAGACATTTGCCAGATCATGAAGGCCTATGACGTAGCCTTCAGCCTCGGCGACGGGCTGCGTCCCGGCTCGATCCAGGACGCCAACGACGAGGCGCAACTGGGCGAACTGGCGACCCTGGGCGAACTGACGCAGATCGCCTGGAAACATGACGTACAGGTGATGATCGAAGGCCCCGGCCACGTGCCCATGCACATGATCAAGGAGAACATGGATCTCCAGCTGAAGCTTTGCCACGAGGCGCCTTTCTATACCCTGGGACCGCTCACCACCGATATCGCGCCGGGCTACGACCACATCACCAGCGCCATCGGCGCGGCGATGATCGGCTGGTACGGCACCGCTATGCTGTGCTACGTGACGCCCAAGGAACATCTCGGCCTGCCCGACAAGGACGACGTCAAGGACGGCATCATTGCCTACAAGATCGCCGCCCATGCCGCCGACCTGGCCAAGGGGCACCCCGGCGCGCAGATCCGCGACAACGCTTTGTCGAAGGCGCGCTTCGAGTTTCGCTGGGACGACCAGTTCAACCTGGGCCTGGATCCCGACAAGGCGCGCGAATTCCACGACGAGACGCTGCCCCAGGAAGGCGCCAAGCTGGCGCACTTCTGTTCCATGTGCGGCCCGCATTTCTGCTCGATGAAAATCACCCAGGATGTGAGGGAGTTCGCTGCCGCGCAAGGCGTTTCAGAAAATGAGGCGCTGGAGAAAGGGATGGAGGTCAAGGCGGTCGAGTTCATCCGGCAGGGTGGCGAGGTGTACCGGAAACTCTAACCAATGCAACTCGATCCCACGCGCACGGTCGACCTGGGAGACCCGCGCGCCGTGTTCGCGGCCATCGACGCGCTGCTGCTGGGGCGCTTCGGCAGCGCCTACGGCAGGGCTTTGCTGGAACAGGCGATCACTGATTTAGCCCGAGCTTTTCGCGGCGAATATCCCGGACTGCTACGCTGCGATACCCACTATCACGACCTGCGCCATGCGCTGGACAGCGGCTTGGCGATGGCGCGCCTGATCGACGGACAGGCCGCCTTGACACCCCCCGCCTCGGCCGAGCATATCGATGCGGAACACGCCCTGCTGGGCGTCCTGCTGGCCCTCTATCATGATGTCGGCCTGTTGCGGCGCGACACCGAAGCCCATCTGCAAGGCGCGCAGCTGACTCCGGTGCATGAGGCGCGCGGGGTGGTCTTCATGCGCGACTACCTGAGCCGAACTCAGATCTCTCACCTGGCGGGGAAGGCCGAATTGATCATGGTCACGCGCCTCGACTGGCATATGCCGGCAGACATGCCGAGTCTCGACCGGGCGCTCTCGTGCCTGCTCGGCACCGCGGATATCCTGAGCCAGCTGGCGGATCGCTGCTATCTGGAAAAGTGCCGCGATTTTCTTTTCCTCGAATTCAGCGCCATCGGGCTCGCTGGGTCGCCGGGTCTTCCCTATCCCGATCCGGAAACTCTCCTAAAGAACACGCCGGGCTTCTATACCGGGCTGTTGCGCCGGCGACTCGAGGTTGAATACGTCGAGGCCGACCGCTACATGCGCCAGCATTTCGGCGGCAGTTGTCCCTACGATGCATCCATCAAGCGCAATATCAGCTTCCTGGAGGAGATCTTGGCCAGCGAGCAGCTTTCCCGGCTTCAGCGCTTGCCCCGACGGGTGATAGACACCCGGTAATGATAACGTGCCGCCCTGGCTGCGCCGCCTGCTGCATCGCGCCGTCGATCAGTTCGCTGGGCAAGCCCGCGGGCATGGCCTGTCGGCATCTTGACCGGGACTTGCGGTGTCTATTGTTCGGCCTTCCGGAACGGCCCAACTGTTGTTCCGGATTGCAGCCAAGTGTCGAGATGTGCGGCAATTCACCGGGCGCCGCGATCACCTGGCTTGAGGCATTGGAGGTGGCGACCGCGCCGCCCGTGGCAAATTAGGTCGGCGCCGCCCAGTACTTCGAGACGTTCTTGATGCCCCATTTGGCGGCATCTTCCGTGCCGACGATCCTTTCCAGGCAGCCACGCGCTGCCAGATCAACAATATCCGGCTTAAGATAGCTCTTGGTTCGGGTCGAAAAGAATACTTTGACCTGGGGTGTGAGCAGCGAAGTGGGGCACTGATCCAGAACCACGCCGAGCCGGCCGGACGTCAAGGACACCAGAGACCCGGTCGGATAGATGCCAATGCATTTGACGAAGGCCTGAAAGACCTCCAGGTCAAAGTGCGTTCCAGTCCACTCCGACATCTTCTTGATGGAATCGGTCGGATCCCAGCCCTGTTTGTAAGGGCGGTTGGAAGTGATCGCGTCATATACGTCGCACACCGCCCCCATCTTGGCCAGTTTGCTGATTTCGGCGTCGTTCAGACCGTGCGGGTAACCGCTGCCATCGACCTTTTCATGATGGTGCATCACGACATCCAGCGCCACCTGATCCTTATTTCCTGCCTCGAGCAGGATCCGATGGCCTTCTTCGGGGTGAATCTTGACGATGCTGAATTCTTCGTCGGTTAGTTTGCCGGGCTTGTTCAACACCTTCATGGGGATATTCGCCTTCCCCAAATCATGGAGCAGGCCGGCGCGTCCGGCACCATGAACTTCTCGGTCGGTCATTTCCATCTGCTTGGCCAGAGACACCATCAGGGCGCTGACTGCGACCGAGTGCATGTAGGTGTAGTCGTCCGCCGTCTTGAGCCGGGCCAGGCTGATCAACGCGCCGGGATTGCGGTCGAGGGAAGTGGTGATCTCCTCCACCAAGCCGTCGACCGCGCCGGCGCTGAGGGCCTTGCCCATGCGCAGCTCGCCGAACATCTCGCGGACGGCATCGGTCGCCTTGGCGCAGGTCTTGGCGGCCTCCTTCAGTTCTTCGGATACCGTGACGGTCTTCCGTCGTTCCTCACGCCCGACCGTCTCTTCCAGAACTTCCTCCACCTTGGCCTCGACCTTTTCGCGGGTCTCGCCCGGTTCAACATCAAGGCCCTTGGAGGAGTCGATCCACACTTCGGTGATGCTGCTTTCCCGCAGGCGGCGGATATCCTCCGGGTCGGTGAGGACGAACTTGGTGCGCCAGAACGGATGGCTCATCCACGGGCCGCACAATTCCTTGATGTGCATGCCCAGGGTGACCTGTTCGACACTGATCTTTTTCAGCATGTCGGCATTTCAGTGGCAATCAGTTTTCCAGGTGCTTCCGCCCATGGCTGGCGCATCGCCATGACTCGGAAAACCGCTTCAATTTAAGATGCAAGGCTGCGATTTTGCCTTATTTTAGGGCTGAATGGACAGGGATCGGAAATCGATTCGTAGTGACGCACGCAAACCCCCTGCGATCCCATTGGCTGTGCCGGCTTCGGGCTGGCAAACCTAGGTTGTAGCCGCCCAAAGTTCGTGGAGGTTCTTGATGCCCCATTTGGCGGCGTCCTCCTTGCCGACGATTTTCTCCGGACACCCGGGCCGGGACAGGTCAACCACTTCGGGCGGGATGTACATCTGCGACTTGGTGGAAAAGAACACTTTCACCTGGGGCGTCAGCAGGGATTTCGCCGACTGGTCGAGAACCACGGCCAGTCGCCCGGAGGACAAGCGCACCAGTGCCCCGGTCGGATAGATGCCGATGCATTTGACGAACGCCTGAAATATCTTCGCGTCGAAATGGCCGCTGCTCCATTCGGTCATCTTCTTGATCGATTCGGCCGGATCCCAGCCCTGCTTGTAGGGACGATTGGAGGTGATCGCGTCATACACATCGCAGACCGCCCCCATCTTGGCGAACAGGCTGATCTCCTCGTTTTTCAGCCGATGCGGATAGCCGCTGCCATCGACTTTTTCGTGATGGTGAAGGCAGACGTCGAGGGGAATTTCCCTGGTCGTATGGCCCTCCACCAGCAGCCGGTGGCCCTCGACGGGATGGCTCTTGATGATGGTGAATTCCTCGTCGGTCAGCTTGCCCGGCTTGTTCAGCACTTCCATCGGCATCAGCGCCTTGCCCAGATCGTGGAGCAGGCCGGCCATGCCGGCCTCCCTGACCTCGCCTTCGCCGACGCCGATTTGCCGGGCCAGGGCGACCATCAGGGCGCACACCGCGACCGAGTGCATGTAGGTGTAGTCGTCGACCGTCTTGAGTCGCGCCAGGCTGATCAATGCGCCGGGGTTGCGGATCACCGAGGACGAAATTTCCTCGACCAGGTCATTGGCGCTCTCGGAGTTGACGGCATTGCCCATGCGTATCTCTTCGAACATCGATTTGACGGCTTTGGTCGCCTTGGCGCAAGTCTTGGCAGCCTGCTTCACTTCGTCAGACAGCGAGACCTGCTTGGGCAGTTCATCGCGCACGCTGGCCGTGACCAACACCTTCTGCACCGCAGCCGCGACTTTTTCCTCGGTCTCGCTCACATCGACATCGAGCCCCTTGGCGGAATCGATCCAGAGTTCCGCAATGCCGCTCTCCGTGAGGCGCCGCAGATCCTCGGGGTCGGTGAGAACGAACTTGGTGCGCCAGAACGGATGGTTCATCCACGGGCCGCATAGTTCGTGGATATGCATGCCCTGGCGGACTTGGTCGATGCGGATCTTTTTTAGCATGGCGTGTTTTTTGGCGTGCTACACTCGCTCGCCGCTCGGGGGATGCACGCCGTAGACCCCGTTGTTCCCGCTGTTCCCACCAATTCTGACGGTTGGCCGTGCATGGATATCACTTTACTGTTAAAAGCGCTGATTCTAGGCATCGTCGAAGGACTCACCGAGTTCCTTCCCGTTTCGAGCACCGGCCACCTGATCCTGGCCGGAGACTTGCTGCATTTTAACGACGAAAAAGGCAAAGTGTTCGAGATTGTGATCCAGTTCGGGGCCATCCTCGCGGTCGCATGGGAATATCGCGTCAAGATTGCACGGGTGGTTCTGGGCTTGCGCAGCGATCGCGAAGCGCAACGTTTCGCGGCAAACCTGACCGTCGCCTTCATGCCGCTGGCGTTGCTGGGCCTGCTGTTTCACAAGACCATCAAGGCGCTGTTGTTCCAGCCGATTCCGGTGGCGCTGGCCTTCATCATCGGCGGCCTCTTCATCTTGTGGGCGGAGCGGCGTCAACATCGGGTTCGCATCGAGACAATCGACGAGATGGATGTCCTCGATGCCTTCAAGCTCGGCTTGGCGCAGGCGCTGGCGCTGGTTCCGGGCACCTCGCGGTCCGGCGCCACCATCATCGGCGGATTATTCTTCGGTCTGTCGCGCAAGGCGGCGACCGAGTTTTCATTTTTTCTCGCCATCCCGACCATGACGGCCGCGACTCTTTATCAGGTCTACAAGGAGCGCGCGCTGTTTTCGACGGATGACTTCGGCATGTTTGCGGTCGGCTTCGTCGCCGCCTTCATCTCGGCCTTCATCTGTGTGCGCTGGCTGTTGCGCTACATCAGCCATCACAACTTCGTGCCTTTCGCCTGGTACCGCATTGCCTTCGGGGTGACCGTGATCGTCACCTGGCAGTTGGGCTGGGTCGACTGGAGCAGTCCGTGATTCTCTATCTGCACGGCTTTCGCAGCGGCCCGGCGTCGCACAAGGCGCGGCAGTTGCATGCGTGTATGCAGGAAAAGGGATTGGGAGAACATTTTGTCTGTCCGCAGCTCCCCGTTTCACCACGGGCGGCGATCGATCTCTGCGAAAGCGTCATTGCGACATGCGACCGTCCGGCCACCCTCGTGGGTTCCTCGCTGGGCGGCTATTACGCCACCTATCTGGCGGAGCGGCACAAGCTGCCGGCTGTGTTGGTGAACCCGGCTGTCGTCGCCCATCTCTCGCTACGGGAATATGTCGGGCCGCAAACCAACCTGTTCAGTGGCGAGCAATTCGAGTTTACGCCTGGGCATATCGACGAATTGCGTGCGCTCGAAGTACCCCGAATATCCCATCCGCAAGACTTCTGGTTACTGGTCGAAGCTGGCGACGAATTGCTGGATTACCGGCAGGCGGCGGCGAGATATGCTGGCGCCCGGCAGACCGTGCTCGAAGGAGGCGACCATAGTTTTACCCGCTGGAGTGACTATCTTGACGACATCATCCGCTACGCCGGACTTTGACGGCCGACGCTTCAAGCAGCTCGAACGCGCCGGCTACAACCTGATTGCCGCACGTTATGCCGCCGCCGCGGAGCTGCGCGCCACGTTGCATACCGCCCTGCTGGACGCGGCCGGGCTGGCAGGCGGCCAGCACATTCTTGATCTGGCCAGTGGTCCGGGCATCCTGGCCCAGGCGGCGTTGCCGCGAGTTTCTCCCGGCGGACGCGTCGTCGCCAGCGACTTGGCCGAGGCCATGCTAGCCGAGAGTCGCAGCCAGCATCCGGCGATATTGCATGCAGCGGCCGATGGCGAACGCCTGCCGTTTGTCGATGGTTGCTTCGACCGCGTGCTGTGCGGCTTGGGCTTGATGTTCTTTCCCAATGAAGCGCTGGCGCTTGCGGAAATGCGGCGGGTCGTCAAATCCGGCGGGCGCATCGCCGTGTCGGTGTGGGCGGATGCGCCACAGGTGCCGCTGGTCGAGTGTGCGCTCGCCTGCATGCGGCGCTTGTTGCCGGCGCCCAAGGTGGCGCGGCTGTCAGTATTCCGCCTGGGTGATCCGGAACGTCTCGCAGGCTTGCTGAGTGCTACCGGATTCACCGAGCCCCATGTCGAAACGTGCGAATTGCAGAGTAGTTTCAAGGCCCCGGAAGACTACTGGCAAGCATTCCTGGACCTGGCCGGAGGCGCGGCGGGTAGCCTCAGCCGGTTGCCGGCCGAGATCCTGGCTAAGCTACAGGGCGGGGTGGCGCAGGAGCTCGCGCCTTATCTCTGCGGCGAGGGTTATCGGCTCACCAGCCGGGTGCTGATTGCCACGGCGAGTCGGGCGCAGCCTGTATAATTCGCGCCTTCCTCGTTTCGCCCCGATTCCCCCATGAATGTCCTTTTCGAAGAGGACGGCGCCTTCAAAGCCGGCGTCGTGCTCGCCGACAACAACACGTCGCTGCAAGTCGAACTTCCCAGCGGCAAACGCAGCAAGGTCAAGGCGGCCAATGTCCTGCTGCGCTTCGAGGCACCGGCGCCGGCGGAACTGCTCGATCGGGCGGAAACCGAGGCCCAGAACATCGATGCCGACTTTCTGTGGGAGGCGTGCCCGGAGGCGGAGTTCGGCTTCGAGGAGATGGCACGCGATTATTTCGGACACGCGCCGCTGCCGGGCGAATCTGCCGGCGTGCTGCTGCGCTTGCATTCGGCACCGATGTATTTTCATCGCAAGGGCAAGGGCCGATTCCGCAAGGCGCCGCCGGAGATCCTGCAGGCGGCGCTGGCCGGGCTGGAAAAGAAACGCGCTCAGGCCCTGGCAATCGAGCGCATGGCGGCCGAGTTGCAAGGCGGCCGGCTGCCGCCGGAGTTTTCAGCCATCGTCAACCAGCTGCTTTACAAGCCGGACCGCAATCGCCCCGAGACCAAGGCCTTCGAAGCGGCCTGCGCCGAAACCGGTTTGTCGGCGCCTCGCCTGCTGGAAAAATGCGGCGCCATCGCGTCGAGTCATGACTATCACCTGGGCCGCTTCCTGTTCGAGTTTTTCCCGCAGGGCACCGGATTCGGCGCTGCCGACGCCGTTCCGGCGATCGATCCGCCGGGACTGCCGCTGGCGGAAGTCGCCGCGTTCAGCATCGACGACGCCCATACCACCGAAATCGACGATGCCTTCTCGGTGACGCCGCGAGCGGCGGGCGGCTGGCGTATCGGCATCCATATCGCCGCGCCGGGCTTGGGGCTACGCCCCGACGACACGCTGGGCCGGATGGCGCGCAGCCGCTTATCGACTGTCTACATGCCGGGACGCAAGATCACCATGCTGCCCGACACCGTCGTCGAGCGTTATACCCTCGCTGCCGGCCGCGAATGTCCGGCGATCTCCCTGTATCTCGAGGTCGCCGCCGACCTGCGCGTCAGCGGGTTCGACACGCGTCTCGAACGCGTGCCGGTGGTCGCCAACCTGCGGCACCATGACATCGAGCCGGTCTTCAACGAAACCACCCTCGCCGGGGAGTTGTCGGAGTTCGCATTCAACCGTGAACTCAAGCTGCTCTGGGAAATCGCCACGGTGCTCGAAGCCGGGCGCGGCAAGCAGGGGGCCAATCAGGCCGATTACAACTTCGTCGTCGATTGGGACGCGACCACCGCACAGGGGCCGGGACGCATCAGCATCTCCGAGCGGCGTCGCGGCTCGCCGCTGGACAAGCTGGTGGCCGAGTTGATGATCGCCGCCAATTCGACCTGGGGCCGCGCGCTCGCCGATGCCGGCATCGCCGCGCTGTACCGGGCGCAGACGGCCGGCAAGGTGCGCATGACCACCGTCGCCGCGCCGCATGAAGGCATCGGCGTCGACTGCTATGCCTGGTCGTCCTCGCCGCTGCGCCGCTATGTCGATCTGCTCAACCAGTGGCAGCTGATCGCCTGGCTGAGGGGCGAGCCGCCGCCATTCACCGCGAAGTCCGAGGAGATGCTGTCGGCGCTGCGCGATTTCGAGTTGACCTACGCTGCCTACGCCGAATTCCAGCGCGGCATGGAACGCTACTGGTGCCTGCGCTGGCTGCTCCAGGAAGAGCGGCGGCAGGTCGATGCCGGCGTGCTGCGCGAGAGCCTGGTGCGGCTTGAGCACTTGCCGCTGGTGCTGCGGCTGCCCTCGTTGCCGACGCTGGAGCGTGGCGTCAGGGTGCGCATCGAAATCGAGAAGGTAGACTTGTACGAGGCCGAGGCACGGGCGCACTTTGTCGAGGTGTTGGCGGCGGAGGCGAATCAGCCTGGCGGATTGGAAATAGACCCTCTTAGCACTTCTGATGAGGGTTTCGGAGGCATCGAAAGCACTCTCCCGGCGGAGTAAAATAACCGGCGATGCTCAAAACTCTCGCCTGGCCGGGCCCTCTTGCGCGCATGGACCCACCCTCGCGTCACCTGACCCTGGCGCTGGCGGCTTCGCTGCTGCTGCATGCGTTGCTGCTGTCTATTCATTTCCGCCTGCCCGAAGCCCTGATGCGCGCCAAGGATCGAGCGCTCGACGTGATCCTGGTCAACAGCAAGAGCGAAAGATTACCGACTGACGCCCAGGCGCGCGCCCAGGCCAACCTCGACGGCGGCGGCAACACCGACGAAGATCGGCGCATCAAGACGCCGCTGCCGGCGTTGCAGGAGACCAGGGACGGCGACGACCTGGTGCGGGCAAGAAAACGCATTGCCGACCTGGAAGCGCGCCGGCAGCAATTGCTCACCCAGGCGCGAAGCAGCAAGTCAGTCCGTCGGGACGATCGCAAGAACGAGCCCCAACCGACTCCCCAGACCACATCCGGCCCCGACCTCGCCAGCATTGCAACGGCCATGATTCAACTGCAAGGGCAGATCGATCGCCAGACCGAGGCTTATAACAAGCGACCGAAGAAGCACTTTTTTTCGCCGCGAACCTCGGCCTATCGCTACGCCCAATACGTCGAAGACTGGCGCCAGAAGATCGAACGCATCGGCAACCTCAACTATCCCGAGGCGGCGCGAGGCAAGCTTTACGGCTGGCTGATCATCACGGTCGAAATCAGGGCGGACGGCAGCGTCGCCACGGTCGAGATCGACCGCTCCTCGGGGAAACATGTCCTCGATGAAGCCGCGCGCCGCATTGTTCAACTGGGGGATCCCTACCCCCCATTCCCCCCGGATATTCGTCGCGATACCGAGATCCTGTCCATCACGCGGACCTGGTCCTTTACCAACAGCGACCGGCTGCAAGCGCAATGACATGACAGACAGATACGCCGTGATCGGCCATCCGGTAGCGCACAGCAAATCGCCGATGATCCACGCCTGGTTTGCCCGGCAGACCGGCCAGGACATGAGCTATGAGAAGATTCTCGCCCCCCTCGACGGGTTGGCCGCGACCGTCCAGGCCTTCGTCCGCGCCGGGGGACGCGGCATGAATGTCACCCTGCCGTTCAAGCAGGAGGCAAGCCGTCTTGCCTCGCGCTTGAGCGAGCGGGCGCGCTTGGCCGCCGCGGTCAATACCCTGGTTTTCGATGGAAGCGACATATTCGGTGACAATACCGACGGGATCGGCCTGGTGCGGGACATCCGCAGCAACCTGGGTCGAAACATCGTCGGGCAGCGCATCCTGCTGCTGGGTGCCGGCGGCGCGGCGCGCGGGGTCATGCTGCCCTTGTTGCAAGACCATCCCGAGCAGTTGGTGATTGCCAATCGGACTGCGTACAAGGCTCTGGACCTGGCCGGCGAATACGCCGGCTTCTCGCCTCGACCACAAGGCTGCGCCTTGGTCGATTTGAATGGCCGCAGTTTCGACATCGTCATCAATGCAACGTCGGCAGGCCTGACCGACAGTGCGCTCGATCTTCCCTCAGGCTTGTTCGCGCCGAACTGCCTGGCTTACGACATGCTCTACGGCAAGGACACGCCTTTCATGCGACAGGCGCGCAGCGCCGGGGCAGCGATTGCCGACGGTCTCGGCATGCTGGTGGAACAGGCCGCCGAAGCCTTTCTGCTGTGGCGCGGTGTGTGCCCGGACACGGCGCCGCTGCTGAGGGAATTGCAGGCGGAATTGCAGCACTCTGGTGCGCCATGAAATCCCTGGGCAAGTGGGGGAAGCGGGTCGTCCTGGCGCTGATCTTGTTCATGTTGTTGTGGCAAGGGTGGTATCTCGGCTGGGTGGTATGGTGGAAATATGCCGATCCGGGTATGACCCGCTTCATGGAAATCCGCCTCGACGAAGCCCGTGCCAAGAACCCCAAGGCGGTGCAACAGCACCTGTGGCAGCCCTACCGGAAGATCTCGATGCAGTTGAAGCGCGCCGTGATCGCCGCCGAAGACGACAAGTTCATCGACCATGAGGGCTTCGATTGGGAGGGTATGCAGAAGGCGCTGGAGAAAAATCAGCGCAAGGGCAAGGTCGTCGCCGGTGGTTCGACGATTTCACAGCAACTCGCCAAGAACCTGTTTCTTTCGCCCTCCAAGACTCCCTGGCGCAAGGCCCAGGAGGCCGTCATCACGCTGATGCTGGAACTGCTGTGGGACAAGCGGCGGATCCTCGAGGTGTATCTGAACTCGGTGGAGTGGGGCGATGGCGTGTTCGGCGCCGAAGCCGCGGCGAGGCGCTACTACAACCAGTCCGCGGCGCAGTTGTCCGCCGAGCAGGCGGCACGGCTGGCGGTGATGTTGCCGGCGCCGCGCCGCTACCAGAAGAACCCCTATTCGCCTTTCGTCAATGAACGCACCCAGGTCATTCTGGGGCGGATGCAGTATGCGGAAGTTCCGTAGCGGGTCCAATTCAAGGAGCAATCAATTACGCCGACAAAGGCTAAGGATTTGAATCCCGAATTCCCTGCAGAGAAAACCAGGGAACGATCCTGTTGTGCGATGCTGAGATAAGCACGATTTGGCCCGGTTTGACGTCAACCGGCTCAGCGAATATGTAGGTACAGTGCTGCCAGTTGGACACCGGAGACGGTTCCGCGGGATGGTTCTCGAAGCGCGTGGCTGCGTCAAGCTGTAGTCGAATCCACTGGATTAGGCCATAGCAGCGTCCGGGAGCGACTAGAGGAATATGCAGGGTTTTGGTCTCACCCGGGAAACAGGAGTCGTGTTGAAAATCGAAGCGGAAAGCTTCGATTTCTTTGGACAACATCTTCACTTCCAGGTCGTTTCGGGCGATCACCTGCTTCTCGGAAATGATCGAATTGAAGCGACCCAGCTTGAATCCGAACGCATCCTCCACGAAGACATTTCTCGTCAATTCGCCATCCCCGAGCAGGGCGATCATGATGCTACCTGAAGCAGGGATGACCCTTCCCCGGGGTTTTAGCAAGCGGCGTTTTGCGTCTTCAATGCTCGGAAGCACGCCTTCTCCCAGCAGTTCGCTGGAAAAAACCTCCGAGACCAGGATGTCCGCCTGCCGCGACAAGTCGTCTCCCACGCGCACGTCGGTCGACTGCTTGGCTATCACCCTGATGGTTTGTTGGTAACCATTGTCGGCAACAATCCGTCGCGCGGTCTCGGCAATCAATGGTACGGTCTCGCAGGTTGTCACCACCTTGGCGCGGAGTTTGGCCGACATCATGGACAACAACCCGGCGCCGCTGCCAATTTCAAAGACCGTCGACTCGGGCGTGATTGCGGATTCCAGAGCGGCAAAATAGGCATTGTTGCGTCTCTGGTCGTTCATCATCGGGACGTGCCACTGAGGGACGAGCCGACTCAACGTGCTGTTCTTCCCCAGCCGTGCGGCTAACAGCGTAGGGGAGCCATCCAGAGCCTTGTTGAAGTGCACCAAAGCCGCGTCCAGTCGCCCGATCTCGTTGAGGACGGAAGCCAAATTGCAGTGCGCATCGACGAAACCCGGATTGATCTCCAGAGCCTTTCGATAATTTGCAACCGCCTCGTCCCGTAGTCCCTGCTTGTCTAGGGTGGCTCCCAGGTTGTTGTAGGCATCGGCAAAATCATGCTTGCGTTCAATCGCCCGTCGATAGCTGTGCGTCGCCTCCTCGAAGCGGCCCAAATCCTGCAACATCCTGGCCAGGTTGAAATGCGCGTAGGCACCATCCGGAATGATCTCAGTTGCTTTTCGACAGGCGGCCACGGCCTCATCGAGACGCCCCAAGGCTTGCAGGACGAAACCCAGATTGCTGTATGCCTCGGGAAAATCAGGTTGCTCCCGGAGTGCCAGTCGGTAGCTGGCTTCAGCCTCTGCCATCCGTCCCAAGTCCCGGAGGACATTCCCCAGGTTGTAATTTGTGTCGGGACACGCCGGTGTGACTTGCAGTACCCGTCGGTAACTGGCTGCGGCGTCTTCCAGTTGGCCAGACTGCTGCAATATGACCGCCAAGTTGCTGTGCGCCTCCACGAAATCCGGCCTGACTTGAAGCGCTCGCCGGTAGCTGGCTGCGGCCTCTTGCAGCTGCCCGAGGTCTCTCAGAGTATTACCTAGGCAGTAATTTGCCTCCGCGAACTCGGGTTGGATTCGAAGCGCATGCCTGAAACCATCCTCGGCTTGGTGCAACTGCCCCAATCCATGCAGAGTAGCGGCCAGATTCATATGGGCATCGGCGTCAGTCGGCATTAAGGCCGCAGCCTGCTTCAGGGGTTCCAGCGCTTCCTTGCTCCGGCCCATTTGCCGCAACGCCACACCTAAAACCTTCCAGCCAAAACCGTGCAGCGGGAAGCGCGTCGTCAATGCCGTGGACAGTGCTACCGCCTCCGGATAGCGTCCATCCATGACACACCGGACCAGCGCCTCCAGCTCCTGACGATTCGGTTCATTCTTCATTGGTGTAGTGGGATCCTCACGGCCGGTCCTGGCTGCTAGGTTGGCGAGTTTGATCGAAGGCGCCGGTGACTGCAAGTGGACGTCCAGAATGGAAAAAGCCCCGCAGGTGCTTGCACCTGCGGGGCCAGAGCTTGAGACTGGTGTTTCTTAGAACTTCTTGTCGTAAGACGCGGTGATCTTCATGCTGCGCGGCGCCGAATATGCCTCGACTGCGCCGTAACGATTCCACACCGTCGTCGCACCACCCGGAGTGTTGTAGCGCTCTTCGATGGTCTGGACGGCTTGGCGGTTAAACAGGTTGAAGACGTCCAACTTGACGCCAAAGCCCTTCAACATGTCCGGCCTGTAAGACACGTTCAGGTCCAAGCGGATGTCGCTGGGCAGGCTACCCGCACTGCCGCGCGGCGATGCAACGCCGTTGCAGAAGAAATACGCGGAGTTGTAATGCGAGTAGTTGGTGACTGCGCCGTTGGTGAAGAAATCACCCGTGGTGCTGGGTGCATTACCGATGCAGTTCTTCGCACGGCCGGAAGCGAGCAGAAGATTGCCGCCAACGCCCCACTCCGGGGTGGCCTGATAGTAGCCGAAGAGTTTGAACTGGTGCTTGCGATCGTTCGGCAAGGTTCCCTGGGAATTGACCGAGAATTCCGGGAAGTCGAACGCCTGGGTGGTGGACACGTCGCCCTGACCGATGTCGGAGAGCAGTTGCCCTTCCATGTTGCCGGTGTTGCGTGACCAGGTATACGTGACCTTGCCCCACCACTTGCCATCAAACGGATGCTCGGCGAACAGGTCGAGTGCGACATACTTGCGATCCACCTTGGGGAAGCCGAGGTCAGCCGCCGACAAGGCGACCTTGTCGAGCGTGCCGTCGCCATTCATGTCGATGTTGAAGGTGTTGGCTTCGCCCGGATTGAACAGCGAGCAGTTGTAGCCGGCAAAGTTGGTGGTATCGACGTTGTTGCGGACCGCCCAGGCCATGAATGGCCTGTCGTCGCAATGATCGTCAATCGCCGTCTTCAAGGCACGATGGGTGAACTTGGCGCCGACGTTCAGCGCCTTGGACACGGCCTTTTCAAAGCCGAGCGCAAACTCGTCCTGGTAGTTGCCCTTCATGTCCTCGGCGGCGACTTGGCGCGGATCCTTGGCCTGGCCATACTCGTTGTTGCTGGAGAAGGCTGGGCCCAGGGCGGTCAGGCCGGTTGGCGTGCCATCCGCATTGACGCCGGTGTAGACGTAGCTTTGCGTGGTGTACAAGGACGACCCGGCACCGCGCACGGCGACGTTGGTCGGCAACGGCACATGGTAGCGGCCGACGTTACCGAAGACCTTCAACGAGGAATCGCCCATGGCATCCCAGGTCGCCCCCAAGCGCGGCGCAAGCTGCTTGGGCAGATCGATGTAGGACTTGCCGTCGCCGTTCTTGTTGTTGAAGCCTTCGTTTCTTAGGCCCAAGGACAGCAGGATTCGGTCGGTGACCTGATAGCGATCTTCAAGGTACCAGGCCGATTGATCCACGGTCGGGGTAGAGCCGTTCGAGAACAGGATCTTGTCGACGAAGTAGCCCTGTTGCGCATACGGGTTGCCGGCCACTGAGTTGGGAGCGGCGGTGACATTATTGATCGGGGTCCCCGGGGCGGTCTTGTTGTATGCCCAAGTCATTCCGCCGTAAGACTCGACGCCGGCCTTGGAGGTGATGGTGTTCTGATCCACGCCGGCGCGCAACGTGTGCTGGTTGTTCAGTTTGTATTCGACGTCGAGTCGCACGCCCTTGTTCTTGTCAAATGCGCCGGCGACGAGGTTATTACCGGTAAACGGGTTTCCGCTGCCATAAGGTGCGAAAGCGGGAATCTGGTTGTCGGTTGCGGATGTGACCTGCGGCAAGGTCGCGTTGTAGTTGGTCGGGCTCAGCTCATGCGGCGTGCGGGTCCGGCCGGCCAGGGCAGTAACGGTCAGGTTGTCCGTCAGATTGCCGGTATACTTGAGGATGTCCACCTCGGCGCCCTGAGCTGCCGCCACCGTCGGTGCCGGACCCCAGTTCTTGTACGATACGCCGCCATTCTGGACATTGGTCCGCTGCAAGGTCGCATAATTGAAGCCGAAGTATTTGCGCTCCTCCTTGACGGTGTCGGAAATCTTGGTGTACTCGAGATGGTGCGCATCGGTGATGTTCCAATCGAGTTTGATCAGGAAGCGCGGCGTCTTGACGTCTATCTCCTGGAACTGGGTCGATTGCGCGGTTGCCGACGCTGCATAGGTGGCGCTGGTGTTGGGCTGCCGGATGGAATCGCGTTGGCGGTTGGTATCCTCGACCGCTACGAACATGAACAGCTTGTCCTTGATGATGGGGCCGCCGAGGTAAGCAGAGGCGGTGGTGGTCGAATCTTTATCTAGGCCACGGTAGTAGCGCAGCTTTCCGTCCAGCGTCGTGCCATTGTTTTCATATAGCTGATCTCTTTGCCTGGAGCGCAGGCTGTTCGGCTCGATGGAATAGGCGACGCCGCCCTGCCACTGGTTGGTGCCGGTCTTGGTGACGATGTTCACCACGCCGCCGGTGGAACGGCCGAACTCGGCACCGTAACCGCCGGTCAGCACCTGGGCCTGGGAGATGGAATTGAACGGCAGTTGCGAGAAGCCGACCTGGGTCAACAGGGTGGTGACCGGAAAGCCGTTGATGTAATAAGCGTTCTCCGAGGCGCTCGAGCCGCCGAAGCTGGGGGCGTTGCCGCCGCCGTAACGCGTGTCGCCGCGGGTGGTGTTGGGGGCGAGTTGCACCACGGCGCCGACGTTGGTGGCAACCGGAACTTTCGCCAGGTCGCTGGCGGTAAAGATGGTTGTCGAACCCATCGAGGACACGTCGATCTTCTGACGCAATCCGAGTACTTCAATTCTTTGTACGGCTGAGCCAAATGCTACCTCGCTACCTTGGCCGATGCGCACTTCGACATCGTCCGTGGTCTTGGCGACCTTGCCATTGACCAGCAACTCGACTTTGTAGTTTCCGGTCGGCAACGATGTCGCGGAGAATCGTCCGGTGCTATCCGGGGTCAAGGTACGGCGGTTGCCGGTTTCCTTGTTGGTGATCGCTATCGTCGTGCCCGCAGCAACGTCCGCATGACCAAAAATGGTTCCTGTCGCACTGGTTTGCGCCAGCGCGGTGGTGTTGATGCCGGCCGTCAAAGCCGCGGCGCCGAACGCAACAAATAGCGCGCGGGCGACCAAGGTCTTCTTGAATTCGGTCTTTTTGCTGCGAATGCGAATTGTCTCTTGAGTCATTAATATCTCCCCGTGATCGGTTGAAGAAGTCATCAATTAAATACGCCCACATTCCGTGAGCATAAGCCCGAACTTTAAAGCAGCATTTAACAAGAGCGCAATCTATTTCGTCGTGAATCCGCCATATTGCGAGCCAGTCTGTTGTAAAAAAACCATAGTGATCCCCGCAGGCGAAGTATGGTATTTCCAATGTTTGACAATGCAAAAATGAAGTTGCCTTGGGGCGACATTCCCGGTAAAGTTGCGCCCCAGATTAGAACTGGCACGAGAAATGTCCGCTCAAGAAGACAAATTGTAAGATGACCAGTTCTTCCCCTGTGGCTAAAACCTAATCATTCGTAAGGCATAATGAGTTACGTCCAACCGCACGACTCAGGTCGTCGCTTTACCGGCATTATATTTGTCGTAGTGCTGCATGCGTTATTAGTCTATGGACTGATCAACGGCCTGGCCCGCAAGATCGTCGAAGTCGTGAGCCAGCCCTTGGAAACCAAGATCATCGAAGAACTGAAACCGCCACCGGACAAACCGCCGCCACCGCCCCCACCCAAACTCAACACCCCGCCGCCGCCCTACATCCCGCCGCCGGAAGTCTCGGTC
>JBAYJH010000033.1:0-25796 GCA_041665185.1 Sterolibacterium sp.
GCATCACCAGTTCGCCGATCTTGTCGCTGGGCACCTCGCGTTCTCCCAGTGTCACCAGTTTTTCCTCGATGCGGTCGATGGCGGCATCGACGCTCTCGGTGGCGACCGGTCGCTTGCGCAAGGCCAGCATCATGCTGGCCAGAATCTTGTCGCGATCGTATTCGACCCGGCTGCCGTTCTTCTTGACCAGGTGCGGCAATTGCAGTTCAACCCGCTCGTAAGTGGTGAAGCGCTTGTCACAAGCCAGGCAGCGCCGGCGTCGGCGCACCGTGTCGCCGTCCTCGTTTTCGCGAGTGTCGACGACCTGAGTGTTGGGTTCGGCGCAATAGGGGCACTTCATGAATCGCTCCCTTGGAGCGATTCATGAAGTGCCCTTTGGGCCTCGCGGCCCAAAGGAGGGAAATGTTGGCCCCCTTCCCCCCTGCCCCCGTCCCAGGGCGGGGGACTATGTTTGCTCGCTACGCTCGGGGGGTGGCGGCGGGTCATGTTTCGCCTATCCGTACACCGGGAAGCGTTTGCACAGCTCGCCGACTTTGGCCTGAGCACCGGCGATCACCGTTTCATCGGTGGGGGCGTCGAGCACATCGGCGATCAGGTGGGCGACTTGCTCGGCCTCGATCTCGGAAAATCCGCGCGTGGTCATCGCCGGGGTGCCGATGCGGATGCCCGAGGTCACCATGGGCTTTTGCGGGTCGTTTGGAATCGCGTTCTTATTGACCGTGATGTGCGCCCGGCCCAGAAGCGCTTCGGCATCCTTGCCGGTGATATTCTTGGCGCGCAGGTCGACCAGGAAGACGTGCGACTCGGTACGCCCGGAGACGATGCGCAGTCCGCGCGACGCCAGCACCTTGACCATCACCTGGGCGTTCTCGATCACCTGTTCCTGGTAGTCGCGGAACTCGGGCGTCATGGCTTCCTTGAAGGCCACGGCCTTGGCGGCGATGACGTGCATCAGCGGGCCACCTTGCAGGCCGGGGAAAATCGCCGAATTGATGGCTTTCTCGTGCTCCGCCTTCATCAGGATCAAGCCGCCGCGCGGGCCGCGCAGGGTCTTGTGGGTGGTCGAGGTGACGACGTCGGCATGCGGCACCGGATTGGGATAGAAGCCGGCGGCGACCAGACCGGCGTAGTGCGCCATGTCCACCATGAAGACGGCGCCGACGGCCTTGGCGACTTTGGCGAATCGTTCAAAATCGATACGCAGGGCATAGGCCGAAGCGCCGGCGATGATCAGCTTGGGCTTGTGTTCATGGGCCAGCCGCTCCATGGCGTCGTAATCGATTTCCTCGTGGGCGGTGAGGCCGTAGGGCACGATGTTGAACCATTTGCCGCTCATGTTGAGCGCCATGCCGTGGGTCAGGTGGCCGCCTTCGGCGAGGCTCATGCCCATCACCGTGTCGCCGGGCTTCAGGAAAGCCATGAACACCGCCTGGTTGGCCTGCGAGCCCGAGCTGGGCTGGACATTCGCCGCATCGGCACCGAAGATCTTCTTGACGCGCTCGATGGCCAGCTTCTCGACCACGTCGACGTGCTCGCAGCCCCCGTAATAGCGCTTGCCCGGATAACCCTCGGCGTACTTGTTGGTGAGTTGAGAGCCCTGCGCCTCGAGGACGGCATAGGAAACGTAGTTCTCGGAGGCGATCAGCTCGATATGGTCTTCCTGGCGGCGGTTCTCGGACTGGATCGCTTGCCAGACTTCGAGATCGACCTTGGCCAGGGGGTTTTGTTTGGAAAACATGGCGGTTGGAGGATTGGGCAATGGAGGGATCGTGAATTTTACCACTTTGCGCCAACGGCGCCCCAAAGCCCGCATTCCCCGGCGCGCGGCGCTCAGCCCGGCAATTCGTCCAGTGCTGGGCCGAGATGGGCGGCATCGGCCCAGCGCAACACCCGCCAGTCGCCGGCGACGGCTTCCAGCCAGTTGAGCGCCGCATTCGGCAGTTCGAAATCGCGTCGACTGCTCAGGTCTCGTCCCGTCGCGCGCCGATAGGCGATGTCCAGCACACCCCCGTGGGTCACCACCAGTATCGATTCACCTATATGGCGACGAAACAGTTCGTCCAGGCATTCGCATATGCGCCGCTCGAATGCCGCCAGACTCTCGCCGCTCTCCAGAGCGTATTGCGGGTCGCGCGCCACATGCCTGAGCCGGGCTTGGGGATGGCGTACCTGAGCCTCCTCGGCGGTCAGTGCCTGGAGCACGCCGAAATGGCGTTCCCGCAACGCGGGATCGCTGCGAATCGTCAACTGGTGGCTGCTCGCCGTCGGTTCCGCAGTCTGTAAGGCACGCTGTAGGTCGCTGCAATACAAGGCGGAGAAACACTCGGCAGCCAGGCCCCGGGCCAAGGCCGCAGCCTGTGTGCGCCCCTTGGCGTTCAACGGAATATCGATCTGGCCCTGGACACGGCGCTGCGCGTTCCAGTCGGTTTCGCCGTGGCGCACCAGGCAAAGGCGAGTCCTAATTGCGGCCATTGATCACTTGCTCGACTGTTTGCACTGGACTCCCCGCCAAGTCCGGGATAGCGCAGCTTGGCTAATTAAATTCTGGAAAAACTGCCGGTTCCGGTTTATCCTTGCGCGGCCCGACGGTTTGTCCATGCTCCAAAAGAGCTGGCGATCCGCAGGTCGCATGCAATCTTACCGATAAAACGGGGCAACACCCCGCAGGAGTCTATCCGATGAATTCTCTGCTGCAAATTTCGCGGCTGATCGACGCCCTGAACGAGCGTGTCGGCCGCAGCATCTACTGGCTGATTCTCGCCGCCGTGCTGGTCAGCGCCATCAACGCCAGTATCCGCAAGGCTTTCGACATGAGCTCGAACGCCTTCCTGGAAATGCAATGGTACATGTTCTCCGCGGTTTTCCTGCTCGGCTCGGGCTACACCCTGCTGCGCCAGGAACATATCCGCATCGACGTGATCTACGGAAAGTTTTCCCGCCGCACCCAGATCTGGATCGACATCTTCGGCACCGTCTTCTTCCTGCTGCCGATGTGCCTGATGTTCCTCTACCTGTCCTGGCCGTTCTTCCTGCATTCGATCCAGTCCGGTGAAACCTCGGCCAATGCCGGCGGCCTGATTCTCTGGCCGGTGAAAGTCATGATGCCGCTGGGTTTCGCCCTGCTCCTGATCCAGGGATTGTCCGAGCTGGTCAAGCGACTGGCGTTTCAGCAGGGACTCGGACCCGACCCGGGCGAGAAGAAACAGGACAAAACCGCCGAGGAAGAACTCGCCGAAGCCATCAAGGCCCACCTGGTGGCCCCGGAAGTCGTGGATGTCGTCGCCAGCCACGACGCCATGCACGCCGACCGTAAAGATGGGAGCGCAGCATGACCGCCTTCCTCATGGCCAACATGGCCCCCATCATCTTCGCCTCGCTGGTGATCTTCCTGCTGCTGGGCTACCCCGTGGCCTTCTCGCTGGCCGCCAACGGCATCATCTTCGGATTGATCGGCATCGAACTCGGCATGCTGCCGCCGGAACTGTTCCGCGCCCTGCCGGAACGGGTGTATGGGGTGATGAGCAACGAGACGCTGCTGGCGATCCCGTTCTTCACCTTCATGGGACTGATCCTGGAACGCTCGGGCATGGCCGAGGACTTGCTCGACACCATCGGCCAGTTGTTCGGCCCGATTCGTGGCGGCCTGGCTTATGCGGTGGTGCTGGTCGGCGCGATGCTCGCCGCCACCACCGGCGTGGTCGCCGCCTCGGTGATCTCGATGGGCCTGATTTCGCTGCCGATCATGATGCGTTACGGCTACGACCGGCGCCTGGCGTCGGGCGTCATCGCCGCGTCCGGCACCCTGGCCCAGATCATCCCGCCGTCGCTGGTGCTGATCATCATGGCCGACCAACTCGGCAAGTCCGTCGGCGACATGTACAAGGGCGCCTTCATACCCGGCTTCACGCTGGCCGGCCTGTATCTGGCCTACATCCTCGGGGTAACGCTGATAAAGCCAAAATGGGCGCCGGCGCTGCCGATCGAGGCGCGCACCTTTCGCGAGCCGAGCGGCAAGAGCGGTGCGGCTTCGCTGTTGATATTGACCGCCATATCGGCGGCGGCGGCGATCTATTTCGCCATGACTTACAACCCCGATACCCCGCTCGACGAGCGCATCGTCAGTTCGATGTCGGTCGGCATCGGCATCGCTTTCGCCGCGGCAGTACTCAACCGCGTCACCAAGATGCACCTGCTCTCGCGCATGGCCGAGAAAGTCACTTTCGTCCTGATTCCGCCGCTGGCGCTGATCTTCCTGGTGCTCGGCACCATCTTCCTGGGCATAGCCACACCGACCGAGGGCGGCGCCATGGGCGCGTCCGGCGCCCTGATCATGGCGCTGGTGAAGCGGCGCCTGTCGTGGAAGCTGCTCCGGCAGGCGATGGACAGCACCGCCAAGCTGACCACCTTCGTCGTCTTCATCCTGGTCGGCGCCCGCGTCTTCAGCCTGACTTTCTACGCCGTCGATGGCCACGTCTGGGTCGAGCACCTGCTGCAAGGTTTGCCCGGCGGACAAATCGGCTTCCTGATCGTGGTCAACGTCCTGGTCTTCGTGCTGGCTTTCTTCCTCGACTTCTTCGAGCTATCCTTCATCGTCGTGCCGCTCCTGGGGCCGGTCGCGGAAAAACTCGGCATCGACCCGATCTGGTTCGGCGTGCTGCTGGCGGTCAACATGCAGACCTCCTTCATGCATCCGCCCTTCGGCTTTGCGCTGTTCTATTTGCGCTCGGTGGCCCCCAGCAGTGTCAAGACCACCGAGATCTACTGGGGCGCGGTGCCCTTCGTACTGATCCAGATCATCATGGTGGGCCTGCTGATCGCTTTCCCGCAACTGGTCACCTCCGGACTCGACAAGGTGGAGCAGACAGACACCTCCAAGGTCAATATCATGGCGCCGCAGGACGAGAACGCCGGCCAGGATGAGCAGGGCAACGGCGCGGAGAGTCAACCGGCCGGTCAAGCCGCCCCCGGACAGCCGGCCGAAGAAGACGACCTGGCCAAGGCGCTGAACAAGGCCATGGGCCAGGACGGCGGCGGTCCATCAAGTGCCGACGACGATCCGGCCAAGGCTCTGGAAAAGGCGCTGAAGAAATAGCTCGGCTCTGCTCGAAAACAACAAACCCCGCCAAGGCGGGGTTTGTTTTTGTGCCGCCGGCGAAGATCCGTCGGCGTCGAACCGGCTTACCCAGCTTACTTCTTCTTGGGCGCGGCCTGCTGTCCTGCGCGTACCGTGGCCGCTGCGAAGTTGTCGAAGCGACCCTCGGCGACGCTGAACCATTCGATCTGCTCGTCGCGGAACTTCTTGAACGGCCCATAGATCTTGGCGAACTTTGGATTCTTCGCCGCGGTTTCGTCGTAGAGTTCCAGCGCCGCCTTGTAGCAGGCCGCCATCACTTCGTTGGAGAACGGGCGCAACTGGGTGCCGCTGCCAACCAGTTTCTTCAAGGCCGGCGGATTCCGCACGTCGTAGCGTGCCTGCATGTAGATGTGGCCTTCCCAACAAGCCGTCTCGAGAATCGCCTGGTACTCCTTGGGCAGCTTGGCCCACTCGGCCTGATTCACGTACAGGGACAACTGCGGGCCACCTTCCCACCAACCCGGATAGTAGTAGTACTTGGCGACCTTGTTGAAGCCGAGTTTCTCGTCGTCATAGGGGCCGATCCATTCGGCGGCGTCGATGGTGCCTTTCTCCAACGCCGGATAGATGTCGCCGCCGGGAATCTGCTGCGGCACCACGCCCAGTTTGGCCAGGACCTGTCCGGCGAAACCGCCGACGCGGAACTTGAGGCCCTTGAGGTCGGCCACGGTCTTGATCTCCTTGCGGAACCAGCCACCCATCTGGGCGCCGGTGTTGCCCAAGGGGATGTTGTAGATGTTGTAGTCCTTGAAGAATTCGCGCAGCAACTGCAAGCCGCCGCCTTCATACATCCAGGCCGTCATCTGTCGGCTGTTGAGGCCAAAGGGGATGGCGGTGTCGAAAGCGAAGGTGGGATCCTTGCCGACATAGTAGTAGCTGGCCGAATGGCCGCATTGCACCGTGCCGTCCTTGACCGCGTCGAGTACGCCGAAGCCGGGAACGATTTCCCCCGCGGCAAACACCTGGATCTGGAATTTGCCGCCGGTGGCAGTAGCCACGTGCTTGGCCACCACTTCGGCCGCACCGTAAATGGCGTCCAGACTCTTGGGGAAACTGGACGTCATGCGCCATTTCACTTCGGGCGCCTGCGCCAGGGCTGCTGCCGACATCGTGGCGGCACCCGCGCCAGCCAGGCCAATACCAGCCGATTTGAGGAATTTACGTCTTTCCATGCAACGTCTCCTTGAGAAAAGATTTTGCTACGTCTAGCCGTCTTGTGGCGGCACTTGCCCATATCCCTGCTGCGGGATAAGCGATAAATACTACACCAAAAGGCACTTTCCCGTGGCCGAAACCTTGGCGGATTCAGGCTATCAGTTCCCCGCCACCGTCATCCGCTCGACCAGTATCGAGCCGACCTGCTTCGATCCACGCACCAGGACATCATTGCCGATGGCGGCGATGCCCAGGAACATGTCGCGCAGATTGCCGGCAATGGTGATCTCCTGCACCGGGTGGGCGATCTTCCCGCGTTCCACCCAGTAGCCGGCGGCGCCGCGCGAATAATCGCCGGTCACATAATTGATGCCCTGGCCGAGCAGTTCGGTCACCAGCAGGCCGGTGCCCATTTCGTGCAACAACCCTTCGAAGTCGAGCTTTCCGGGGCCCGGATGCACGATCAGGTTGTGGCTGCCACCCGCATTACCGGTGCTCGGCATGCCGAGCTTGCGCCCCGAGTAGGTGGACAGGAAATAGCCTTGCAGCACGCCATCGGCCACCACCTCGCGGTCATGCGTTGCCACGCCGTCGTCGTCGAACGGACTGCTGGCCATGGCGCCGCGCAGATGCGGGCGTTCGCTGATCCGCACATGCTCGGGAAATATCCTCTGGCCGAGGCTGTCGAGGAGGAATGAGGATTTGCGGTAAAGCGATCCGCCGCTGACGGCATGCACGAAGCTGCTGATCAGGCCGCTGGCCAGGGGCGCTTCGAACAGCACCGGCACCTGCCGCGTTTTCATGCGTCTGGCGCCGAGCCTGGACAGGGCGCGGCGCGCGGCATAATCGCCGATGGCTTGCGGAACCGCCAATTGAGCCGCATCACGCCCGGAGGTGTACCAGTCATCGCGCTGCATGTCGTCGCCCTCGCCGGCGATCACCGAGCAGGAGATGTAGTGGCGGGAGGTCGGGAAACCATCCATGAACCCCAGGCTGTTGGCCGAGATGAACTGCGACTGCTGCACCGAGACGCTGGCGCCTTCGGAGTTCCTGATCAGCGGACTGACGGCAAACGCGGCCTGCTCGCAGCGCCGCGCGATGGCGATGGCCTGCTCGACCGGCAACGCCCAAGGATGATACAAGTCCAGGTCCATGTTCTGCGTTGCCGGCATCGCCAACATCGACACCTCGGGCAATCCGGCGCAGGGATCAGGGGCGGTAAAGCGGGCGATCGACAACGCCGCCTCGACGGTCGCCCGCAAGGCCGGCGCGGAAAAATCCGAGGTGCTGGCATGGCCGCGCCGTTGGCCGAGATAAATGCTGACGCCGATGCCCTTGTCGCGGTTGTACTCGATGGTCTCGACTTCGTTCTTGCGCACCGTCACCGACTGGCCAAAAGCTTCGGATACATCCGTCTCGCAAGCGGAGGCGCCGAGTTCACGGGCATGCCGCAACACGTCCGACGCCAATTGGCGCAACGCATCCTGGGTGTAACTGAATTCCAATGCAGACATAGGAGAAGGCATCCGTAGCAAAGCTATAATGATACCCGTGGAACCTATCGAGAAACCCGACCTGAGCGACGAAACCGGCTACGATCCCGATCGCCCCAGCAAGTCGCAGCGCAAACGCGACTCCAGCGCACTCCAGGATCTCGGCGAAGCGCTGGTGGAGCTTCCCGTCGAGCGCCTGGCGAAGATCGAGATGCCAGACGCTTTGCGCCTGGCGGTACAGGACGCCCGCCGCATCACCAAACACGAGGCACGGCGCCGCCAGATGCAATATATCGGCAAGCTGATGCGCTCCACCGATCCCGCGCCGATCCAGGCCGCGCTCGACGCCATCGCCGGCGTATCCGCCGCCGAGAACCAGCGCATGCACCAACTGGAGCGCCTGCGCCTGCGACTGTTGGAGGACGAACCCGCCGCCCTGGCCGAGATCGTCGCCGCCCACCCCGGAGCAGACCTGCAACAACTCCGCCAACTGCGCCGCAATGCGCTCAAGGAGCGGGAACAAAGCAAACCGCCGCGCGCCTTTCGCGAAATCTATCGTTTCCTTAAATCGCTCGAAGAAGCCCCGGTCCCACAACCTTGAACGACGAACTCCTGATCGGCCTGGTGTCCGTCTCCGACCGCGCCTCGAGCGGGGTCTACGAAGACAAGGGCATCCCGGCGTTGCGCGAATGGTTCGACGCCGCGCTGACCACGCCCTGGCGCCTGGAAACCCGGCTGATCCCCGACGAACAGGCGGAGATCGAGAAGACCCTGATCGCGCTATGCGACGAAGCCGGCTGCCATCTGGTGCTGACCACCGGCGGCACCGGCCCGGCACTGCGCGACGTCACGCCCGAGGCGACGCTGGCGGTGGCGCACAAGCTGATGCCGGGCTTCGGCGAAGAAATGCGCCGCATCAGCCTGAATTTCGTACCGACCGCGATACTCTCGCGCCAGGTCGGCGTGATCCGCGGAAAATCCCTGATCCTCAATCTGCCGGGGCAACCGAAGTCCATCAAGGAAACCCTGGAAGGCGTGAAAGACGTCGAGGGCAAAACCCTCATCGCCGGCATCTTCGCCGCTGTGCCCTATTGCATAGACCTGATCGGCGGCCCCTACATCGAGACCGACGAGGCGGTGGTCAAAGCCTTCCGGCCGAAGTCGGCTCTGAGGAAAAAGGATTAGCACCCCACCCAAACTCGGGCGCAACTATCCATACCGATCGATTGCGAAACATTCGCTGCGGGTGTGTAGGCTCGATTCGCAGGAAAACCCCGTAGATAACTTGATTTTTTATGGTACTTCGGCCATATTCCGGGGATACCCGACACGACTATCAAACCAGTCTCCTGGATCGGTTCAAGCTACAAAGACTTCCGGGAATTTCCCGATACGGTTCAGGATGCGATGGGCTTTGCGCTGCATCAGGCCCAACTCGGCGGCAAGCATGGTAGCGCAAAGCCGCTCAAGGGGTTCGGTGGGGCAGGCGTGCTGGAGATCGTCGCGGACCATGTCGGTGATACCTTTCGCACGGTATACACGGTGAAGTTTTCGACGGCGATCTATATTCTTCACGCTTTCCAGAAGAAATCTTCGACCGGCATCAAGACGTCGGTCGAAGACTTGGAATTGATTCATCGGCGACTCAAGATCGCCGAAGCCGATTACAGGGCGCAGCTCGGAAAAGGAAAGACATCATGAAGAATGACAACGACAACAGGATCGTCCGCGGCACTGACAACATCTTTGCCGACCTCGGCTACGCCGACCCGGAAACCCATCTGTTGAAGGCCGGGCTGGTGACTCGGATCCAAGGAGTCATCGACGAACAAAACCTGACCCAGACCGCTGCGGCTAAACGCATGGGACTCAGTCAGCCCGACGTATCGCGCCTGCTCAATGGGCAATTCCGCGATGTCTCCGTCGAGCGCCTGATGCGCATGCTCAACAAGCTTGGCTGTGATGTCGATATCGTCATTCGCGAACATGGAAAGCGGCCGCGTAAGCCAGACACCATCCACCTGGTAGCGGTATCGGCCTGAGGACAGACCAGTGGTCCAAACATTCCGCCGGAAGTCAGGGATCCGGCGGAACAAGCCTCATTACCTATCGCGTCACTCCGCCGCCAGCCACTGCGCCAGCAACGCCGCACCCCAGGCCACGCCGAAGCCGGTGATGTCGCTGGCCACCGGGCCCAGGCCGCCCTTGCAGTTGGCGGACGACAGATCCACATGCAGCCAGGGTACCTCATGGGTAAAGCGCTTGAGAAAGCGCGCGGCCAGGATGTGGTCGGCCTCGCCGTCAAGCGAGCACTGCTTGATATCGGCGACCTTGCTGTCGAGCGCGGTTTCGTAATCCTCGTCCATCGGAAAGACGCAGACCCGCTCGCCCGACTGGCGCCCGGCACCGATGGCCAGGTTGGCCAAGGCGTCGCTGCTGGCGAATACTCCCGCGTAACGGTTGCCCAGGGCGCCGACCATGCTGCCGGTGAGCGTGGCGAAATCGATCAGCAAATCGGGTTGGGACTTGCTCGCCAAAGTCAGTGTGTCGGCGAGCACCAGGCGCCCCTCGGCATCGGTATGCACGACCTCGATATGGGTCCCGTCGAGCGCCGTGATGATGTCGTCTTGCTTGTAGGCCTGTGAGGAAATGTGGTTTTCCGCGATGGCCAGCCAGGCATCGATCGCCACCGGCAGGCGCAAGGTCTGCGCCGCCAGCAGCAGCGCCAGTGACACCGCCGAGCCGTTCATGTCCTCGTGCATGCCGGCCATGTATTTGGCCGGCTTCAGGTTGTGGCCGCCGGTGTCGAAACAGATCCCCTTGCCGACCAGCGCCACTCTTTGCTTCGCTCCCTTGGGTCGATAGGAGAGATGCACGATGGCCGCGTCCTGCTGGTGGCTTCCTTGTGCCACCGCGCAGAAAGCGCCGGCCCCGAGCTTCTTGAGCCGTTTGAAATCGTATTCCTCGATCCGCCAGCCCTGGGCTTTCGCCAGCGTCCGCACCCGCTCGCGGTAGTGCCCCGGCGTCAGGGCGTTGGGCGGCAGCGCGGTCAATTCGCGCGCCAGGGTGTTGGCTTCGGCCAGCGCCGCCACCGCGGTGAAATCCCCGGACTTGAACTCACCCTGCAATACGATGCGCTTGAGCGGCTTGGCCGCCTTCTTCTTCCTCACCGGCAGAACGGCACCGTTGAGGCTGACCACATACAACGCCTCGCGGCAGAGTTGCAGCGCGTCTGGTCCGTCCACCCCGCAGACCATGACATGGATCTCGCGCGGGGATTCTTCGAGCAGCAGCAGGGCGGCCTTGCGCAGCGCGGTGAGTTGCGCGAAGCGCGCCTGCGCGGCGTCGACCATGACATAGGCGTAACGGCCGCCGCCGGGTTGATCGATCGCCAGCGGCGTCTTGGCCAAGTCCGCGAGCTTCATGTCGCGTCGCTTGAGCACCTCCTTGAAACTTGTGCTGCCCGGCAGATCGTCGGGCAGCGCCTTGGCCAGGGGCATCACGATCAATGCATGGAGAGCTGGCGCGCCCTGCTCCAACGATTTGGCTTGGCATTCGAGCTTGGCTTGAAACATGCTGTTTTCCTTTAGAATGGCGTTCGATTATAGCAACGCATATTCGACACCCCTTCGTCCGTTTCCATGCAGCAATATCTCGACCTGATGCGCCACGTGCTCGAGCACGGGCATGAAAAAAGCGACCGCACCGGCACCGGCACACGCTCGGTATTCGGCTGGCAGATGCGTTTCGATCTGGCCCGGGGGTTTCCGCTGCTGACCACCAAGAAGCTGCACACCAAGTCCATCATCCACGAACTGCTGTGGTTCCTGCAGGGCGACACCAATATCCGCTATCTCAAGGACCACGGCGTCTCCATCTGGGACGACTGGGCCGATGCCGACGGAGAGCTCGGGCCGGTCTATGGCAAGCAATGGCGGCGCTGGGAAACTGCCGATGGGCACGAAATCGACCAGATTGCGTTGTTGGTCGAGGGCTTGAAGCACAACCCGGATTCGCGCCGCCACCTGGTCAGCGCCTGGAATCCCGCCGACGTGCCGAAAATGCGGCTGCCGCCCTGCCATGCCCTGTTCCAGTTTTACGTCGCCGGCGGACGTCTGAGCTGCCAGCTGTACCAGCGCAGTGCCGACATCTTCCTGGGCGTGCCGTTCAACATCGCTTCCTACGCGCTGCTGACGCTGATGCTGGCGCAGGTCTGCGGCTACCAGCCGGGCGAGTTTATCCACACCCTCGGCGACGCCCACCTCTACACCAACCATCTCGACCAGGCGCGTTTGCAGCTTGCGCGCAGCCCCGGACCGCTGCCGACGCTGCACCTCAATCCCGCCATCAAGGAACTGACGGCTTTCCGTTTCGAGGATTTCATCCTGGCCGACTACCACCCGCAACCGCATATTCCGGCGCCGGTCGCCGTGTGATCGAGAAGGACTGTTGACCACAGTCAAGATCAATACGCCAAGACAATTCGGGTCTAATAACTATAATGAAATGGAATTGTCATTCCATTGAGGAGACCGAAGATGGCAACACGAGCAAAGACCCCCAGTTCCGCCAAGACCCCGGTTGCGGCCAAGCCCAAAGCCGCGGCACGCAGCAAGCCCGCGGCGAAAGCCGAGGCGGCGCCGGCAAAACCTCTCAAGCCGGCCGCCAAAGCCAAGGCTTCGACCAGCAGCAAGCCCACCGTGAAAGCTACCGTGGCACCGCCGAAGCAAACCCCGCCCACCAGGAAGATTGCCGCCCCGGCGGCAAGCGCGAAAGCCGCGAAGCCGGCAAGACTACCGGTGTCGGAAGAGCAGCGCCGGAACTATATCGAGGTGGCGGCCTACTATATCGCCGAGCGGCGCGGATTCTTCGGCGCCAGCGCGCTGGAGGACTGGACCCAGGCCGAGACCGAGGTCGACCGGATGCTGCGGGAAGGCAAGCTCAATCCCTGACAGATCAGGCGTTCGGGGCCAGCGTCAAGACGACGACGGCTAGAGGTGGCAGGACCAGGGTCAGCGAAGCGGGCCGGTTCATCCAGGGCAAAGGATCTGTCGTCAAACCCGCCCCGTTCCCCAAGTCGCTGCCGCCGTAATGCTGTGAATCGGTATTGAGTAGTTCACGGTAAACGCCTTCCCGGGGCACGCCGATGCGATATTCCTGGCGCGGCACCGGGGTGAAGTTGGCGGCCACCACCACGAAGCTGCCGTCGCGGGCAAAACGCAACCAACTGAGCACCGACTGTTCGGAATCGTGACAATCGATCCAGGAAAAGCCTTCCGCCGCAAAATCCAGTTCGTGCAGGGCTGGGTGGCTTGCGTACAAGCGGTTCAGATCGTGCACCAGGCGCTGCACGGCGGCATGGGCGGGCTGCGCCAACAAGCCCCACGGCAACTCTGCGGCGCTGTTCCACTCATCGGACTGCGCCAATTCCGCGCCCATGAATGCGAGTTTCTTGCCCGGCGTCGCCAGTTGATAGGCGAGCAGCAGGCGCAGGTTGGCGAAACGCTGCCAGGCATCGCCGGGCATTCTGCCGAGCAGCGAGCGCTTGCCATGCACCACCTCATCGTGGGAAAACGGCAGAACGAAATTCTCGGTATATGCGTAGAGTTGGCCGAAAGTCAGGCGATCGTGATGAAAGCGCCGGTGTATCGGGTCCTGCTCCATGTAGTCGAGGGTGTCGTTCATCCAGCCCATGTTCCATTTCATCGAAAAACCCAGCCCGCCCAGATGCACCGGGCGCGACACCATCGGCCAGGCCGTCGATTCTTCGGCAAGAGTCAGCGCACCTGGAAATTCATGGTGCACCATGCTGTTCATTTCCTGGAGGAACTGGATCGCTTCGAGATTTTCCCGCCCGCCGTGACGGTTGGGGAGCCATTCGCCGGCTTTGCGCGAGTAATCGAGATACAGCATCGAAGCGACGGCATCGACGCGCAGGCCGTCGGCATGAAACTCGGCCAGCCAGTAATGGGCGCTGGACAGCAGGAAGCTCTTGACCTCGTTGCGGCCGAAATTGAAGACATAGGTGCCCCAGTCGGGTTGCAGCTTGAGGCGTGGATCTTCATGTTCATAGAGTGCGCTGCCGTCGAAATGCCCGAGGGAGAAGGCGTCGGTCGGAAAGTGGCCCGGCACCCAATCGAGAATCACGCCGAGTCCGGCCTGGTGACAGGCATCGACCAGAAAGCGCAAGTCATCGGGCGTGCCGAAACGCGAGGTGGGAGCGAAGTGACCAGTACTCTGATAGCCCCACGACTCATCGAGGGGATGTTCCATCAACGGCATGAACTCGACGTGGGTGTAGCCCAGGTCGCTCGCATAGGGAACCAGGCGCGCAGCGAGTTCGCGATAGCTATAGAAGCGTCCGTCCGGGTGACGCATCCAGGAACCGGCATGGACTTCGTACACGGACATCGGCGCATGCAGCCAATCACGCCGCGCGCGTTGCTCCAGCCACTGCTGATCGCCCCAAGCATGGGAACCGGCTGCGGTCACCCGCGCGGCATTGGCGGGACGCAGCTCGAACTGACGCGCATAGGGATCGGCCTTGATGCCGATGAGTCCGCTTTGGCGGTTGCGGATCTCGAACTTGTAAAGCGCGTCGGTCGGCAAGTCCGGTATGAAGAGTTCCCACACACCGCTGGCGCCCAGCGAGGCCATCGGATGGACGCGGCCATCCCAGCGATTGAAGTCGCCCACCACCGAAACACGTCCGGCATTCGGCGCCCAAACGCGAAACCTGACACCGGCAACGCATTTGACGCCGCGAGTTTCGGGGACGGCGCCGAGCAGACGGTAGGCCTGGAAATTGCGGCCTTCGTTGAACAGGTACAAATCGTCGGCGGCGGGCTCGGGCGGAAAGGCATACGCGTCGTGACAGCGCCGCGTGGCACCGTCCTCGTCGATGACCAGAAGATATGCGGCCGGCGGCTGGGTACCGGAGGGCGGCGCGCCACGCCACTCGAACACGCCGGCGCCATGGACGCGTGCCAGCGCCGTCGAACCCGCGCTGCCAGGCCATTCGACGGCCACCGCCCGAGCATGCGGTCGAAACACGCGCAGCACCCAGGAATCTCCCTCCCGATGCAAGCCCAGCAGGTGGAAGGGGTCGTGCTCGCGGGCCTCGAGCAGGGATTTCAGCGGTTTATGAGGCATCGTGAGATTTGAACTAAACTTGGAACATATCTCTATTGTAGTCGTCGAGCGAGGATAGTATGCAATCCGGCACCATCACACCGCAGCAGATGAGCGACACCCGCTTCGTCAGCCACCTGACGCGGGCCACTTTCGCCATGGTACTCGCCGGCGGCCGCGGCAGCCGCTTGCAGCAACTGACCGACTGGCGTGCCAAACCGGCGGTTCCCTTCGGCGGAAAGTTCCGTATCATCGACTTCACCCTGTCCAACTGCGTCAATTCCGGCATCCGCCGCATCGGCGTGGCCACGCAGTACAAAGCGCAAAGCCTGATCCATCATTTGCAGCATGGCTGGAGTTTTCTCGACGGGCGTTTCGACGAATTCATCGACCTGTTGCCCGCCCAGCAACAGATCACCGAAAACTGGTACCGGGGCACGGCCGACGCGGTTTTCCAGAATCTCGACGTGCTGCGCCGGAACCGGCCGAAATACGTGATGATCCTGTCCGGCGATCATGTTTACAAGATGGACTACAGCCGCATGCTGGCGGAACACGTCGAGAAACAGGCGGAGCTCAGCGTGGCGTGCATGGATGTGCCCGTGGCGGAAGCCAGTGCCTTCGGCGTGATGGGCGTAGACGCCGAACAACGGGTGGTCAGCTTTGCCGAGAAACCCGAACATGCCGAGTCGATTCCCGGTCGTCCTGACCGGGCTCTGGTCAGCATGGGCGTGTATGTCTTCAATGCCGAGTTTCTCTATGAGCAGCTGATCCGCGACAGCGATGATTCCAAATCCTCGCACGACTTCGGCAAAGACCTGATCCCGCATGTATTGCCACGCTACCGGGTATTCGCGCACGGCTTTGCCGGCAGTTGCGTCGGCACGAATCATGAAGTGCCCGATGAAATTCCCTATTGGCGGGACGTCGGCACCATCGACGCCTACTGGGAAGCCAACATGGAGCTGACCAAGGTGACGCCGGACCTGAACATCTACGACGAAGACTGGCCGATCTGGACCTACCAGGAACAGCTTCCGCCGGCCAAGTTCGTCTTCGACGATGACGGTCGGCGCGGCATGGCGGTGGACTCGCTGGTTTCCGGCGGCAACATCATCAGCGGGGCCGAGGTGAGGCGTTCCATGCTGTTCTCCCAGGTGCAGGTACACAGCTATGCGCTGGTCGAGGATGCCGTGATCCTGCCGAAAGTCGACATTGGCCGCAGCGCCCGCCTGCGGCGCGTCATCATCGACAAGTACTGCCGGATTCCCGCCGGCCTGACGGTGGGCTATGATGCCGTGGAGGATCGGAAACGCTTCCATGTCACCGAAAAAGGCATCACCCTGATCACCCCCGAAATGCTCGGCCAGCATGCCCATCAAATCCGCTGACTCTTCCCCACCATGACAACACCGCTCGACCTGGTCTTCCTGTGGCACATGCACCAACCCGACTATCGCGACCATCGCGAGGGAGAGTTCGTCCTGCCCTGGGTCTATCTGCATGCCATCAAGGACTATTCCGACATGGCGGCGCACCTCGAGCGCCACACCTATATTCACGCGGTGGTGAATTTCGTGCCGGTGTTGCTCGATCAAATCGAGGACTATGTCGCCCAGTTCGACAGCGGGAACTTTCGTGACCCCTTGCTGCGGCTGCTGGCGGCGCCGGATCTCGACCACCTGAGCCGCACCGAACGCGACCTGTTGCTGGAAACCTGCTTTCGCAACAACCACACCACCATGCTGGCCCCGTTTCCCAGCTATCAACGCCTGCACGATCTTTTCCTGAACCTGACCCAAGGCGACAAGACCGGATTGAACTATCTTTCCGGCGCCTACTTTGCCGACCTGGTCACCTGGTATCACCTGGCGTGGACCGGCGAGACCGAACGGCGGCGCCAGCCCATGCTGGCCGAACTGATGAGCAAGGGCGCCGGCTACACACTGGCCGACCGGCAAGCTCTATTGGGGCTGATCGGCGAGATATTGCGCAACATCATCCCGCGCTATCGGGCGCTGGCCGAGAGCGGCCGTATTGAACTCTCCAGCACCCCGCAAACCCATCCATTGGCGCCCTTGCTGCTCGATTTCAACAGCGCCCGCGAATCCCAGCCGGAAGCGCCTTTGCCGATCGCCGCGGTCTACCCGGGTGGGCGCAGCCGGGTGATGGCGCAAATCGAGGCGGCCCGTGACAGCCATGCCCGCCGCTTCGGCGCTCCGCCGGTCGGCATGTGGCCGGCGGAAGGAGCGGTATCCACCCTGTTTGTCGACAAGCTGGCGGCACGCGGCTGCCGCTGGATCGCCAGCGGCGAAGGGGTGCTGAAAGCCTCCCTGAATCACGCCAAGATCCACGACGGTCGTGCCGCCTATAAGCCGTGGCGGCTGGAAAGTGCGCCGGAGTTGACTATGTTCTTCCGCGACGAACGGCTTTCCGACTTGATCGGTTTCGAGTACTCGAAGTGGCATGGACAGGACGCCGCCCAGCATCTGGTCACCGAAATCGAAGCGATCCGGGCGGCGACTCCCCCGGGCGAACGGGCGGTGGTCAGCATCATCATGGACGGCGAGAACGCCTGGGAGCACTTCCCCTACAACGGCCATTATTTCCTGGAGGATCTCTACGCGCGGCTCGAAGATCACCCGGGCATACGCAGCACCACCTACGCCGAACTGCTCAACCGGGCGAATCCGCCCGTCAGCAGCGTCCTGCCGGTCCTCACCGCCGGCAGTTGGGTGTTCGGCAGCATGTCGACCTGGATCGGGGACAAGGACAAAAATCGCGCCTGGGACCTGCTCTGCGCCGCCAAGCAGAGTTACGACCGCGTCATGGGCAGCGAGCGCCTCTCCGCCGAGGAACGCGAGGCCGCCACGGCCCAGCTGGCGAACTGCGAAAGCTCGGACTGGTTCTGGTGGTTCGGCGACTACAACCCGGCTGTGGCGGTGGCCAGTTTTGACCGACTGTTCCGGCGCAACCTGGCCAATCTCTACCATCTGTTGCAGTTATCGCCGCCGGCTCAGCTGGACGTGCCGATCTCCAGCGAGCGCCAGGAGTCTCAGGACACCGACGGCCATGCCATGGAACAGCCGGCCGGCAGCGGCGTCATGCGCCGGGCCCAGGAACATTAACTCGCATGGTCGTCAAACCACTCCCCGTGCCATGAAATCGTTCAAAGACGGTATTTACGCCCCCACCCCCACCCCCGCCCGGGCGGGGGGCTACAAATTGCTCGCTGCGCTCGTGAGTTACCGGTCCCCCGGCGGGGAGGCTGCGCGCTGCTCGGCTTTGGGGTTAGGGTACTGGTGCCCGCCTTTGGGGTTAGGGTACTGGTGCCCGACTCTGGGTTTAGGGTACGGGGTGCTTCGTAACTATGTTTTACGGTAAACGATCGCCATGACCATCAACCTCCTCTTCGGCGTGCATGCCCATCAGCCCGTCGGCAATTTCCCTGAAGTCATAGACGATGCGCACGTGCGCTGCTACGGCATGTTCCTGCGCGTCCTCGAGGGCTATCCGGAGTTCCGATTCAGCGTGCATTTTTCCGGCTGGCTGCTCGATGTCCTGAGGCAGCGCTTTCCGGATGACATGGCCCTGCTGGCCAAGATGACGGCGCGCGGCCAGGTCGAATGGTTCGGCTCCGGCGACTGCGAGCCGGTGCTGGCGGCCATCCCGCAGCGCGACCGGCTGAGCCAGCTCGAGACCCTCTCGGCCAAGCTCGAACGCTATGTGGGACAACGCCCCCGGGGCGCCTGGTTGACAGAGCGGGTGTGGGAATCCTCGGTGGTACCGGCGCTGGCCGATTCAGGCATCCGCTACGTGGCCGTCGACGACTACCACTTCCTCTGTGCCGGCACGCCGGCCGAAGCGCTGGACAGCTTCTACACCACCGAGGAAGACGACCGTACCCTGGACCTGTTCCCGATCTCCGAGGCACTGCGTTACCGCCTGCCGTTCTCGCCCGCCGCCGAGGCGGTGGCCTATCTCGAGCAAATGGCGCGCGAGGGTAAGCGGGCCGCGATCTACTTCGATGACATCGAGAAATTCGGCATCTGGCCGGAGACCTATAACTGGGTCTACGAGCGCGGCTGGCTGGTCCAGTTCATCGAGGGGGTGCTCGCCTCGCCGCTGATCCGCGCCACCACCTTCGCCGAATATCATGCCCAGGCCGCTGTCGCCACGCGCGGCGTGGTCTATCTGCCGACCACCTCCTACATCGAGATGAACGAGTGGACCCTGCCCTCGGCCGCAGCCACGGAATATGCGGCCCTGATCGCCGCCGAGAAAGCCAGCGGCAGCTATGAGCGGCACAAGCCTTTCCTGCGCGGCGGCATCTGGCGCAACTTTCTCTCGCGCTACCCCGAATCGAATTGGATGCACAAGCGCATGCTGGGTCTCTCGGCGCGCCTGGCCGGACTGCCGCAGACGCTGGATCCGCAACGGCGCGAATCACTGCGGGAATTGTTGCATCGTGCCCAGGCCAACGACGCATACTGGCATGGCCTGTTCGGCGGGCTCTATCTGCCGCATCTGCGACGCGCCGTGTGGAATAACCTGCTGGCGCTGGAAGCCGCGCTGGACTGCGAAATGCCGAGGGCGGCGTTTGAACGTCGCGATCTCGACCTCGACGGCCGTGAGGAACTCGTGCTGCACAACGCCGAGTTACAGACGATTGTCCGCCTCGACGGCGATGCCGGCATCCTCGAATTGTCCAGCTACGCCACTGCCCACAATTTCGGCGACACCCTGCGCCGCTACGCCGAGGGCTATCACAGCAAACTGGCCAGCGCGCAGCATGCGGCGCCGGAGCAGGCCGGCGGGATTACTTCGGCGCACGACCGGATAGCCTTCAAGCATCCCATCGATGCGGCGGACACACTGGCCGACGTGCGGCCGCGCGGCATATGCATCGACACTTTGGTGGCCGGCGACGGCAGCCGGCATGCCATCGACACGTACTACCTGGTGGCGGCATCCGCCGACGGCCTGGCCTTTACCACCGTGGTCGGCGGTGGCCGCATCGAGAAGCGCCTGGTGCTCGAAGCTTCGTCCCTGTCGGTGCGCTATCGCGCCACCGGTCTGCGCACCAGCCGGGTCGAGATTCAGTTGAACCTGGCCATGCCCAGTTGCGACGGCTATTCCGGACGTTACATACTGGCCGATGGCAGCATTCCCTGCGGCTTCGGGCAGCGGCTCGAACTGGCCGATCTGCGCCAGATCACCCTGGAAGACGGCGAGCTTCACGGCCGCCTGAAACTCGCCGCCGACCGCCCGCTCGGCCTCTCTGCCGCCCCCTACTTCACCGCCTCCCAGTCCGAGGCGGGCTTTGAAAAGGTCATGCAGGCGGCCTGCCTCACGCTGTCGTGGCGACCGCTCAGCGACTCCGACACGCTCGATTTGCAGTTCACGCTGTCAACTTCCAGTTCTTGACCTCCTGAAAAGACCGTTATGGCCGCCACCCAATTCCACCTCGAAGTAAATCCGGTCGTTCCGCCGCGCCTGGCGCGGCTCGAAGAGCTGTCCACGAACCTCTGGTACAGCTGGGATCGGGCCACCCGGGCGATCTTCGCCCGCCTGCACCCCAGTCTGTGGCACGCAGTGAACCACAATCCCAAGTCCTTCCTCAAGCGCATCGACCAGAAACGCCTGAACAGCGCCGCCGAAGACCCGATCTTCCTCGGCTCCATGGACCGGGTTCTGGCGGCCTATGACGCCTATCATCACCTTCCGGACAATTTCGAGCTGCCCGGCAAGCCGCCGCTGATGCAGGACGACCTGATCGCCTACTTTTGCGCGGAATTCGGTTTCCACGAGAGCCTGCCGATCTATTCGGGTGGCCTGGGCATCCTGGCCGGCGATCATTGCAAGGGCGCATCCGACATGCGCCTGCCTTTTGTCGCGGTCGGATTGCTTTACAGCCAGGGCTACTTCCAGCAAACCATCGATCGCGAAGGACGCCAGCATCCCCACTATTCCGATACCGACTTCGACGACCTGCCGATTGTCCCGGTTCTCCGCGACGACGGCAGCGAGATGCGCGTTTCGGTGGAATTGCCGGGCCGCATCGTATGGGTGAAATTGTGGCTGGCGAGAACCGGCAATACCAGGCTCTATTTGCTCGACACCGCGCTGGCCGAGAACAGCGTCGCCGATCGCAACATCACCCACCGGCTGTATGGCGGCGAACGTACCACACGCATCGAACAGGAGATCCTGCTCGGCATCGGTGGCGTGCGCGCCCTGCGCGAACTAAATATCCGGCCGACGGTGTGGCATATCAATGAAGGCCACGCCGCCTTTCTCATTCTCGAACGAATTCGCGGTTTGTTCGCCCAGGGGCTGAGTTTCGACTGCGCGCTCGAAGCCGTTGCGGCGAATACCGTGTTCACCACCCACACCCCGGTTCCGGCGGGGCACGATCATTTCTCCGAAGACATGATGCGCCGCTACTTCGACCCGTTCTGCGAGGCAACCGGCATCGGCGGCGAAATCCTTCTGGCAATGGGGCGCACCCCGGACAGCCACGAGTTCAACATGACCGCGCTGGCGCTACGGGGATCGCGCTTCCACAACGGAGTCTCGCGCATCCACGGCACCGTGTCTTCGGCCATCCTCGCCGGCTTGTGGCCGCAGGTCGATATCGCGGAAAACCCCATGGAATACGTCACCAATGCGGTGCACGTGCCCACCTTCCTGGCCACCGACTGGCATGAGACCTTCGACCGCTATCTCGGCCTCGGCTGGTTGCACCGCCTCACCGACCAACACTGCTGGCAAGGCGTCTATCGGATTCCCGACCAGATTTTCTGGAGCATCCGCCAGTCGCTGAAAGCGCAGATGCTGCACCTGGTCCGCCACCGGATACGTGAGCAGCACCTGCGCAACCAGGGTTCGGAGTCCCATCTCGATCGCATGCTGAAGTTCGCCGATCCCGCCAACCCGACCGTCCTCACCATCGGTTTCGCGCGGCGCTTCGCCACTTACAAACGCGCGACCCTGCTATTCAACAACCTCGGCTGGCTGCGCGAGATTCTCGGCGACCCGGACCGTCCGGTCGTCTTCATTTTCGCCGGCAAGGCCCACCCGGCCGACGAGCCCGGACAATCGCTGATCCGCCAGATCACCGAATTGTCGCGCCGGCCCGAATTCGAGGGGCGCATCCTGCTGCTCGAAGACTACGATCTGCATCTGGCGCGCCGCCTGGTATCCGGCGTCGACGTCTGGCTCAACAATCCGATCTATCCCCTGGAAGCCTCGGGAACATCGGGCATGAAGGCGGCCATCAACGGCGCCATGAACCTGTCGGTGCTCGACGGCTGGTGGGGCGAGGGCTACGACGGCAAGAACGGCTGGGCGATCAAGCCAACCTCGGAAGGGCTCGACCCGGCCGAGCGGGATATCGAGGAAGCGCGAACGCTCTATGAACTGCTGCAAGACAGCGTGATCCCGCTTTACTATCGCAACACCTCGCTCGGCTACTCGCCGGACTGGGTGGCGATGGCCAAGCACTCGATCGCCAGCATCATGCCGCGCTTCAATATGAGTCGCATGCTGGGAGAGTACGTCAACAAGTTTTACGCGCCGGCGGCCGCCCAGTGGCGCAAATACGCCGGGGAGAATTTCGCCGGCGCGCAGCACATTGCCGCCTGGAAGGAAAAGGTGCGTGCCGCCTGGACCGGCGTGCGCCTGCGCCGCGTCGATCGTCCGCCGAATCGCGTTAGTTACGGCGATGCGTTGAGCTTCGAAGTCGCCGTACAACTCAACGGACTGGCGCCGGAAGATCTCACGGTGGAACTGGTGATCACCCGGCCCGGCGAACGCATCCCCGCCAAGAGCAAACGTTACGCCTTGCGCCACAAACAGGTCATCGACAGCGGCGAACACCTGTTTGTCCGCGAACTGACCCTCGAGCAGTGCGGCAAGATCGATTACCGCATCCGCGCCTTCCCGCACCATGAATTACTCACCCACCCCTTTGAAATGGGCATGACGGTTTGGCTATGAGCGATATGACCAAGACGCCGGCCTGGCAGGCGCTAGCCGCGCTGGCGGAAAAGAGCTGCACCCAGCATCTGCGCCAGTTGTTCGCCGCGGATTCCGGGCGCTTCGGCAACTTCTCCCTGGAACACGATGGTCTGCTGCTGGACTTCTCCAAGCAGCGCGTGAGCGCCGACATCATGGCGGCGCTGTACCGGCTTTGGGAAGCCGCGCATGTGCCCACCTGGATGGACAACATGCGCGCCGGCAAGGCAATCAACAACAGTGAAGGGCGCGCGGTGCTGCACATCGCCCTGCGCGACCCGCATCCCCGCCCCGAAGTCCACGCGGTGCTGGAGAAGATGCGGCGCTTCTGTTCGGATGTCCACGGCGGCCAGTGGCGCGGCAGCGGCGGCGAGCAGATCAGCGACGTGGTGAATATCGGCATCGGCGGCTCCGACCTCGGCCCCAAAATGGCCACCCAGGCGCTGGCGGCGCATCATCAGCCCAGACTGTGCGCACATTTCGTCTCCAATCTCGATGCCGCCCATCTCGCCACCACCCTGGCCCGACTCGATCCGCGCCGCACCCTGTTCATCATCGCCAGCAAGACCTTCACCACCCAGGAAACCATGACCAATGCCCGCTCGGCGCGCGACTGGATCGTCGCCGCACTGGGCGAAGCAGCCGTTGCCCGGCACTTCGTTGCCGTATCGACCAACTTGCCGGAAGTGGCGAAGTTCGGCATCGACCCCGGTAACGCCTTTGAATTCTGGGACTGGGTAGGCGGGCGCTTTTCCCTGTGGTCGGCCATCGGCCTGCCGCTGGCGCTGGCGATCGGCTACGCCAATTTCGAACGAATGCTCGCCGGCGGCCACGCCATGGACGAACACTTCTTCCGCGCGCCTCCGGCCCAAAACCTGCCGGCGATATTGGCGCTGCTGGGCATCTGGAACACCAGTTTCCTCGGCGCCGAGACGCTGGCGGTACTGCCCTACAGCCAGTCGCTGGAGCAGTTTCCGCGCTACCTGCAACTACTGGAAATGGAAAGCAACGGCAAACAGGTCGGCCGCGACGGATTGCCTGCGGGCGTCGCGACCTCGCCCATCGTCTGGGGCGAACCCGGCACCAATGGTCAGCACGCCTTCTACCAGTTGATCCATCAGGGCGGCCGCCTGATCCCCTGCGATTTTATCGCCCTCAAGCAAGCCGACTTCGACTTGCCGGGACATCACGCCGCGCTGCTGGCCAACTGCTTCGCCCAGAGCGAGGCGCTGATGCGCGGCAAGACGCTGGACGAGGTGCAGGGCGAACTGAGCGCCGCCGGCATGTCGGTCGATGACGCGGCGCGGCTGGCGCCTTTCAAGGTGTTTCCCGGCAACCAGCCCTCCAGCACGCTGTTGTTGCCGCGGCTCGACCCTTACACGCTGGGCCAGCTGATCGCGCTGTACGAACACAAGACTTTCGTCCAGGGCATCATCTGGGGCCTCAATTCCTTCGACCAATGGGGCGTCGAATTGGGCAAGCAACTCGCCGTGCGCTTGTTGCCGATGGTGGACGGACGGCGCCCGGCTGAGGGTGTGGATAGTTCGACCCAGGGCCTGATCAGCGCCTGCCGGGCCACCCTACAGGCTTCATGAGCGTCGGGAAGGCGACAACGGCGCTGCGGTGGGAAGAACCTGGTGGCGCCCTGAAAATACTATTCGCCACTTCGGAAATCGCGCCATGGGTCAAGACTGGCGGCCTCGGCGACGTGGCCGCGGCACTGCCGCCGGCGCTGCGCCAGAAGGGTGTCGACCTGCGCGTGCTGGTGCCGCGCTACCCGGCGCTGGCCCAGGCATTCCCCGACGCACCGGTCATCGCCGAACTGCCCAGCCTCGGCGGCGCGCTGCCACCTTCGAAGCTATGCGCGACCGTTACGCCCGACGGCACGCCCCTGCTGCTGCTCGACTGCCCGGCGCTGTATGAGCGGCCCGGCAATCCCTACCTCGGCGGCGACGGCCGCGACCGGCCCGACAATCGCATCCGCTTCGGCCTGCTCTCGCGCGTTGCCGCCTTGCTCGCGAGCGCCGACAATCCTCTAGCGTGGCGGCCTGATCTCCTCCACTGCAACGACTGGCAAACCGCGCTGGCGCCGGCTTACCTGAATTACCTGGGCGCCCCGGGCGCGCGCGCGGCCACCCTGCTCACCGTGCATAACCTAGCTTTCCAGGGTCTGTTCGGCCAATCCGCGCTAAGCGAGTTGGGCCTGCCGCCGCGAGCCTGGGCCATCGATGGCGTCGAATATCACAGCTACCTGTCGTTCCTCAAAGCCGGCTTGCAACATGCCGACTGGATCACCACGGTAAGCCCCGCTTACGCCCGGGAAATCCAGACCGATGCCGAGGGCATGGGCCTGGCGGGCCTGCTGCGCTGGCGTGGCGCGTGCCTGTCGGGCATTCTCAACGGTATCGATACCGACATCTGGAATCCAGCCGCCGACCCCAATCTCGCGTCCGGCTACGACGCCGCGCACCTGGCGAAGAAGGCCGCCAATAAAACCGCGCTGCAACGCCGCCTGGGACTCGCTCAAGGCAACGACATGCCGCTGCTGGGCGTGGTCAGTCGCTTCACCGAGCAGAAAGGGCTGGACCTACTGCCGCCCCTGGTCGAGGAACTCGCCGCGCTGCCGGTCCAGCTTGCCGTGCTCGGCAACGGCGAACGTCAGCTCGAGGAGGCCATCGCGGCGATGGCGGCCAGGCATTCGGATCAATTTGCGGTCCACATCGGTTTCGACGAAGGCCTCGCCCATAAGATCGAAGCCGGCGCCGATATCTTCCTGATGCCGTCGCGCTTCGAACCGTGCGGACTCAACCAGATGTACAGCCTGCGTTATGGCACGCCGCCGCTGGTGCGCGCCACCGGCGGCC
>JBAYJH010000034.1:0-25518 GCA_041665185.1 Sterolibacterium sp.
CCAGGAACGGCCTTTGCGGAGTGCTACATGTCACATATTCGTCTCCCAAACGCCTCCACCTGCTGCCAGTCGGTAAATTCAACGACGGCATCGGGGTGCGTTGGCCCATTAGTCATCCACATGATGAAGCGAATCATCAAGCGATCGAAAAAGCGGTATTTTGGAAAGTCGATTTTCCCAGCAAATACAGCTAATTGCTTTGGTTTCCAGGATATCTTCCGAAGGAATTTCAGCAAATAGGGATTGGTGTTCGGCTGGTTTTTTTCGGGTTTTCTGGCAACCACGTTCACCGAAAAAAAGGCGTTGGCTTTGCTGTCCAGGAGTTCTTCATTGCGAGTGACAAAGTCCGCCACCAGCGGGCTGTGCTTTCCATAACGGATGCTGGCACCGATGACGATCTTGTCGAATTCAGACAGGTCTATTGCGCGCCAGTCCTTAATCGAACAAAGCGTCACACGATGCGATTGTTGTTCAATCACTTGTCGAAGCCTCTGGCAAATCCTCAGCGTGTGCCCGTCAGTGGTTGAGTAGATGATCAGAATATTGGCCATATCCACGCTTTCGGAATCGGAAATGCAGGTTGGTGAGCTTGAACGGACATTCGAAGAGCGAAGAGAAAAGAGAGAATTGAGTATACGCTGCCGCATGACCGCGCTGGCATCCGGGAACTTCGCCGATCAAAGCCGATCGTTGGTTGTGAGCGAAATCCTAGTCCGGATCGGAAATCCGGCGAATCTGCCGTCCCGCTTTCTTGGTCGGTCGCCCTCGCAGGTTGGCTCCCGGGACCGGTGACAGTTTCCTGAGTTCCCTAGCGAGTTGCCGTCTTGCCAGGCTCTGAGGGGTCTCGGCATACAATCGGTGCGCCTCGTCTGCCGGTCGGCGCCGCTCATTGGTCCCCATGACGACGACGGTCCGGCGCAGGTCGCCGCAGTCGATATCCAGCGTGTCGCCATGCCGGATTTCCTTCGCTGGCTTGGTGGCTTGGCCGTCAAGCCGGACCTTGCCGCCGGTGATCGCGGCCGAGGCCAAGCTGCGCGTCTTGAAGAAACGTGCGGCCCACAGCCACTTGTCGATGCGCTGGCAGGTCATGGCGCTATCCGCACAGATATTGGTGGTGCCGGCGAGAAGAATCGAACTCCCGACCTTCGCATTACAAGTGCGCTGCTCTACCAACTGAGCTACGCCGGCCCCGAAACTTCAAAGGGGCGAATTATAGCCGCCGGACCGAACTTTCCGCTACACTTTGCGGGCTTACGTGTTACCTCTTCCTGGCTATGGCCCCCCCCTCAAAAGCGAAAGATTCCCAGTTGCGCCTGCTTCTCGTCGAAACCGCCGAGGACAATGTTGCGAGCATTCTGGCACTATTTCGCGAGGCCGGCCATGAGCCGCAATCGATGCATGTCAGCAGCGCCGCGAGGTTGCGGACGGCCCTGCAAGCCCAGGCCTGGGACGCCATTCTGTGCAAACATCGCCTACCTGGGTTGACGGCGCCGGCGGCGCTGAAATTGATGCAGGAACTGGATTTCGACCTGCCATTTATCGTGATTTCCGACAGTGCTGACGATAAGGCGGCGGTGCGGGCGATGTGCGCCGGTGCCCACGACTGTTTCGCGCGGGGCGATTTGGAAAAACTGGTGCCGGCGGTCGAACGTGAAGTTGGCGACGCCCGGCTGCGCGCCGATCACCGTGCCACGCTGGAAATGCTCAAAGAAAGCGAGGCGCGTTTCCGGGCTCTGGCTTCCAATCTTCCAGGCATGGTGTTTCAGCTTCAGATCGAGGCGGACAGCGGTCTGCGCTTCGTTTATGTCAGCGATGGCTGTTACAAGCTGTTCGGACTGAAGCAGCATGAACTGCTGGCGTCGCCGCAGCGTTTTCTCGACGCAATCGATGCCGATGACCGCAAAATCCTCGAGCGGACATTTAATGAAGCGGCAGCCGGTTTTTCCACGCTCAGTTGGGAAGGCTGCATTCGCGCCAAGGGGCAAACAAAGTGGATCAATCTGCGCTCGACCCCTCAGCGACTGGACGCAGGTGGCATTCAATGGCAGGGCATTGCCACGGATATCACTCATAGCAAGGAGACGGAAGTACAACTGCGGCGTTCACGCGAGCAACTTTCGGAGCTTTCCTTTCACCTTGAAGGCGCCAAAGAGGAAGAGCGTGAGCGAATCGCCCGCGACATCCACGACGAACTCGGCAGCACCCTGGTCGCGATCAAGATCGAGATGGCCCTGCTTGGCGGAAAATTGCCGGCCGAAGCGGGCGGCGGATCGCTTCGCGACAAGTCTCATTCGATCGAGGCGCTGGTCGATCGTGCCATGAGTACCGTCAGCCGCGTTGCCCGCGAATTGCGGCCTGGCATCCTGAAGGAGTTTGGGCTGCCGGCGGCTATCGAATGCCAGGCCGAGGATTTCAGCCAGCGTACCGGCATCGCCTGCCGCGTAAAATGCGATGAGGACGGCATCGAGCTTGACGAGAAGACCTCATTGGCGTTGTTCCGCATCTTGCAGGAGGCACTGACCAATGTGGCCAAGCATGCCCATGCTTCCCTGGTGGTGGTGCGGCTGCGACGGGAAAAAGGCCGGATAGCGCTGGAAATTCGCGATAACGGCCGCGGGATTTCCGAGGCGGACATGAGCAAGCCAAAATCTTTTGGTTTGCGCGGGATCCGCGAACGGGCCAGCAGCCTCAACGGCGAGTTCAGCATATTCCCGGCCGAGCAGGGCGGCAGCCATATCATCCTGCGAGTCCCCGACGCCAGTCGGTTCGATGCAGTCCCGGCGATTGAAGAGGAACCCCAGCGTAATTTATTCTGAACCTATGATCGAGAACAAAATTCATGTATTGATCGCCGATGACCATGCCATCGTCAGACAAGGTTTGCGGCAGATCCTCTCGGAAACCGAAGACCTACTGGTGGCCGGTGAAGCCGATGACGGGGTCGACGCCATGCGCCTGGCACGGCTACAGCACTGGGATGTGGTGTTGCTGGATGTGTCGATGCCTAACCGCAATGGCATCGACACCTTGAAAATGCTGAAGAAGGAGTTCCCGCGCCTGCCGGTGTTGATTCTGAGCATGCACCCGGAGGAGCAGTACGCGGTGCGTGCGCTCAAGGCGGGCGCTTCCGGCTATTTGACCAAGCAGAGTGCGCCGGAGCTGCTGGTGACCGCCATCCGCCAGGTCGCCAGCGGGCACAAATATGTCAGTCCGTCACTGGCGATGAAATTGGCCGATGTGATCGCTGAGAACGACGATCGCCTGCCACACGAAGCGCTCTCCGATCGGGAGTATCAAATCCTTTGTTTGATTGCTTCCGGCCGGACCCTGACGCAGATTGCGGAGGAACTCAATATCAGCGTGAAGACTGTCAGCGAGTATCGCAAACGCCTCCTCGACAAGATGAAACTGGAAACCAATGCCGAATTGATCCACTACGGACTCAGGCATAGGCTTGTGGAATAATAGCGCACTTTCCACGCCCAGTTCCCCCCGATCGTCTCGACGAATGTCCCATGGCTAAACCCACCCAACCCTCGGAAATCGCCCGCGATGTCTTGCGCCAGTTGGCGCTGAATCGCACTCCGCCTACGCCCGATAACTACCTAGCGCTGTATAACGAAATCGCCGGCACAGCGATAGTGGAGAGTTTTCCCGAAAAGGCGCTGAAGAATCTGGCGGCTGAGCTGCCTCGAAAGACAGCCGAACAGTTGCGGTTCGCCCGGCAACTTGAAACCGCGGTGGCCGACAAGAGCTGGGCGGCGTTGAATTCCGCTTTCCAGAGCTTTTCACCAGCCGGCGTTGCGGAACCGCCCCAGTGGTCGACGTTGATACGCGATCTGGCTCAGCAACTCGAACGAAGTCACGTAGGCCTGACGTCGGCCAAGAAGCGGGAAGCGATCGAACATGTCATCCAGGCATCGAGCACTCCGGATCTGCTTTTTTCGCGTCTTCAGTCGCTGTTGCGTTCCTGGTCACAGGGCCAGGCGGCGGAGACGGTACCAGCGCTGGTTGAAGGGGAAGCCGAGGCAGCTTCGGAGCCGGTTACGAAGCCGAGCCAACCGACAGTGGGAGTATCGGGGCGCGTTGGCGCATCGTTGCCACAGCTTGATGGGGAATTGCAGGAACTGATCGCACAGTTGCTGGAAAACAGCATAGAGATGCTGCTGGTCGATACACCGAAGCTTGCCGATGAAGCTACCCTGCTGGCCGCCGAGATTCGAGCCGCGTACACGGCTGAATCCATCGCCGCGTTTACGGCACGCATGAAGAAATTCAGCTATCGTCTGCAATTCGTCACTGAGGACCAGGCGGAGTTGAAGACCGCCTTGTTGCATTTGCTGCAACTCATTATCGAGAACATCAGCGAATTGACGCTCGATGACCAATGGTTGCACGGCCAGATTGCCATGGTGCTGGAGCTCTTCAATCAGCCGCTCAATCTGCGCCAGCTCGACGATGTCGAACGGCGCATGAAGGAAGTCATTTATAAGCAGAGCAACCTGAAGAAGCATTTGAGCGAAGCTCAGGACCGCCTCAAGGCAATGCTGGCCAGTTTCGTCGATCGGCTCACGGACTTTTCGGAATCCACCAGCGGTTACAACGACAAGATCGAGCGCTGTGTCGAAAAGATCAGCAAGGCAAGTGATATTGCCCAGTTATCCGACGTTCTCGACGAGGTGATGCGGGAGACGCGCGTCATCCAACTCAACGCTCAACGATCACGCGACGAACTGAAGGAAATGCGCCAGCGCGTCGATGAATCCGAGAAGGAAGTCAGCCGCCTACAAACCGAACTCGACCAAGCCAGCGAAATGGTGCGCCTGGATGCGCTGACCGGCGCACTCAACCGCAAGGGTATGGATGAAGTGCTGGAACGCGAAGTGGCGCATGCCCATCGGCATGACAGCACGCTGTGCATCGCCATGCTGGATATCGACAACTTCAAGAAGCTCAACGATACCCATGGTCACCATGTCGGCGATGATGCACTGGTCCATTTGGCGCAAGTCACGCGTGAAACCATAAGACCCCAGGACTCTCTTGCACGGTATGGGGGAGAGGAGTTTGTCATCCTGTTGCCCGAGACGAGTCTCAATGAAGGAGTTCAAACCATTACCCGGGTACAACGCGAATTAACCCGCAAGTTCTTCTTGAACAAGAATGAAAAATTATTGATCACGTTCAGCGCTGGCGTGGCGGAGAAAGGCCATGATGAACCGACCGATCTGGCGCTGAAGCGCGCCGATGCCGCCATGTATCTGGCCAAGCGCTCAGGAAAAAACCGGGTGGTGGCGGCATGAGCGCACGCACCCTGTTTGTTACCGGAGGCGCCGGTTTCATCGGCTCGGCGCTGGTGCGCATGCTGATCGCCGAGAGCGACTGGCGCATCGTCAATATCGACAAGCTCACCTATGCCGGCAACCTCGAATCGCTATCGGGACTGATCGACAATCCCCGTCATGTGTTTTCACAGACCGATATCTGTGATCGCGATGCACTGGACCGATTGTTCGCCGCGCATCTTCCTGCCGGCGTGATCCACCTGGCCGCGGAGTCGCATGTCGATCGCTCGATCCATGGCCCCGCCGCATTTATCGAAACCAACATCCTCGGCACCTATACCCTGCTCGAAGCGACTCGCGCGCACTGGATGGCATTGGCGCCGGACGACAAGGCCGCTTTCCGGTTTCACCACGTTTCCACCGATGAGGTCTACGGCAGTCTTGGTGCCGATGGGCTATTCACAGAGACCACGTCATATAGCCCGAACTCGCCTTACTCGGCGTCCAAGGCTGCGTCCGATCATCTGGTGCGCGCCTGGCGGCATACCTACGGCTTGCCGGTACTGGTCACCAATTGTTCCAATAACTATGGGCCGTATCAGTTTCCTGAAAAGCTGATCCCGTTGGTGATACTCAACGCCTTGGGCGGCAAGCCGTTGCCGATCTATGGGAAAGGCGACAATGTGCGCGACTGGCTCTATGTCGATGATCATGCGCGTGCCCTGTGGCGGGTATTCGAGAAAGGCTTGCCGGGCGAGACCTACAATATCGGCGGTCACAACGAGAAGACCAATCTTGAAGTGGTCGACACCTTGTGCGCATTGCTCGACGAATTGAAGCCGCGCGCCGATGGTCGCAAGTATCGGGAACAAAAGACTTTCGTCGCCGACCGTCCAGGCCACGACCGGCGCTATGCCATCGACGCCGCCAAGATAGAGCGCGAGTTCGGCTGGACGCCTCGGGAGAGCTTTGAGACGGGCTTGCGAAAAACCGTTGCTTGGTACCTGGCCAACGCCGACTGGATTGAACATATCGTGAGTGGCGAATATCGCAACTGGCTGCAACAAAACTACTCTGACAGGAATCTTGCATGACCACACGTAAAGGCATTGTCCTTGCCGGAGGCGCCGGAACCCGGTTGCATCCGGTGACCCTGGCCGTCTCCAAACAGCTTCTGCCGATCTACGACAAGCCGATGATCTATTACCCTCTCAGCACTCTGATGCTGGCGGGTATGCGCGACATCCTGTTGATTTCGACACCACAGGATACGCCGCGCTTCGAGCAACTGCTGGGCGACGGCAGCCAGTGGGGAGTCAACCTCCGCTATGCCGTGCAGCCATCGCCGGACGGACTGGCGCAAGCCTTCATCATCGGCCGGGATTTCGTCGGCAACGCACCGTCGGCCCTGATCCTGGGCGACAACATCTTCTATGGACACGATTTTGCGACCCAGCTTCAGGCCGCCAGCCGCGCCGGGGAGGGTGCCACGGTGTTCGCCTACGCGGTGACCGACCCGGAACGCTATGGTGTCGTGGAGTTCGATAGCGCTGGGCAGGCCATCAGCATCGAGGAAAAGCCGTCGCTTCCAAAATCGCGCTACGCCGTCACCGGCTTGTATTTTTATGACAATCAGGTGCTCCAAATTGCGGCCGAAATGAAGCCTTCGCCGCGCGGCGAGCTGGAAATCACCGATGTAAATCGCCAATACCTGGTCAACCGCCAATTGCACGTCGAGATTATGGGGCGCGGTATGGCGTGGCTCGATACCGGTACACACGAATCATTGCTGGAGGCTTCCCAGTTCATCGGCACCATCGAGAAGCGCCAGGGACTCAAGGTCGCCTGCCCCGAGGAAATCGCCTGGCGCCTGGGATGGATAGATTCCGAGCAACTCGAACGCCTCGCCCAACCTCTTCAGAAGAACGGTTATGGGCAATACCTGCTCGGCTTGCTCCGGGATAAGGTTTATTCCTGATGCAGGCGATTGCGACGAGTCTCCCCGAGGTGCTGTTGTTGGAGCCGAAGGTCTTCGGCGATGCACGCGGTTTTTTTTTCGAGAGCTACAACCAGCGCGAGTTGGCGGCACTCGATCTGAACGCAGAGTTTGTCCAGGACAACCATTCACGCTCGGCCAGGAATGTATTGCGCGGATTGCATTACCAGGTCCAGCACCCGCAGGGAAAGCTGGTGCGCGTCGTTGCCGGCGAAGTTTTCGATGTCGCCGTCGATCTGCGTCGGTCGTCGCCTGCCTTCGGTCGGTGGGTCGGCCAAACCCTGTCCGCAGAAAACAAACGGATGATGTGGGTACCACCAGGATTTGCCCACGGATTCTGTGTTATCAGTGAATTTGCCGAATTCCTCTACAAGACGACAGACTACTGGTATCCCGAGCATGAACGATGTCTACAGTGGGATGATCCAGACCTGGCCATCGGCTGGCCGTTGGTCGGCGAGCCGATACTGGCCGCAAAGGATCGCCGCGGCGCGAATTTGAGGGATGCCGAGGTATATCCGTGAAACGAATCCTCCTCACCGGCAGGAACGGCCAGGTGGGCTGGGAACTACAGCGCACCCTCGCGCCTCTCGGCGAACTGACGGCGCTTGATCGGGAGAATCTTGACCTGGCGGATGCCGATGCCATTCGTGGCGCGATCCGGGCTGTAAATCCCGATATCATCGTCAACGCCGCCGGTTACACCGCGGTCGACCTGGCCGAGACCGAATCCAGTCTTGCCACGCGAATCAACGCCACGGCGCCCGCCGTGATGGCCGAAGAGGCCAGGGCGAGAGGGATACAACTGGTTCACTACTCCACGGACTATGTCTTTGACGGCGCCAAGGAAGGCCCTTACACCGAAGACGATACCGCCGCTCCGCTCAATGCCTACGGGCGCAGCAAGCTGGCCGGAGAGCAAGCGATTCGGGCGACGGGATGCCGCCATTTGATATTCCGTACCAGTTGGGTGTACGGCCTGCGCGGCAAGAATTTCCTGCGCACGATACTGCGGCTGGCCGAGGAGCGAGAGGAGCTGCGCATCGTCGACGATCAGTTCGGCGCCCCGACCTGGAGCCGCCTGATCGCGGAGGCAACGGCACTGGCGCTTGCAGGACCAGGGCAGCCGGAAGGGCTGTACCACCTCGCCTGCGGCGGCCATACATCCTGGCATGGTTTCGTCGAAAGGATACTTGATCTTTCGACGACTCTGCGGACGCGCGAGCCGGTGCTGACCGCCATTCCGACACGCGACTATCCGCTGCCGGCAGTGCGCCCGCGCAACTCCAGGTTGGTCTGCGACAGGCTGGCCCGTGAGACCTCGATCCAACTGCCCGACTGGCGGCGGGCGCTTGCCCTGTGCCTTGCTCAGTAACATGGGCGAATGAGCGGTCTGCGCTTCGCTTCGCTCGGTAGCGGCAGCAGCGGCAACGCGATGGTCGTCGAGGCTGCTCCAGTCTCGAATATCGCGCTAGGTGTCACCCGCGTGTTGCTGGATTGTGGTTTTGGTCCGCGCGAACTGGCGAACCGCTTGTCGCGCCTAGGTTTGACCATCTCAGATCTGGATGCGATCGTGGTCACTCACGAGCATAGCGATCACAGCGCCGGTGTCTTCAAAGCCGCGCAACGTTGCGACCTCGATGTTTATCTTACCCATGGCACCCTGGCGGGCATGCCTGGCACTCACGGCAAATTGCCAAAGTTGGTCGTGATCGACAGCCATCGTCCGTTTGTCGTCGGCAGCCTGGAGATTCATCCTTTCCCGGTGCCGCATGATGCGCGGGAGCCGGTGCAGTTCGTGTTTTCCAGTGGACGATGCAAACTTGGCGTGCTGACCGATACCGGCAGCGTTACCCCTCATATCATCAGCATGCTCGATGGGTGTGACGCCTTGGTACTCGAATGCAATCATGACATCGAGATGCTGACCGGGGGAGCCTATCCCCGGACGCTGAAACAGCGCATCGGGGGGCGCTTCGGTCACCTCGACAATCAAGCGTCAGCGGCCTTGCTTGGCGCCATCGACTGTTCACGACTGCAACATCTCGTCGCAGCCCACTTGAGCATACAGAACAACACCACGGAACTGGTTCGTGCAGCGCTGGCGGCGGCGCTGGATTGTGATGCCAACTGGATAGGCGTGGCGTCCCAAGAAGCCGGCTTCTGCTGGCGTGAATTGAAATAGCGGCGGTGCGATAGAACAAAAAAGCCAGCCCGAAAGCTGGCTTTTTCTTGCCACAAAAACCGATTATTTCTTCGGCTCTTCTTTCTTCGGCTCAGCAGCCGGGGCAGCAGCAGCCGGAGCGGCAGCCGGGGCAGCGGCGTCGGCCGGTTTGGCGGCATCAGCCGGGGCGGGAGCCGGAGCCGGGGCCGGGGCGGGAGCAGCAACCGGGGCGGGAGCCGGAGCGGGTTTGGCTTCTTCTTTCTTGCCGCAGGCGGTAACGGCCAGGGCGACTAGAGCAGCAACGAGGATAGACTGTTTCATTTTAGGATTGCCTTTTAGATTAGGAGGAGAGAAAGGAAAAAAGTCATGTTTGATCGAATTCTACTCCGATCAACTGAAAATTATAGCACCCATTTTTTAAAAAAATCCAGTCATCAGGCGGACTTGGCGTGTATTCGGTAGGATCCGCTCACTTGCCGCCAGCGTCCGTGTCAAACGTGGCAAATTGATTGCCAATGCATACAGCATGATCGGAATTTCTCCAGAGGGCGACGATTGTCGCCGACGGGTCCGGGTTCGCTGGCATCACCTGTGTTCGCCTTATCCACCAGGCGCACCGATCAATCGGTTAATCCAGGCAGCGGTGGTTCTATCAATCGAGACGCGCGAGTTGCGAGCGTAACTGGTTAAGCAATGCGCCAAAACCCGCCAACCGTTCACGCTCCTGGGCCACGACCGGCGGCGGTGCGCGTTCGATGAAGCTCGGCAGCGCCAACTTGGTTTCTGATTTCCTGATTTCCGATTCGACCCGGGTGATTTCCTTGAAGATGCGCGCGCGTTCGGCGACTACGTCGATCTCGATTTTCAACATCAGTCGGAAATCGCCGACGTTTTGCACCGGTGCACCCCCCAAGGGGGCTTCCTTCGGGGCGTCCCCCAAGGGGACTTCCTTCGGGGCGTCGCTGTTGGGTAATTCCGCGCCCGCGGCGACGACGCTTTCCAGCCGAGCCAAGGCTTTCAGGTATGGGGCGAATGCGTCGACGGTGGCGATGTCGCCTGCGGCGACCAGCGGCACCTTCAAGGCCGGGGACAGGTTCATTTCGCCACGCAGGCTTCTGCATGCATTAATCATATCCTTGAGCAGGTTCATGCGATTTTCCGCCTGCGGATCTAACCGCTCAGTCTGCGATAGTGGATACGGTTGGAGCATCACGCTGTCGCCATCCCTGCCGGCCAGGGCTTTGACGGACTGCCAGAGCTCTTCCGTAATGAAAGGGAGCAGCGGGTGGGCGAGTCGCAGCATGGCTTCGAGTACCCGCACCAGCGTGCGGCGCGTACCGCGTTGACCGGCTTCCGCAAAGGCTGAGGGGGGCTGCTGTAGTTGAACCTTCGCCAGTTCCAGATACCAGTCGCAGTATTCATCCCAGATGAATTCATAGACGGTGCGAGCGACGAGGTCGAAACGATACTCGGTAAAATGAATCGCGACCTCGGCTTCGGCGCGCTGTAGGCGGCTGTCGATCCAGCGGTCGGCGAAGGTGCGTTCGAGCGGACGACCTTCCTCCAGACCAACGTCCTGGTCCGCGCAGTTCATCAGGACGAAACGCGTGGCGTTCCACAGCTTGTTGCAGAAATTGCGGTAACCCTCGCAACGATTCAGGTCGAACTTGATATCGCGCCCCGGCGAGGCCAGGCTGGCGAAGGTAAAACGCAGCGCGTCGGTACCGAAGGCGGCGATGCCGTTGGGGTACTCCTTGCGGGTGTGCTTTTCGATCTGGCTTGCCTGCTTCGGATTCATCAAACCGGAAGTGCGTTTTTCCACCAACGCATCGACGCCGATGCCATCGATCAGGTCGATCGGGTCGAGCACGTTGCCCTTGGACTTGGACATCTTGTGGCCTTCGGCATCGCGGATCAGGCCCGTTACGAACACTTCGCGAAAGGGAATCTTGCCGGTCAGATGCTTGGTCATGATCACCATGCGGGCGACCCAGAAGAAAATGATGTCGAAGCCCGTAACCAGGACCGAAGAAGGCAGATACAGATCGAGCGCGTGATTCGACTTGACCGGGTACTCCGGCGTCCAGTCGAGCGTGGAGAAGGGCCACAAGGCGGAGGAATACCAGGTGTCGAGGACATCTGGATCGCGCTTAAGATTCGATTCGGAAAGAAAACTCTTATAAGCGGGATTGTCCAACGCTTTGTCCGCAATTTCGTAGATTAGTTTGAGTTGAGCGTGTTTGTCCTGTTTCCCCGTCTTCGCAAAATACTCAAGACATGCCTCGATCTCATTGTGAGCAACAATGACTTCACCATCTGAGGTGTACCACGCCGGAATTTGGTGTCCCCACCAAAGCTGGCGGGAAATGCACCAGTCCTGAATGTTGTTGAGCCACTGGTTGTAGGTATTGACCCAGTTTTCCGGCACGAAGCGGATTTCTCCGGAGGCCACGCATTCCAGCGCCTTCTGGGTGATGCTCAAGCCATCCGGGGCGGGCTTGGTCATGGCGACGAACCACTGGTCGGTCAGCATCGGCTCGATGGCCGCATGGGTACGGTCGCCGCGGGGCACCTTGAGTTTGTGTTTTTCGGTCTTTTCGAGCAGGCCCATGCCTTCCAGGTCGATGACGATTTGCTTGCGGGCTTCGAAGCGATCGAGTCCGCGATATTTCTCCGCGCCGTTCTCGTTGATCTTTGCATCCAGGGTCAGGATATTGATCAACGGCAAGCGGTGCCTTTGACCCACCTCATAGTCGTTGAAGTCATGGGCCGGCGTGACCTTGACGCAGCCTGAGCCGAATTCGCGGTCGACATAAGGGTCGGCGATGACCGGGATCGCACGGTCGGTCAGCGGCAGCTTCACATTCTTGCCGATGAGGTGGACGTAGCGTTGATCCTCTGGATGCACCATGACCGCGGTGTCGCCGAGCATGGTTTCCGGGCGTGTGGTAGCGACAGTGAGATGCCCCGAGCCATCGGTGAGGGGATAGCGGATATGCCATAGATAGCCGTCTTCCTCCTCCTGCACCACTTCCAGATCGGACACCGCGGTGAGGAGCTGCGGATCCCAGTTCACCAGGCGCTTGCCGCGATAGATCAAGCCCTCCTTATAGAGCCGAACGAAGCTTTCGGTCACGGTCTTGGACAGGCCGGCATCCATAGTGAAGCGCTCTCTCGACCAGTCGGGCGAGGTGCCGAGCCGTCTCATCTGGCGGGAGATGGTCGAGCCGGAAATTTCCTTCCACTCCCAGACTTTTTCAACGAATTTTTCGCGACCGAGATCGTGGCGCGACACTCCCTGCTCATCCAGTTGCCGCTCTACCACGATCTGCGTGGCGATGCCTGCATGGTCGGTGCCCGGCTGCCACAGCGTGTTCCAGCCGAGCATGCGATGGTAGCGAATCAGCGCATCCATCAGTGTGTGCTGGAAGCCATGGCCCATGTGCAGCGTGCCGGTGACGTTGGGCGGCGGCAACAGGATGCAGTAGGCATGTTCCTGCGGTTTGTTGCGGTCGAGTCCGGCCTTGAAATAGCCTTGCCCTTCCCAGTGTTCATACCAGCGTCGCTCGATTGCGGCCGGCTCGAAGCTTTTGGAGAGTTCCATCTATGGGGTCGATAATTCGCGAATGTGGGCGGTAAGCGGCGAATTATACCGGAGCGTTAATGCTAGTCTGCGCTGTCGGCGTCGTTTTCAGCCCCGTCGGGCGGTTTCAAGGCGGCTTCGAGTCGGGGTAACAATTCGTCTTTGGCGCGGTTGGCGAGCAGGGCGACAAGATGATCGGTGATGCCGTCCATCGCCCTGATCACCAGTTGCGGCATTTGTTCGTCGAGCCAGGCCTCGATCTCCTGGGCGAGCAAAGCCTGGCGATCCATCAGCAACTGGCTGACTCGCTGGCGCAAGGCCAGCTCTATCCTCAGCGCTACACGGGCTTCGGATTCGGTGCTGGCGGTTTCACCGCACGGGTTATCGGTAGCCGGCGCCAAGATTGGCTCGTTCACCACATCAGTGAGTACCGGCACGTCCTCCACTGAGCAGGCATCGGCAACTTCGGTCTGTTCCTCCGGGTCGTGTGGCTCACTCCCGCTTCTCGCCACGAAGCTGCGCCGACGCATCAGGGCATCCGCCTGATCGAGCAGCTTCTTACTCACAGCGGCTCCCTGCCCAGGTCGCGGAACTGGATTTCATAACCGCGATCGCGATAGAACTTGACGCGCTCACGTGCCGACAGGCGCACGGCATCGTCTTCGCTGACGACTTCCACCAGATATTCGAAGCGGCTGAAGCCGGGCGGAAGTTCGTTGCTGAGATTAAGCAGCTTCTCATGCTGTGGCATGACTTCCAGGCTGCTGGTGATCAGCACCGGCGTCTCGGCCGCGAGTGGTGAATCGGCTCGACAATGAGGCAAGAAACCGGTCGCCGGCTGCGTCCACAGCAATCGGTCGAAGCGCTCCGCCATTTCCTTGTCCGGTGCATAGACCAGGGTCGCGTGGGGCGCACCAGAGGGTTCCCGCCGCCGGCTGTACTGCATCAGCCAGGCGGCGGCGGATTGCAGGCGGTCTGCCGCGCCGTGGCAGAAAAGCACCTTTGTCATGCGGTTTGGATGCCGGCCTATTCGACTTGGGCACCGCTACGCGCGAGCAGGAAATGCGTGAGCAGCGGCACCGGGCGACCGGTGGAGCCCTTCTTTTCCCCCGATTTCCAGGCGGTGCCGGCGACATCGAGGTGGGCCCAGTCGAACTTCTTGGCGAAGCGCGACAGGAAACATGCGGCGGTGATGGTGCCGGCCGCGCGTCCGCCGATGTTGGCCATGTCGGCAAACGGGCTTTTCAGTTGCTCCTGATAATCGTCCCACAACGGCAGGCGCCAGGCGCGGTCGTAAGCGTTCTGGCCGGCATTGAGCAGGTCGCGGGCAAGACCGTCGTCGTTGGCGAACATGCCGCTGGCGACATGACCCAAAGCGATCACACAAGCGCCGGTGAGGGTGGCGATGTCGATCACGCAGGCCGGTTCGAAGCGTTCCGCATAGGTCAGCGCATCGCAAAGTATCAGGCGGCCCTCGGCATCGGTGTTGAGAATTTCTATGGTCTGGCCGGACATCGATGTGACGATGTCGCCTGGGCGGCTGGCGCTGCCACCGGGCATGTTCTCGACAGTCGGGATGAGACCGATGACGTTTGAAGGAAGAGCCAGCTCGGCTATGGCCTTCATGGTGCCGAGCACACTTGCGGCGCCAGACATGTCGTACTTCATCTCGTCCATTTCAGGACCGGGTTTCAATGAAATGCCGCCGCTGTCGAAGGTGACGCCCTTGCCGACTAGCACCACGGGCTTGTCGCCTCGCTTTCCGCCATTATGGCGCAGCACAATGAACTTCGGCGGCTGGTGCGAGCCGCGCGTCACCGACAACAATGATCCCATACCGAGTTTTTCCATGTGGGCCTGGTCCAGCACCTCAACCTTGAGGCCGCTTTGCCTGCGAAGCTCTAGGGCCTGCTCGGCGAGATAGGTCGGGGTACACACGTTTCCCGGCAAGTTGCCAAGATCCTTGGCCAGGTTCATGCCGGCGGCGATGGCAATTCCTTGGGACAAGGCTTGCTCGGCCCCGGCCAGGTCGGTGCGGCTTTCCACCGACAGGGTCAGTTTGCGCAATGGCCGGCGCACTTCGTCCTTCTTTGATTTGAAACGATCGAACCGATAGAGCGCCTCGAATACCATCAGCGCCGTCTGGCGGATGCGCCAAGACATATCGCGTTTCTTCACCGGTAATTCGGTCAATGTCAGGCAGGCGTCGAATGCGCCGGTTTCGTTGAGGATGCGAACGGTTGTCGCGATGGCGTCGCGAAATTCCTTTTCCCGGAAATCCTTTTCCTTGCCCAATCCGACCAGCAATACGCGGTCGCACAGCGTTCCTGGCACGTTGTGCAGCAACAGGGTGCTGCCCGATTTGCCTTCCATGTCGCCGCGGCGGAGCAGGTCGGATATATAGTTATCCGACGCCAAGTTGAGAATTTCGCCGGGCACGGAAAGCTTGCGCGGTTCGAACACGCCAACGACGACACAAGCGGAACGCTGTTTTTCCGGGCTACCGCTTTTTATGCTAAATTCCACTTGTTGCTCCTTGCATAGGTTTGGGAAGGCCGTTCTCTTTAGCGAAAATCGGCAACTTTTTCGATTATCCCCAAATTCATTGCCTAAAGTCAAAACCAAGATGATTTTTCAGCGCGCGGCCCTGCGCGAATTCGCCAATACCGCCATCGCGGTCTTCGTTGCGTTGTTTGCGATCACGCTGACTATTCTGTTGATTCGCCTACTTGACCAGGCGGCCGGTGGCACGGTGGCTTCCGAAGCGGTTGTCGCCATGTTGGGCTTTAGCGCACTGAATTATTTGCCGCACCTGTTGTCGCTGACCCTGTTCGTCGCCGTGCTGTTGTCCTTATCGCGCTCCTACAGGGATTCCGAGATGTTGGTGTGGTTTTCCTGCGGAATGTCGCTAACCGCCTGGGTGAGGCCAGTGTTGACCTTCGCCTTGCCGATGGTGGCGACGATCACCGCGCTGGCCTTGTTCCTGTCGCCGTGGGCTCTTTCCAAGAGCGCCGAATTCCGCCTCAAGATGGATAGCCGCGATGATGTCTCGCGGGTCGCTCCCGGCGCGTTCAAGGAGTCCTCGTCGTCTGATCGGGTATTCTTCGTCGAGGCAGTGGCCGGCAATGAAGCGCTGGTGCGCAATGTCTTCATCAGCTCGGTGCAACATGGCCGGCTCGGTGTGATGGCGGCGGCGCAGGGACACCAGGAAAACATGCCCAACGGCGATCGCTTCCTGGTGCTGGAAAACGGCCGCCGCTATGAAGGCTCGCCAGGACAGGCCGATTATCGCGTGATGGAATTCGAGCGCTACGCCGTGCGCGTCGCGACGCGTGAAGCTCAGGGCATCGAAGTGACGCCGAAAAATTTGCCCTTGATGCAACTGATTGCCAATCCGAGTGCCCAGAACATGGGTGAGTTGTTATGGCGCATTGGGATTCCGTTGGCGGCACTCAACCTGGCGTTATTGGCGATTCCCTTGTCGTTCGTCAATCCGCGCGCCGGAAGAACGAATAATTTGATCTTTGCCGTGCTCACTTTTTATATCTATAGCACGTTGATCAGCGTCAGTCAGAACTGGGTAGTCCAGGGCCGGCTTGGCTTCGAGATCGGCGTGTGGCTGGTGCATGTGGTGATGTTCGTGCTGCTGTTGCTGCTGTTTTCCCGTCGGTTGGTGGTGTTTTCATGGGTTCGGCTATGGGGCTGAAAGTCTATGAACGCTATCTGGCGCGGGAAATATATGCCGCCACGGCGCTGGTGCTGTTGGCTTTCCTGATGTTATTTGGATTTTTCGACCTGATCCATGAATTCGAGGATATCGGCAAGGGTGGGTATCAGTTGCAGCACGCCGCCGGCTTCGTGTTGCTGAGTGTGCCGGGCCACAGCTACGAGTTGTTCCCGATCGCCGTCCTCATTGGCACGCTGTATGCGCTGACGCTCCTCGCCCACCATTCCGAAATCATGGTGTTGCGGACCGCCGGTTTGTCCACCGTCAGCCTGCTGGTGACACTGGCAAAAGTCGGCATGACTTTCATCGTATTGACCTTTCTCATCGGCGAGTACGTCGCACCGCCAGCGGAAAAGGCTGCCCAGCAATTGCGCCTCAAGGCGTTGAGTTCGATGGTGGCGCAGGAGTTTCGTTCCGGCCTGTGGATCAAGGACGAAATGAGTTTCGTCAATGTGCGCTATGTACTCCCCGACACGCATTTACGCGGCGTCCGGATTTACGAATTCGACAAGCAACACCAGTTGCGGTCGATCAGCGATGCGGAGGAAGGCGAATTCCAGGCTCCCGACCGCTGGCGTCTCAGCAGAGTCATGCGGACGGTGTTCGAGGGAGACGCCGCCCGGGTGAGCCGAATGCCCGATCTGATTTGGCACTCGGCGCTGACCCCGAATATTCTCTCGGTCCTGATGGTGAAGCCTGAGCGCATGTCCTTCGTCAATCTGTTTCAATACGTCCGGCATCTGGAGGAAAATCAGCAGAGAGCCCAACGATACTCGATCGCGTTGTGGAAAAAGCTGGTATATCCTCTCGCGGCCCTGGTGATGATGGCGCTGGCGCTGCCTTTTGCTTACATGCAGGACCGGCAGGGCGCGGTGAGCCTGAAAGTGTTCGCAGGGATCATGCTGGGCATTACCTTTCATATGCTGAATGGATTGTTTTCCAGTCTCGGTGCGATCAACAACTGGACGCCGTTTTATTCCGCAATTACGCCCAGCGGCTTGTTTCTACTGGCGGCGGCGGGGATGCTCTGGTGGGTGGAGCGGCGCTAGATCAGGCGCTGGCGACGATCCGCGTGCCGGCCAGCCGGTCGTGCAGAAACTGCCGGTCGCGGTCGAACAGAGCCCAGATCAGTCCGGCGCCGAAAAACAACAGGGATGGAAAACACAGCGCAAAACGCAGGATTGCCTGCGGCAGGGTAATCCTGCCGCCGGTCAGCGCGCTTTCCAGCCGGAGTTTCCAGGTTTGCATTGCCAGCGTTTGTCCGCCGTGCCGCCAGAACCAGAGGAAATACACCAACAATACCAGCAATAGATGAGTGAGCAACACCGGGCCGGGCGGCACCGATTGCACGCCGATAGCGATGGCTAGGTGCGGTAGCATGAACGTGACCGAAAGCACGCCGAGCAGCAGCAGCGATTCGTAAAGCATACTGGCCAGGCGACGACCGATGCCGGGAGGGCTTGGCCGTGTGGCTATGGTCGAACCGCGCACGAAATCACTGTCTTGGCTCCGTTGTGGGAGACGCAGACGGCGGTACGGAACTTGGCGCGACGATCGGGCCGGCCGGCGGCGTCACCGATGTCTCGGGCGATTTGACAGCCGGCTTGGCTATCGAAGCAGGGGCTGATTTCCCGATCTTGCCGGCGCCACTCTTGGGCTGCGGTTTTTGCTTGGCGTCTTGTTGCAGGCGTTGTTTTTCAGCGTCGGGCAGACTCTCGTATTCCTGCCACCGCTGCTTGACTGTCTGGCGTTGCTCGGGCGGTGCTTTTTGGAGGGTCTTGTACTGTTCTCTTGCCCGCTTGCGGTCTTCGGGCGAAAGGCTGATCCAGGCCTTCATGCGACGTTGGAGGCGTTGTTGCTCCTCGACCGACAGCGTCGGGTAGCGTTGCGCTATGCCCAGCCACTTCTTGCGTCGATAGGATTCGAGTTTGTCCCACTCTCCCGAGAGCGGCGCCAGTACCTCCCGTTGCTGTGGCGAGAGTTCCACCCACTTCGGCTGCTTCAGCGGGGGAATTATGGCGGCGTCGGCGGGATTGACTAGCGCCAGCGCCAGGACCAGGACCAGACTTACTGCGGAGACGATGGCGAGGAGTGGTCGAGCCATGTGTGAAAACCGCGATCCAGATAAGCATTGATCGGCAGATCGTCGGCGAGCAGGGCACTGTCGACTTCCTCGAATTCGGCCGCCTGCTGAAAACTGTTCCAGTAATACGTGCCAACTACGCCACCAGCCAAGGCGATCAGAGCGGCCAGCGTACGGACTTGGGGCAACAACACGTCGCCGACGGCTTGACCGATTCCAGCCAGGCTCAAGCCGCCAATCGCTGTCTTTTGATGCAGCAATGCCTGTTGTCTGGCAGCCATGAGCTTATCGCAGGTATTTCGGTCGAGGTTGCCAGCACCGTGATCGAGGATATGCCTGATTTTGTAGGTCAATTCGAGTTCGTCGTGAGGATGATGGTTCATAATTCTATGCCTAAGGTCTTGAGCGCCGTTGCCAGCGTGTGGGTAGCACGCGAGCAGTGGGTTTTCACGCTACCCTCGGAACAGCCCATAGCCGCAGCCGTCTCGGCGATATCCATGTCCTCCCAGTAACGCATGAGGAAGGCTTCACGTTGACGCGGCGGCAGCTTCTCGATTTCTTTTTCAATTAAGGCAAGTACTTGCGATTGTTCGAGGCTGCCGTGCGGCGTCCCAATATTCGACCCCTCGTGAGCCTGTAAAGTTTCAAGTGGATCTCCATCCTCATCGTCTTCCGGGGTAAACGAGGAGAGCAGGGTGGTCCACAGCGAGCGCACCTTCTGCCGACGATAGAAGTCGCGGATGGTGTTTTGCAGTATGCGCTGGAACAACATCGGCAGTTCGCCCAGCGGCTTGTCACCATACTTTTCGGCGAGTTTCAACATCGCGTCCTGGACGATGTCGAGAGCGTGTTCTTCATGGTGTACGGCGAACATCGCCTGCTTGAAGGCACGCCGTTCAACGCCGGCCAGAAACTCGGAAAGTTCGGTACGGGTGGACAGGAAGTATCCTCAATCGCCGCATCGGCGGGGAAAATATTCGAAAAAGAATAGAATAACCGATCAATGACTAAGCTGTAATGCCTTGACCAAAATCGGGCCAGCCAGTAAGGTTACAGGTTTTGACAGAGACTGAGTTGTGGAAAATAAGATGTTCTTGACCGGTGCGGAAATTGTAATCAGGTGCCTGCAGGAAGAAAAGGTCGAATTTGTGTTCGGCTATCCTGGCGGGTCGGTGCTGTACATCTACGACGCGATGTTCAAGCAGGACCAGTTCAAGCATATTCTGGTGCGTCACGAGCAGGCTGCGGTACACGCGGCTGACGCCTATTCCCGATCCTCGCAGCGCGTCGGCGTGTGCATGGTGACGTCGGGCCCCGGCGTCACCAATGCCGTCACCGGCATTGCCACGGCTTACATGGATTCGATTCCGATGGTGGTGATTACCGGCCAGGTTCCGACCGCCTACATCGGCCAGGATGCCTTCCAGGAATGCGATACCGTGGGCATCACCCGCCCCTGCGTCAAGCACAATTTCCTGGTGAAGGACGTCAAGGACCTGGCCCTTACCCTGAAGAAGGCTTTCTATCTCGCCAAGAGCGGCCGTCCCGGACCCGTTCTGGTCGATATCCCGAAAGATGTCAGCAATCACAAGTGCGAGTTCGAGTACCCGAAGAGTGTTGCGATGCGTTCCTACAATCCTGTCGTCAAAGGACATAGCGGACAGATCAAGAAGGCCTTGCAGCTCCTGCTCGATGCCAAGCGGCCGATGGTGTATACGGGCGGTGGCGTGATTCTCTCCGATGCGGCGGGGAAACTCACCAAGCTGGTCAAGTCGTTGGGCTTCCCGGTGACCAATACCTTGATGGGGCTGGGGGGATATCCGGGAACCGACAAGCATTTCGTCGGCATGCTGGGCATGCACGGCACCTACGAAGCCAACATGGCGATGCAGAACTGCGACGTACTGCTGGCCATCGGCGCCCGTTTTGATGACCGAGTCATCGGCAATACCGCACACTTCAATGAGGTACAGCGCAAGATCATTCACGTCGACATCGATCCGTCGTCGATATCCAAGCGCGTCAAGGTGGATGTGCCGATCGTCGGCAATGTCGCCGACGTTCTCGACGACCTGCAAAAGCAGCTCGATGCCGTCGAGGCCAAGTCAGACGCCAAGGCGCTGGCCGCCTGGTGGACCCAGATCGAGGCATGGCGTGCCAGGAACTGCCTGAAATACAAGCAGAACAGCAAGGTCATCATGCCGCAACTGGTGATCGAGAAACTCTACGAAGTCACGGGAGGTGACGCCATCGTCACCTCCGATGTCGGCCAGCATCAGATGTGGGCGGCGCAATACTACAAGTTCGACAAGCCGCGTCGCTGGATCAACTCCGGCGGTCTCGGTACCATGGGTTTCGGCCTGCCGGCGGCCATGGGTGCGCACTTCGCCAATCCAAAAGCGACCATCGCCTGTGTTACCGGTGAAGCCTCGATTCAGATGTGCATCCAGGAATTGTCGACCTGCAAGCAGTATCGTTTGCCGATCAAGATCATCAACCTGAACAATCGCTACCTCGGGATGGTGCGGCAGTGGCAGGAGATGTTTCACGGCAATCGCTATGCCGAGTCATATGTCGATGCCTTGCCGGATTTCGTCAAGCTGGCCGAATCATACGGCCATGTCGGCATGCATATCGTCAAGCCGCAAGATGTTGAGCCGGCGCTGCGGAAGGCCTTCACGACGCACAAGAACGAACTCGTCTTCATGGATTTCATCACCGACCAGACGGCCAACGTATTCCCCATGGTTGCAGCAGGCAAGGGTCTTTCCGAGATGATCCTGGCCGAAGAACTGTGAAGCACTAGGAACGACAAGATATGCGACACATCATTTCAATACTTCTGGAAAACGAAGCGGGCGCGTTGTCACGTGTTTCCGGCCTGTTCTCGGCGCGTGCCTATAATATCGAATCCCTGACCGTAGCTCCGACCGAAGACCCTTCGCTGTCGCGTATGACCATCGTCAGTGTCGGTTCGGACGATGTCATCGAGCAGATTACCAAGCAGTTGAACAAGTTGATCGAGGTCGTCAAGGTGGTCGATCTTTCCGAGGCGGCCCATGTCGAGCGCGAGCTGATGTTGGTAAAGGTCCGCGCCACCGGCAAGGATCGCGAGGAGATGAAGCGAGTTGCCGACATTTTCCGCGGCCGCATCATCGACGTGACCGAGTCCACCTATGTCATCGAACTGACCGGTAACAATTCCAAGCTCGACGCCTTCCTCGAGACCATCGGCAAGGCGCTGATCCTGGAGACGGTACGCACCGGCGTTTGTGGCATCGGCCGCGGCGACAGGATACTCAAAGTTTGATTCAAACCCCAGTGGAGGCGAGAGCGCCGCGCCGGACCATCTGCCGGCGGCGCCATGTTTCCGGTGGCTTCCGTGACTATTTAGAAAGAGGAAACTCATGAAAGTGTATTACGACAAGGACGCCGACCTTTCTCTGATCAAAGGCAAGAAGGTCACCATTGTGGGCTACGGCTCGCAGGGCCATGCCCATGCCAACAACTTGAAGGATTCAGGCGTTAAGGTGACAGTCGGCCTGCGCAAGGGCGGCGCTTCCTGGAACAAGGCCAAGAAAGCCGGCCTGAAGGTCGAAGAGGTCGCCAAAGCGGTGAAGGACGCCGATTTCGTCATGATGCTGTTGCCGGACGAGCAGATCGGCGCCGTGTACGCCGCCGAAGTCGAGGCCAACCTGAAGAAAGGCGCAACCCTGGCGTTTGCCCACGGCTTCAATATTCACTACGGCCAGGTTACGCCGCGCGCCGACATCGATGTCGTCATGATCGCGCCGAAGGGGCCTGGTCACCTGGTTCGCTCGACCTACGTCCAGGGTGGCGGCGTACCTTCGCTGATCGCCGTGCATCAGGACACGTCCGGCAAGGCCCGCGACATGGCTCTGTCGTATGCGGCGGCCAATGGTGGCACGCGCGGCGGCGTCATCGAAACCTCTTTCCGCGAGGAAACCGAGACCGACCTTTTCGGCGAACAAGTCGTCCTGTGCGGCGGCACCGTCGAACTCATCAAGGCCGGATTCGAAACGCTGGTGGATGCCGGTTACGCGCCCGAGATGGCGTATTTCGAGTGCCTGCATGAACTCAAGCTGATCGTCGATCTGATCTACGAAGGCGGCCTGGCGAACATGCATTACTCGATCTCCAACAATGCCGAGTACGGCGACATCACCCGCGGGCCCCGCATCGTCACCGACGATACCAAGCTCGAAATGAGGAAAATCCTCAAGGAGATCCAGAGCGGCCAGTATGCCAAGGAGTTCATTCTCGAGAACAAGGCCGGTGCGCCGACACTGCTGGCTCAGCGCCGCAACCTGGCTGCGCATCAGATCGAAGTGGTCGGTGAAAAATTGCGCGACATGATGCCGTGGATCAAGAAGAACAAGCTGGTCGATCAATCGAAGAACTAACTGGACAGGCGCATGGATGAGTCCGTGGAGCATGGCTGAACGCCTGTCCACGTTCACCACTTTCAAAGTATGAACTATCCTCATCCGCTGATCGCCCGCGAGGGCTGGCCGTTCATCGGCATCACGCTGGGTTTCGGCTTGATGGTGACCGGGGCCGCTGGCTGGCTGTGGGCGTCGCCGCTGTGGCTGGCGTTTATCTTCTGTCTCCAGTTCTTCCGCGATCCGCCGCGGCCGATCCCAGGGGACGCGAAAAGCGTGCTGTCGCCGGCCGACGGCCGCATCGTCGCCATCGAGCCGGTGCGCGACACCTGGCTGGATCGGGAGGCTCTCAAGGTCAGCGTATTCATGAACGTCTTCAATGTTCATTCGAACCGCAGCCCGGTCGATGGTGAGGTCAGGCAGCGCTGGTATCATCCCGGCAAGTTCGTCAATGCCGATCTCGACAAGGCGTCTACCGAAAACGAGCGCAACGCGCTGTGGTTGCGCACGACCACCGGCCACGATGTCACCTGTGTCCAGGTGGCTGGACTGATTGCGCGGCGCATTCTCTGCTATGTCGGCGCAGGCGAAGTCCTACGGCGCGGCCAGCGCTACGGTTTCATCCGCTTCGGTTCGCGAGTCGATGTCTATCTGCCGTTGGACAGCCGGATCAAGGTGACGATAGGCGACAAAGTCAGGGCGTCCGCAACCATACTGGCGGAATTGGGATGATTCCCCGGGAGAGCCTACTACCCTTACAATGTAGGTGTGACCATCAGACCGCGTGATATCGATATGCCCGTGATTCGCCCCCGCAAAGTCCTGATGAATCCCGAACTCCGGCGACGCGGCATATACATCCTGCCCAACCTGTTTACCACCGCGGCGCTGTTCGCCGGCTTCTATGCCATCGTCCAGGCCATGAACGGCCGCTTCGAATATTCGGCGGTCGCCATATTCATCGCCATGGTGTTTGACGGACTGGACGGCCGCGTCGCCAGGCTGACGCATACCCAGAGCGCTTTCGGCGCCGAGTACGACTCTCTTTCCGACATGGTGTCGTTTGGCGCCGCGCCGTCCTTGGTGGTTTATGAGTGGGCGCTGAAGGGGATGGGCAAGCTCGGCTGGATCGCGGCGTTTATTTACTGCGCTTGCGCTGCACTGCGTCTGGCCCGATTCAATACCAATATCGACATCGTCGATAAACGCTACTTTCAGGGCTTGCCGAGTCCCGCCGCTGCGGCATTGGTGGCCGGGCTGGTCTGGGTTATGCTCGACCTGGGCTACACTGGTCAGGAGGCGCGCTGGTATGCCTGCATTCTGACCATCTTCGCCGGCGTCACCATGGTCAGCAACGTCAAGTACTGGAGCGGCAAGGACATCAACCTGAGGCGCAGCGTACCTTTCATCGTGGTGCCGGCCATCGGCCTCGGCTATATCCTGCTTGGCAGCTATCCGCCGGGCGTGCTGTTCGCCCTCTTCCTCGGTTATGCCTTGTCAGGCTATGTGACCTGGGCCTGGCAACGGCTACGCCATCGCAAGACGAGTTGACGCTGACGCGATGTTGCGTTTATAGTCGGACCATCATGACGCTTCTCGGATTTTCCGCCTTGTTCCTGATTCTCTCCGGCCTGGTGCTGGCGAGACTGCCGCTGCGCTCCGCGCTGCGGCCGCTGCTGCGCCGCGCGCGCTAAATAACCCTACCCACAATTTGGCAGTACCTTGAGCTTGGCGGCTGGTCCGCCCGGCGTGGCGAGATCGCATTCTGATTTTCCTGGAGAAGATGATGGCTAAAGAACACTTGGTGATATTCGACACAACTCTGCGCGATGGCGAGCAAAGTCCGGGCGCCTCGATGACCCGCGAGGAGAAAGTGCGCATCGCGCGGCAACTGGAGAAAATGCGTATCGACGTGATCGAAGCCGGCTTCCCCGCCGCCTCCAACGGCGACTTCGAGGCGGTCCGCGCGGTTGCCGAAACGATCAAGGACAGTACCGTCGCCGCGCTGTGCCGCACCAACGACAAGGACATCGCACGCGCCCTTGAGGCCATCAAGCCGGCCCGATCCGGGCGTATCCACACCTTCATCGCGACCAGTGCCATCCATATGGAAAAGAAACTGCGCATGTCGCCGGACGAGGTCGTCACCGCCGCAGTCAACGCCGTGCGCTATGCCCGTAATGGCACCGACAACATCGAATTTTCCCCGGAGGACGCAGGACGTTCCGAGCTCGATTTCCTCTGCCGCATCATCGAGGCGGTGATCAAGGAAGGCGC
>JBAYJH010000035.1:0-25326 GCA_041665185.1 Sterolibacterium sp.
AATATCCTCACCAACCCCTTGTGCGTGCTGGCGCCGTTGCTGAGCGCGCGTCTGGCGACGGCCAGCCAGGCGCATGCCGGCGGAGGATGCCTGGGGCTGTCGGGCGTGCTGGAAAGCCAGGCCGATGACGTCATCGCGGCTTATGCGCCGTTCTTGAAGCTGCACGTGGCCGCGACGCTCGATGGCTGGGTCCTGCTGGAAGGACAGCGTCAGAGGCAGGCACCATGATACAAACGCACTGCCCGGAGTGCGGAACCACGTTCCGCATCACTCCTGAACAACTCAAGGCCAAGCAGGGACGGGTGCGCTGCGGCGAGTGCCAGCATGTCTTCAATGCCCTGGAGACGCTGCACGACGAGATGAGCGCGCCGGCGGCCATGGCGCAAGTTGAGGCTCAACCAGAGTTCGAGGTTCAACCAGAGTTCGAGGCCCAGCCAGAGTTCGAGGCCATGGAGGACTCGCCGGCCGATATCCCCGAGGATGTGGCATTGGATCCTGCACCGGTCATCGAAGCGCCGGACGAGAATCTGCCGCAGCAAGCCGCGCCGTGGCAACTCGACCCGGTCCAGGCCAAGCCGCCGCGGCGCGTCTGGCCGTGGGCCCTGGCGTCGGCCCTGGCATTGCTGCTGCTGACGCTGCAATTGACGGTGCACTATCGGGTCGAAATCAGCGTCCTGGCTCCGGCGCTGAAACCACTGCTACAGGCGTTTTGCCAGCCTCTCGACTGCGACGTGCCGCTGCCGCACGTGGGCGACCTGATCAGCATCGAAGCGTCGGACCTGCATCCCGAGGTCGGCCAGAAGGACCAATTGACCTTGGCTGCCACGCTGAAGAACCGCGCGCCTTTCATCCAGGCCTATCCGTACCTGGAATTGACGTTGACCGACACGCTGGACAAGGCAATCGTACGCAAGGTACTGGCGCCGGCGGAGTATCTTGCGGGGGAGGTGAACAGTACCAAGGGCTTTCCCGGGAATAGCGAGATTGCCGTAGCCGTGGCACTCAGTTACGACGGCGGCGTCCCGGCTACCGGTTACCGTCTGTATCTGTTCTATCCGTAGGTTCTGTCAGCCGCTCTTAGCGTATCCTATCAACCCCTCAACCCCATAGGAGCATGCCCATGACCACTGTCAATCTAGGCGGTAACCCGATCAACCTGGCCGGACAGTTTCCGAGTTCCGGCCAGCAGGCGGCGGCGTTTTCACTGGTTGCCGCCGACCTGTCCAACAAGGCGCTCAAGGACTTTGCCGGCAAGCGCAAGGTGCTCAACATCGTCCCCAGCCTGGACACGCCGACCTGCGCCACCTCGGCGCGCAAGTTCAACGAGCGCGCCAGCAGCCTGCCCAACACCGTGGTCTTGGTGATTTCCGCCGACCTGCCTTTCGCCATGAACCGTTTTTGCACCACCGAGGGCCTGAAGAACGTGGTCCCCCTGTCCACCATGCGCGGCCGCGAATTCATGCGCAACTATGGCGTCGAAATCGTCGATGGCCCGTTGGCCGGCGTGTCCGCCCGCGCCGTGGTGGTGCTGGATGAAAATGACAAGGTCATCCACGCCGAACTGGTGCCGGAAATCAAGAACGAACCGAATTACGACGCGGCGCTGGCGGCGCTCGGCTGAGCGCCACTTGGGTCAAGCAAGCCGGATGCTACAATTCCGGCTGTTGAACTATCACCGGTCCAGCCATGAAAACCCTGATTTGCGGATCCATTGCCTATGACACGATCATGGTATTCCATGATCGTTTCAAGAACCATATCCTTCCCGAGCAGATCCACATCCTCAACGTCGCCTTCCTCGTGCCGGACATGCGGCGCGAGTTCGGCGGCTGCGCCGGCAATATCGCCTACAGCCTGAAACTGCTCGAAGGCGAGCCGCTGATCATGGCCACCGTCGGCGAGGACAGCGCCTACTATATGCGGCGCCTCAAGCATCTCGGGTTCGACGACCGGCATATCCGGGAAGTCCCCGACAGTTTTACCGCCCAGGCTTTCATCACCACCGACCTCGACGACAATCAGATCACCGCCTTCCATCCCGGCGCGATGACCCATTCGCACCTGAACCATATTGCCGATGCGCAGGGCGTGTCGCTGGGCATCGTCTCCCCCGACGGCCGCGACGGCATGCTCCAGCACGCGCGCGAATTCCACGAGGCGGGCATTCCGTTCGTGTTCGATCCGGGCCAGGGCCTGCCGATGTTCAATGGCGACGAGCTACAGGTCTTCATGGAACTCGCCGACTATTGCACCGTTAATGACTACGAAGCGAAACTGCTGTGCGAGCGCACAGGAAGATCGCTGGAAGACCTGGCGCGCGGCGTCAAGGCGTTGATCGTTACCCTGGGCGGCAACGGCTCGGAGATCTACGCCGAAGGTGAATGCCTGAGTATTCCCTGTGTGGAACCGGCAGCCGTCGTCGATCCGACGGGCTGCGGCGACGCCTACCGCGCCGGCCTGTTGTATGGCATCTCACAGGATTGGCCATGGAAAAAAACCGGCCAGCTGGCATCGGTGATGGGTGCGCTGAAGATCGCCCAGCGCGGCGGACAGAATCACAAGCCCAGGCGCGACGACATTGCCGTGCGTTATTGCCAGGCCTTCGGCGACAATCCCTGGTAGGGAAGACGACATGAACAACACCCTAACCGCCATCAGCGCCATTGCAGCGGGCGCGCTGCTGCTCGCCTGCTGCGCCTCTCCCAGCCTGTCTGGCAGCGGTTCTACCCGGGTTACGCACTAGCCCGGACGATAGCGGAAATCGCCGGCGGTTTCAGGAAGCCGCGGAATCGCTACATCCGCATTCGACTTGGAACACCGTCCGGTCTTCCAGCCTGACTGCACTCAGGTGACCTCCCCACAGACAACCTGAGTCCAGCGCCAACAGATTGGCCGTGAGTTTCAAGCCCAGCGCCGACCAGTGGCCGGTAATCAGCACCTGGTCGGAACTGCGTCGATCCGGCGCCTCGAACCAGGGCAGGTAGCCGGGTGGCGCGCTCTCCAGTTCACCCTTGCTATTGAACTCCATGACGCCGTCAGGTGTGCAAAAACGCATTCGCGTCATGGCGTTGACGATCACGCGCAGCCGGTCCCATCCCGTCAATTCGTCGCGCCAGGCTTTTGGCTCGCTGCCCCACATGCGACCGAGGAACTTGCGGAATTTCTTGGCGCGCAGCGCGGCTTCGACTTCACTGCCTAGCGCCAGCGCCTGGGGCACGCTCCATTGTGGCAGCAGCCCGGCATGCACCATGACGTAGCCGTTTTCCGCGTGGATCATCGGTTGCGCGCGCAGCCAGGCCAGCAACTCCTCGCGATCGGGTGCCGCAAGGATGGGGGCGAGGGTGTCGTCGGCGCGCAGCCGCGACTTGCCCTCGGCCAGCATGATCAAATGCAGGTCGTGGTTGCCGAGCACGGTGATCGCGGCTTCTCCCAGTGCCTTGACGAAGCGCAGCACCTCTAGCGATTGCGGTCCGCGGTTGACCAGATCGCCGACCAGCCAAAGCCGGTCGGCATTGCGATCGAAACCGATGACCTTCAGCAGTTGCCGGAATTCCCCGAAGCAACCCTGAATGTCGCCTATCGCGTAGGTCGCCATCCGCGCTACTCAAGCCTTGGCCGGCGATGAACCGGCTGGCGGAGACGGACGGTACTCCGGGATGCGTGCCGCCAGCCCGGCTTTGACTGCCGCCGGGTCGAGGCAGGGAACTTCCAGCCAGTTGCGCAGTTCCACGAGCCATTCCTGGTTGTAGCAGGCGTCCGCCCGGGCCACGCGCAGCTTCGGGTGGGGTGTGGGCAAGGTGGTTTCACCGTTGGCGAGAAGCTCTTCGTAGAGTTTTTCGCCAGGCCGCAATCCGGTGAAGGCGATATGTATTTCGTCTTCGGAAAATCCGGAGAGGCGGATCATGTCGCGCGCCAGATCGACGATCTTGATGGGTTCGCCCATTTCCAGCACGAAGATTTCGCCGCCCTGGCCCATGGCCCCGGCCTGTAGGACCAGTTGCGCCGCTTCGGGTATCAACATGAAATAGCGCACGATATCCGGATGCGTTACGGTGACCGGCCCGCCCTGGGTGATCTGTTCACGGAATTTCGGAATCACGCTACCGCTGCTGCCGAGCACATTGCCGAAGCGCACCATGACGAAGCGCGTGGGCGAGGCGTGGGTTGCGCCATTGTCGCTCAGCACCTGGCAGACCATTTCCGCCAGGCGCTTGCTGGCGCCCATGACATTGGTCGGATTCACCGCCTTGTCGGTGGAGATCAACACGAACCGGCCGACGCCATGATCCATGGCCGCGCGCGCCACGCACCAGGTGCCGAGCACATTGTTGCGCAACGCCTGCCAGGCATTGCGGTCCTCCATCAGCGGGACGTGCTTGTAGGCCGCCGCGTGAAACACCATGTCCGGCCGATATTCGCCGAAGACTTCCGCCAAGCGGGCCTGGTCGCGCACATCCCCCACGACGCAGGCAATCCTCACCTGGGGGAACTGCCGGGCGAACTCCTCTTCGATGCGATACAAGGCGAATTCGGAGATCTCGAAGAACACCAGCAGGCCGGGCGAATAACGGGCGATCTGGCGGCACAGTTCCGAGCCGATCGAACCGCCGGCGCCGGTGACCAGCACCACCTTTTCGGTCAACAGCGCCCTCAAGCCCTGCTCGTCCAGTTGTACCCGGTCGCGCCCCAGCAGATCCTCGAGTTCCACTTTGCGCATCTGCGAAATGGCCACGCGTCCTGACAGCAGGTCCTCGAACGACGGCACGGTCAACAAGCTCAGGCCCGCTTCTGCGGCCAGTTTTGCGGCATGGCGGCGGGCCGAATGGGCTGCCGAAGGCATGGCCATGATGGCGTGGCGAACCGCGTAGCGTTCGGCGGCCGCTGAAATTTCGCTGAGTGGACCCAGCACCGGGACGCCCTGTAGCAGGCGCATACGTTTATCGGGATCATCGTCCAGCAGCCCGACCACATGCCATTGCCGGCTCCGGGCGAGTTCGCGCAACAGCGTCGCTGCCGCCTCGCCGGCACCCAGGACCAACAGCGGTTCGCCCGTGACGTCGCGAAAGCCCAACAGATGGCCATCTTTCCACGAACGGTAAAGGAAGCGGCTGCCGCCCATGAAGAGTATCAACAGGATCGGGTAGAGCGCCAGCACCGAACGCGGCACGTCGGCCAGGCGCTGCACCATGTACAACAGCATGGGCACGGTCAGCGCGCCCGCAGCGACCGCCGCGACGATGCGCTTGAGATCCGGCAGGCTGGCGAAGCGCCAGATGCCGCGGTAGAGACCCAGACTCCAGGCAATCGCACCTTGCAGCGGAACCACCATGACCAGCGTCGACAGCAGGCTGGTTTCATAAGTGGGTGGAATGTCGAAATTGAAACGCAACCAGTAACCGAGCGCCCAGGCCAGGGCGCTGGCCGCCAGGTCATGAATGACGACGAGAAGAGTACGCAGTTTCACAGGTTCGGGTTCCCGGAATTCACAGTGGCAACAGGATTCACGAGTCTTACGAATCGCCGCCAGCGGATATCGACGGCTGACAGCATGCTCGCATACGTGATCGCCCACCCCGCGAGGATCAGCAGCTGCATCCCCTGGCCGACACTCAAGCCTGCCAGCGCGCTTGCCGCCACCCCCGCCATCAAGGCATATTCAGCCAGGGCGGTGCGTCTATGGGACCATCCCATCCTGATCAGGCGCTGGTAATAGTGATCGCGGTGCGCCTCCCAGAAGCGTTCTCCCCGCAAGACCCGCCGCAGCAGGGTCAGGCTGGCGTCTACCAGGAACGGGGAAAATACCAGCAGCGGAAACCATGGCGGCCATGCTCCGGCCTGCCAGCCGCTCAGCCCCAGCGCCGCGGCAAGGAAGCCCAGGGAAATGGATCCGGCATCACCCATGAAAACCTTTGCCGGCGGGAAATTGAAACAAACGAAGGCGCCCGCCGCCGCCGCCAGGATGAAACTCATGCCGGCCAAGGGCTCCGCGTGGGCGGCCGAGGCAGCGATACCGTAGGCGGAGAAGCCGAATATTGCCATTCCGCCGGCCAACCCGTCGGCGCCGTCCATGAAGTTGTACGCATTGGTCATCCAGACGGCATAGGCCGCCGCGCCTGCGGCAATCCAGGCGCCCTGGCCGCTGCCGGCAAGCCCGGAAAGCACCATGGTCAAGGCCGCGGCCCCATGAGACGCGAGGCGAACGCTGACCGCGAGTCCCTTGCGGTCATCGGTGTATGAAATGGCCGCCAGCGCCGCCGTCAGCAGCATCAACAGCGGCGGGGCCTGCGGCAGCAGACTCCAGGCGGCCAGCACCGCCACGACGATGGCGATGCCGCCGACGCGCGGGATGGCAACGCTATGCAGCGATCGCTGATTCGGTTGATCCATCGCCAGATAGCCGGCAATGCCGGTCTTCAGCGCAATCGCCAACAGCAGGAACGCCAGTCCGAACGTCAGCAACAATAGCGGCAACAGCGGCGGCAACTGGGAATGGGACATGCTGGCCTAAGGTGTGAACTTGTTCGGCAGAAAACCGAAATCGCGGGTGGCGTCGACGTGCTCATAGACCAGATCCTCATTCATGCGCTGGGCCATGGCGATGTTGAAGTCGCGGTACCTGGGGATGACGGCCAGCGCCCCGATGGCGGCGCGGAACAATGCCATTGGGATGGTGACGAATCTGGGCTTATGGTCGAGGCTTTCGAAGATGCGCCCGACCATGGCGCGATACGTCAAGGTCTCGCCACCGCTGAGATCGTAGGCCCGGTCGAAAGTGAGCGGATTGTCCAGCGCCGAGATGCAGGCCGAGGCCAGATCGGCGGCATGCACCGGCTGGCGCAGGCCCGACGCATCGCCCAACAGGGGGAATACCCCAACGGCCCTGATGAGGCGCCGGATCAGGGTGATGTTGCGGTCCATTTCCCGACCGTAGATCAGCGTCGGGCGGAACACCGTCCAGCGTATGCCGCGGCTTTCGCTCAGCGCGGCCAGCGCTTGCTCGGCGGCGTCGAGTCGCTTGGCGAAAGCGCGCTCGGCGGCGATCGGCGACTCGGCCTTGCTGTGCCGGCTGGAGGAGCTGAAGGCGATGATGCGCTTGACGCCGATGGTCGAGAACGCCTCAAGTTGAGGCGGCAGGATATTCAACGGGGCGAGATGAATCAGGTAATGCGCCGACGGCAGGGATCCCAATGAATAGGTATCCTGGATATCCGTCTGGAGCCAGAAGATATTTCCCGATCCATCCATTTGCGGGTCCGGGACGACTTGACGGCTTAACGCGATGACCCGGAGTCCCTGCTGGGCCAGCAGCGGCAGCAGGAAACAGCCTATCTGGCTGCTTGCACCGCTGACGATGACGGTGCGGGACGCATGCGTCGACCCCGTCATGCGCCAGAGTTCGGCACACTGTAGGTAGGCCGAACGCATGTCCGGGTGATATCCGCGGTTCCCCTTGCCCAGCAGGTAGGGCGCCATCAAAGCCAGGCGCGCCCACACCGCCGTGATCACCAGGAGCATCAGCGCCGATGGGTATTGGTGCCGGAAAAAACGCAAGTAGAAACGCGTCATTCCCTTATGTTTGTGCCACTCGACGAAGAGCGGTGGCGCCCGGCTGCCGCCCTTGAGGTGGGTGATCTCGACGCCAGGAACGAACAGGATGGTGTATCCCGCTTGGCGGAACCGCATGCACCAGTCGAGGTCTTCGCAATGCAGGAAATAGTGTTCGTCGAGGTTCCCGACCTTGGCCAGCGCCTTCCGTCGCACGAACATGAAGGCGCCCGAGATTGCCTCGATCACCACGGGATCCGCAGGCAGGGGCGTGCCGGCCAGGTTGAAAGTCTGAAATCGCGGGTCGCGCGGGAACAGCCGATCCAGCCGCAACACCCGGACAAAGGAACGCCAGGGTGTCGGCACGTAGCGGCGGCACCCGACCTGCTCGGAGCCATCGACGTTGCGGATCAGGCAACCCGCCATGCCGACTTCCGGATGGGTTTCCATGATCGTGCGCATCCGCACGACGGTCTTGGTCCCGACCACGCAATCGGGATTGATGAACAGGACGTATTCGCCGGTGGCATGCGGCAGGCCCTTGTTGCAGCCCGCTGAAAATCCCAGATTCCGCATGTTGCGGATGATCGTCAGGCGGGTGTCGTCGCCGTAGAAGGCCTGCAGGCGAGCCAGGCTGTCGTCGCTCGATCCGTTGTCGGAGACGACGATATTCACCTTGCATGATGACTTGAGCAGCGAAGCCACGCATGCTGTCAGCAGCGCGCCACTGTTGTAATTGACAATAATGGCGGTAATCACCGCTTGCAGGCCTCAATGAACATGATTGCTGGATGGTTGCCGGTCGGCAACCGCACCCATTGTACCGCGGATCATTCGAGCGGCCGCAGGCGACTAGGCGCATTGGTCATTCTTGATTGAATCTTCAGTCGTGTTGCCCGGCGGATGCGGCGGCTTCTGGAAGAATTGCGGGATGCGCGAGAGGATCTTTCTGAGCATGAAAAGCGGGGTGACCGGAAGGCCGTTCTTCAGGCAGGCCCGGTATGCCTCGAGATTGCCCTGAAGAATATTCCCCAGGCTGCTGTTGGTTGCGCCGCCCACCCTCATCTTCACCAGAACCCGCGGAATGTATACGGACTTGATGCGATGCACTTCCAGTAGCCGCATGGCCAGTTCGAAATCCGCCTGGAGCCGGAACTGCAGGTCGAATCCGCCAAATTTCTCGTAGATCGCTCGGCGCACATAGAACGTCGGGTGTGCCGGCATCCAGCCGGCCCTGAATTGGCCGTAGCGATAGTCGTTGGATTTCCAGTAGCGGACGACCTGCCCCGGATGGTGCCGGGCCACATAGACCAAATCGGCATGGCAAGCTTCGACCGCTGGGTCTTCGAAGGCCTTGGCCACGCATTCGAGTTCGCCGGCGCTGGCGAAGAAGTCGTCCGAATTCAGGAAACCGACGACTTCGCCGGACGCCAGCGCAATGCCCTTGTTCATGGCATCGTAGATGCCCTTGTCGGGCGCTGAGACTACCTGCGCCAGGCGGTCGCGATGGCGGTTGACGATTTCCATGGTCCCGTCCGTCGAACACCCATCGACGATGATGTGCTCGATGTCAGGATGGGTTTGCGCCGCCACGGATGCCAGCGTGTCTTCGATAGTCGATGCGCTGTTGTAGCAGGCGGTGATGATGGATATCTTGATAGGGGCGCTCCAAATTCAAATTGCCGGGGGAAAACGGCTCCCGGATTTAACGTGAAATACGCTTACGAAGCGCCCCGTACCCTGACCCCAAAGTCGGGCACCAGTAACCCACGAGCGCAGCGAGCAATTTGTAGCCCCGCCTGGGCGGGGGTTGGGGGTGGGGGCGTGGCCCAGGGCCACTTCCTTCGGGGCGTAAACCCTGTTTTTGAACGATTTCATGGCATGGGGGTGGTCTGACGACGATGCGAGTTAACGATCATCAGTCCCGTTGCGGACCAACGGCGTCACACATGTGCTTGACCACCTTGTCGATATCCGTGGTGTGGCTCCAGCCCAGAAACTTCCTGGCCTTGGTGGGATCCGCGCGGTTGATGAGGATATCCGTCGGACGAAGCAGGCTCCTGTCGATTTCGACATGCTCCTTCCAGTCCAGGCCGAAGTTTTCGAACACCTTGGCAATGAAGTACTCCAGGGATACCGTGCGTCCCGTCGCGATCACATAGTCATCCGGCGCCTCCTGGCGCAGCATGCGCCACATGGCTTCGACATAATCCGGCGCCCAGCCCCAGTCGCGCTGGATATGGATATTGCCGAGGCGCAGTCTTTCATTGCTGCCGCCGCCGATTCGGGAGGCGGTGGTGACGATCTTCTGGGTCACGAAGCGCTCCGGACGCATCGGCGATTCATGATTGAACAGTATCCCGGTACACGCGAACAGCCCATAGGCTTCACGATAATTGCGGACCAGCCAGTGCGCCGAGGCCTTGGCCACGGCATACGGGCTGCGCGGTCGAAACGGCGTTTCTTCCGTCGCCGCCTGCTCGCCGGTGTCGCCGAAACATTCGCTGGATCCGGCGCTGTATAAACGCATCGGCCGGCCGATGAAGCGGATGGCTTCGAGCATGCTCAATGTCCCGCCGGCGATACTGTCCATGGCTTCGACGGGCTGCTCGAACGAAAGACCGACCGATGTCTGACCCGCGAGGTTGTAGATCTCGTCGGGCTCCTGGCGATCCAGGGTGCCCAGGACGCTGCGAAAATCGTTGATCGCCATCGACACGATCTTCACGCGATCACGAACGCCGAGCCGCTCCAATATCCCGAAAGATGCCACCATGGCATCGCGGGAAGTGCCGATCACCTCGTAACCCCTGGCCAGCAGCAACTGCGCAAGATAGCCGCCGTCCTGCCCGCTGATTCCGCAAATCAATGCTCTCATTCCAGAACCTTTCTATAGACAGCAAGGGTTTCACGCGCGCAACGCGTCCAGGAGAAATTTCCGATACGTTCGCGGCCGCGCAAGATCAACGATTGCCGAAATTCACCGTCGCCGACCACGCTCTCGATGGCGCTACGCATCGCCTCGACATCATCAGGGTCGAATGTCGCAGCGGCGTCTCCGACGACCTCGGGAATCGAACTGACGCCACTACAGACGACCGGGCAATCGAAACTCATGGCTTCGAGCGGGGGCAGGCCGAATCCCTCGTACAGGGAAGGAAAAACAAATGCCAGCGCGGCTCGGTAATGGGCCTGTAGGACCGTGTCGTCGCCCGACACCTGCCTGACCCGGTTCATGGGCAGGTGCAGGCGCCGCACCAGGTCATGCTCGGTGGCAGTCAAGTCGCCGCCGCCAAAACACACCAGGTCGACCTCCGCCTTAAGCCGCGGTGAAGCGGCATACGCCCTCAGCAGGCCCTCGAAATTCTTGTAGCCTCCGCGTTTGCCTACATACAACAGGAACGGGCGCCGTTTTTCGATCGCTTGGGGTCGGCCTGCGCCGGTAGCGGTCAGCGAAAAACCGAGATATACCACCGACGTTCTCGCCGGATCGATATCGATGATTTCGAGCAGATCGTTCCTGGTCTGTTCGGAAATACAGATGACGTGGTCGGCGCGTTTTACCGCCCGAATCTTTTCACGGCTGACCGGGTCGAAGGCCGACATGTTTTCCTTGAAGCGCTCGTGGATCATGTCGAAAACGGTTAACACCACCTTGGCCCCGCGCGGCGCCAAGGTGGTGTTGGCATAGTAGGTTTCGTGGACGATATCGGGTCGAAAGCGTCTCAGCAAAGGGGCTGCAATCAAGGCATTCGCCCGGCGATAAAGACGTCCTGATTTCGGCAAGTAGGGACCGGGTATTCCGGTGACCTGGAGTGCGACCGGCGCCTTGAGCAGATAGCGATTGACGTATAACGGCGCAATTATCCTGGCATCCTGTTGGCAGGTGGTCGCCATCTCGCTGGCGAGCTCGAAGAAATAGCGCGAAATTCCGCCGTATTGTTGCCATCCGAAGATCTGGTGGTCGTAGGCGATGCGCATATCGGCTAGCGCTCCGCCAGACGCATCAGGTCGCTATGGTCGGACAGGGTTTTCGATCCGAGCGTGCGCCGGATGTATAGCGCCGCCGGGTAGGCCAGTTTCCCGGTCAGCAGCTTCAGCCGGGCAAACGCCGCTGGCCGGTCGGTCAGGATATGCATGCCGTTGGCTGACAGGAAATGCAGGTCGAGGCGTTCGGCTAGGGCCGCCAGCGTGCGGGCCTGGTAGAAGGAAATGTGTTGGCCGGTCTCGAAGGCGTAGTACCACCAATCCTTGGCCGGTGGATCGCCGGCATAGGTTTGCGTCGACAAGATCAGGGTACGCGTTCCATGCTCTTTCAGCAGGCCGGCCACGAAACCGACGGGATCCTGGACATGTTCCAATACCTCGAAGGCGGTCAGCGCCGAAAATTTCCTGGTGGCCCCGGTCCACTCGAAGCCGCGTGCCAGAATATTCTCGCAGTGCTTGTCGCTCCAGTAGAAGTCGAAGCCGATATCGCGCATCAAACGCACCAGCATGCCGTATCCGCCGGCCACGTCGAGATAAGCCCCTTTCGGCTCCAGGCAGAAATACAGCAGGGCCGAAAGCTTGGCGGCGATGCTGAAGTTTCGCTGGATCAGCCCGGTATCGCTGACTGCGATTGGGTTTCTATAGGCCTCGTCGAGCCAGTAGGGATCCTCGGTCTGCACCAGGCCACATCTTGCGCAACGATAGTAGCTGACTTCGTGCGTATGCATCAGCGTGGCCGAAAAAGCCGGGTCCATCGACGCGTCGCAAATTCCACAGGGTTTGTTCATCGCCGGGCAGGAGGTCAGATGGCCGGGGATCTGGTTCGAAGTCCGAGCAGCATCGCATTCGTCTGTAACCAGAATAGCTTTCTGCCGCCGACCAGGAAATAATTGGCAAGCCAGATCGAGGCACACTGCGAACATAGCATGGCGATAGCCGCGCCGATGGCGCCATGCCGAGGGATCAAGTAGAAATTGAGGGCGACGTTTAGCCCGGCCCCCAGGCTGGTTTGATATAGCGCCAGCCGCGACAGTCGCTCGTTGATGATCCATGGGGTCGCCCCGGCGCTCATGAATACGAACACCACGGACCAGATGTGGATAGCCAGAATGCTGCCCGATGCTGCATAGGCGGAGCCGAAGATGAGGCTGGTCAAGGGCGTCGCCAACAACGATACGGGGATTGCCACCCCTATGGAAACCCTGGCCAATAGCGTAAACAATTGCTGTAGGCGCTGGTAATAGACCGGCTCGGAGCGCCCGCGTGCCTCGGTCAGGAAGGGCGTGACGGACAAGACGATCACGGCCGGCATCAAGTACCACACTTCGGACAAGCGAACCGCGGCGGAATACAGTCCCACCTCATGCTCCCCGACGATTTCTGCCAGCATGACTTGATCGATCCGCATATACAGCATGGCACCCAGGCTGGAAAGCAACAGCGGCCAGCTCTCGGTCACCAGGCCGCGGGCGACCGCCCAGTTCGGCCGCAATTCCAGCCAGCGATTGCCGTTCGACCTGAAGGCGACGACAAGTCCCAGGGCACCCAAGGCCAGTTCGGCGGTCGACACCCAGGCAAACGCCATCAGCTCGGCCTGGGACAAGATCAGCCAGACCTTGGCGATGGTCAACGCCAGAAATGCCCCGTTTTTCGCCCACACCGTATACCTTGATTGCACTCTGGACTGAAACCACAAGTCGGCGACGTCGAACGCCTGAAACAGCATGCCTGCCGCGATCACGCCGACCAGCCATGGTTTTGTCTCTTCCCCTGAGTGCAGGCTAAGGATCGTCGTCAGCGCCAAGGCAAAGGCCAGCAGGCCGCCCAGCAGCTTGAGAGCGAACGCCGAGCCGAGGACATCCCGCTGGTGATCGGGATGATGGACCAGCTCCCGTACCACCAGCCCATCCAGTCCCATGAGCGCGATCGGATTGAACAGGGCCACGAAGGCGATCGCGAAACTGAACTGGCCGAAACGTTCCGGTCCAAGGTAACGCGCCAGCCAGACCCCTACGATCAGCCCGATCCCGACGCGTACCAGCTTATCCAGGAATAGCCAGCCGCTATTTCCCAGTATTGCCTGTAGCAGGGGGCGATTCTTCAGCCTTTCGCCAAGAAATCCAGGGAGGTATCTTGCCCAGGAGTCATTCACAATCAGTGGGGGCGCGGTTTTGCGTTATCGGGGACTGCCCGATACGCTGTGGGAAGCGATGCGGCGATCATGGCAATCCCAGAAAGTCGGCGTAGGCGAGCCGGATTCCTTCCCTGAGGGGAGTGCGTGCCTTCCAGCCGAGCGCATTCAGGCGGCTGCTATCCAGCAGTTTCCTCAGCATGCCGTCCGGTTTTTCCGGGTCAAGAACGAACTTGCCGGGGTATTCCAGTGCCTCTTTTACCAGTTCAGCCAACTCGAGAATGCTGAGATCTTCGCCGTAGCCGATGTTTATCAGCGGCGGAGCATCCGCCCCCAAGATTCCGCTCAACGTCGCATCATCGAGGTTCATCAAATGCACGCAGGCATCCGCCATGTCGTCGCTATACAGGAATTCACGGCGTGGCGTACCGCTACCCCAGATTGGCACCTCGGCCAGCTGCTTCTGCTTGGCTTCGTGCACCTTGCGGATCAACGCCGGCAGCACGTGGGAATTATTCAGATCGTAGTTATCCCCCGGCCCGTAAAGATTGGTCGGCATCGCCGCCAGGTAGCGGGTGCCATACTGCCGGTTGTAGCTCCAACACATTTCGACGCCGGCGATCTTGGCCAGGGCGTAAGGGCGGTTGGTTTCTTCCAGCGGGCCGGTGAGCAGATAGTCCTCCTTGATGGGCTGCGGACATTGCTTCGGATAGATGCAGGAAGATCCCAGAAACAGCAGGCGCTTGACTTCGTGGCGCCAGGCTTCGTGGATAATATTGGTCTGAATTGCCAGGTTGGTGTGAATGAATTCCGCCGGGTAGGTGTTGTTGGCATAAATCCCGCCAACCTTGGCTGCCGCCAGGAATACATAGTCGGGACGTTCCCGGTCGAAGAACTCACGTACCGCGCTTTGATCGGTGAGTTCCAGTTCGGTATGGGTGCGCAGGATCAGGTTGCAGTAGCCGCCCTTGTCGAGCCGGCGCAGCAGCGCCGACCCGACCAGTCCGCGGTGGCCGGCGACGTATATGCGGCTGCCGGGTTGCATCCCGTCACTCATGGAAGTTGTAGGCGGCATAGCCGTGACGCTTGACGAGCTCATCCCGTTCGGCCGCCTTGAGGTCTTCGCGCACCATTTCGGCGACCAGTTCGTCGAAAGAGATCTTGGGCGTCCAGCCCAACTGGGTCCTGGCTTTGCTGGCGTCGCCCAGCAAAGTTTCCACTTCAGTGGGACGGAAGTAGCGAGGATCGACGGCGACGATGCACTTGCCGTTGTCGTCGTAACCCTTCTCGTCCACGCCCTGTCCTTCCCAGCGCACCTTGATGCCGATTTCACGGGCGGCCGCTTCGATGAACTCGCGCACGCTGTATTGCACGCCGGTGGCGATCACATAATCCTCAGGCTTCTCCTGCTGTAGCATCAGCCACTGCATTTCGACGTAATCCTTGGCGTGGCCCCAGTCCCTCCTGGCATTGAGATTGCCGAGAAACACGCAATCCTGCAGGCCAAGCTTGATGCGGGCGAGGGCGCGGGTGATCTTGCGGGTGACGAAGGTTTCGCCGCGCACGGGCGATTCGTGATTGAACAGGATGCCGTTGCAGGCATATATGCCGTAAGCTTCGCGGTAGTTAATGGTAATCCAGTAGGCATACAGCTTGGCGACGGCATAGGGAGAACGGGGATAGAAAGGGGTGGTCTCCTTCTGCGGGATTTCCTGCACCAGCCCATACAGTTCCGATGTCGACGCCTGATAGAAGCGCGTCTTCTTTTCCAGGTGGAGTATGCGGATTGCCTCGAGCACGCGCAGCGGCCCGAGCGCGTCCGACTCGGCGGTGTACTCGGGTTCCTCGAAGGACACCGCCACATGGCTCTGCGCCGCCAGGTTGTAGATTTCGTCGGGCTGGACCTGCTGGATGATGCGGATCAGGCTGCTCGAATCCGTCATGTCGCCGTGGTGCAGCACGAAGCGCCGATCGGTGACGTGGGGATCCTCGTACAGGTGATCGATGCGATCGGTGTTGAACAGCGAGCTGCGCCGCTTGATGCCATGTACATAGTAGCCCTTGGCCAGCAGCAACTCGGCGAGGTAGGCGCCATCCTGTCCGGTGATGCCTGTGATGAGTGCAATCTTGCTCATGCTAGTCGCTTTCCAGTTGTAATTCTTCAGCTGCGTCCATAGGTATCGTCGAAGCGGACGATATCGTCCTCGCCCAGATAATCCCCAACCTGTACTTCGATCATCACACAGTCGATCACTCCCGGGTTTACCAGGCGATGCTTGGCGCCGATGGGGATGTAGGCGGATTCATTCGAGCGCACCAGGGTCTCCTGATCGCCATTCACCACCAGAGCCGATCCGGATACCACTACCCAATGCTCGGAACGATGATGATGTTTCTGCAAAGAGAGACTGGCATTGGGTTTGACCACGATGCGCTTGATTTTGTAGCGGCTCCCCTCCTCAAGAACGGTATACGTTCCCCACGGACGGTGAGTAGTTTGATGGTGCTTGTAGGTTTCGTTGCCGGAAGCCTTTAATTTTCCGACGATCTTGCGCACGTCCTGGGCGTGATCCCGGTGAGCCACGAGCAAGGCGTCCGGCGTGTCCACGATTACCAGATCCGCGACCCCGACCGCACCGACCACTCGCCCGGAGTTGCTGACATAACAGTTGGTCACGTTCTCGAGGATCGTGCGATCCAAGTTCCCGGCCACCCGGTTACCTTGCGCGTCGGCGTCTTGAAGACCGGCGAGCGCGCTCCATGAGCCGATGTCGCTCCAGCCGATGTCGCAGGGCACCACTTTGACCTGGCTGGATTTTTCCATTACGGCATAGTCGATGGAAATATCCGGGACGCCCGCAAACGCATTGCCGTCGAGCGTCAGCACCGTCAATCCTGCGCCTTCGGTGGTCACCGAGCATTTCAGGGTGTGCTCCACCGCGGCCAGCAACTCCGGGGCATGGCGACGAAACTCGGCCAAAATGGCTCCTGCGGTAAAACAGAACATCCCCGCGTTCCACAGATAGCGGCCCGAGGCTAGGTATTGACGCGCAACTTCAGGCGAGGGTTTCTCGACGAAGCGCAGTGCCTGGCATGCACCGCTGGTCGCCGAAGGATCGAATTCGATGTAGCCGTAGCCGGATTCAGGCGCGGACGGCCGTATCCCGAAGGTTACGAGTTGCCCCGTCAACGCTGCCGCCTGGGCCGATGCACAGGCCTGCTGAAACGCCGGCAGATCGGTGACCACGTGATCCGCCGACAATACCAGCATGCAGGCCTCATCGCCGTGGCTGGCGGCGGTGACCAGTGCCGCCGTCGCCACCGCCGCCGCGGTATTGCGGCCGAATGGTTCGAGGATATATTGGTGCCGGAGTTTTCTCGATCCCTTTGCATCGCCTGGCCTGGCGTTTGCGTGATATTCGGTGGCGCGATATTCGTCTTCAGTCTTGAAATAGTTTTCCCGCTGGGTCACCGTCAGTATCTCTTCCACTCCCGGTAATGCAGCCGCCCTGAGATAAGCCTTCTGCAATAGGCTCTGGCCGTCGGCCAGCTTGATGAAGGGCTTGGGGTGGGCTTCGCGGGACACTGGCCAGAGGCGGGTACCGGCGCCGCCTGACAGGATGACAGGGATGAGCATGGAATGAGATGTAATCGTCCGATTATTCGACTGCACGAGATTTCAATCTGAAGAAGTTTACCGCATATGCATGGTTGCCGGGCCAGGCGGCCATCCGCGCCGTATGTGCGTCGTATGCGCGCCGTGATCAAGCCGAATCGTTAGCCCTATGCGATCATGGCGCCTTGGCGGATAGACTTTCAGGTCTATTTCTTCCCAGGATTTCCAAGCTTCTCCAGATTCTTGTCCAGCCGCAGTCGCAACGGCACTTTGGCCAGGCGCGGACTTTCCTCGCTGTCCTGACTGAAGCCGACCATGGATTTCAGCGTGGTCATCAGCGACTTGTTGTCGGCCGATTGGGCACCTGCCGGTCTGACATCGGCGGTCTGTGGCTGCAAGACTCCCCGTGCCCAGACGCCGGCAATAATGCCCGCCAACAAGATGCCAACGCTGGCGAAGGATGCCCAGCGCCGGCCGATGACGCGCAAGCCGCCGGTAAAGGCTTTCCATTCCGCCTGGATACGTGCCCGGCGCGTGCTCCCTGCCTGTTTCGCGGCCGCCCGGCTGGCGCTCGCTTCTTCCAGCAGCTGCGCCGCAGCAGCTTGCCTTTCCAAGGCGGCGGCTTCGGCACGACGTTCCGCTACCAAGCGCGCTTCGTTGCGCTGGCGGGCCTCGGCCAATGCCGTTGTCTTGTCGCGGGCATGTTTGCTGGCTTTGTTTTCCGCATCGATCCTGGCTGCCGCGGCTGCTTCGGCCGCACGCTCGGTGGCGATCAGCGTTTGCGCCTGGGTCTCCAGCGTATGATCGGCGCGCGCGCGAATTTCAGCCAATGCCTTGGCTTCGCTTTCGCTTTGTTCGCGTAGCCGGAAGGCTTCCAGGGCGCGCCCATCGGCTTCGATGCGTTCACGGGCACGTGCTTCGGCGGCGGCCTCGGCTTCCGCGCGGGCAGCCGCATGCAGACGGGCGCGTTGGTCGGCTTCGGTCCTTCTGCGCGCCGCTTCAGCCGCCGTCGCATCGGCTTCGGCACGCCGGCGGGCGCTGGCGACAATCTCCGCTTCGGCTTGTTCGCGGGCTTCCGTCTGCTCGGCCGCCTGGGATTCAGCCGCCTGCCGCTCCAGCGATACCCGTTCCAGCTTGCGCTCGGCTTCGAGGCGCGCTTCGGCCGCCAGCCGCGCTTCCGCTTCGGCCTTTTCACGCCGCCGTGTCTCAAGCGCTGCCCGGCCCTGTGCGGCAATGCGCTCTATCAACGCGGCCTCCGCGGCATGTTCGGCTTCGGCGCGGGTGGCAAACTGCGTCGTCAGCTTGCGTGCGGTATCGGCCTGTTGCTCGGCATCGGACAGCAAGGCCTGCTCGGCCAGGATTTCCGTCCGGGCCGCTTCGATCGCCCTTACCTCGACGTCCACCCTGGCGCGGCCTTCCATGGTTCCAGCCTGGGCCGTGCGGACTTGATCGGTTTCCTGCATCGCTTGGGTCAATGCTGCTCCATTCATACGGACGGGTGCGTCCCCAACTGCCGAATTCCCTGAGATTGTCCGTATTATCGACCTTTTGGCCATGCCGACGACGCGGAAAACCGGGCAGAAACCCCTCTAATCGGTCGATCAATCCGGAGTTCGCAACTTCGAACCGGCGCTAGCCGTGGATGGAGAACGCCAGGCATGCAGGGACCAGGCTGCCGCAACCTCGCTGGAACCACGGTAGAATCTCGCCATGCATACCTTGCTGGTGTTTACCCATCTACCGGACGCAGACAGCGCACAAGTCCTCGCCCGCTTGTTAATTGAAAGGCGCCTCGCGGCTTGCGTCAATATTCTCGCGCCCTGCAAGTCAGTCTATCGCTGGCGGGAAGAAATCGAGGAGGCGAGCGAAGTGCCTCTCCTCATCAAATCCACGTCAGAACGTTACGGCGAGCTCGAAACGGCCATACGCAACCATCACCCCTATGAACTTCCGGAGATTCTCGCTGTCTCTGCTGAACGCGGCTTGCCCGAGTACCTGAACTGGGTGGCGGCGGAAACCTCATCTCGCCCCATGCCCGACCTCCCATGTTGAAATACCTGCTCCCATTGCTGCTCGCCCTGGTCGCCAGCCTGGCGACTGGCGCAAGCGAGCCACTCGATCCAGAGAAGGCCTATCAATTCTCAGCCACGGCGCTGGATGCCGGAACCCTCGAAGCACGCTGGCAGATCGCCGACGGCTACTACATGTACCGCGACAAGATCAAGTTCAGCCTCGGGCCTGGCGCCGACGGGATCAAACTCGGCACGCCCCAGTTCCCGGCAGGCAAGATCAAGGAGGACGAGTATTTCGGCAAAGTCGAGGTCTACCGCAAGGAATTGAAGATACTCCTGCCGATTGAAACTGCGGCGGGTACCACGCCGACATCGGTCCTGCTGAAGGCCAGCTCACAGGGGTGCGCCGATCTCGGCATCTGTTACCCGCCGTTGCCGCAACAAGCTACGCTGAAACTGATCGCCGCCGGCGTGGTCGTACCCGCGCCGGACACTGGCCGGCAGAACGCCCCGCAGACCACGCCGTTGTCCGTCGATGCGGCCGATGACGAGAGTTCGCAAATTGCCCGCTTGCTGAAGAACGCCAGTATCTGGACCATCCTGCTGTTCTTCTTCGGCGCCGGCTTGGCGCTGGCCTTCACTCCCTGCGTGTTTCCGATGGTGCCGATACTTTCCGGCATCATCATCGGCCACGGCCATGACATCGGAAAATCCCGGGCCTTCGTCCTGTCGCTCGTCTATGTCCTCGGCATGGCCTTGACCTACGCCGTTTTCGGCGTCGCCGCGGGGCTGTCCGGCACGCTGCTTTCCAGCGCCATGCAGAACGCCTGGGTGTTGGGTGCCTTTGCCCTGGTGTTTGTGGCGCTGGCGTTGTCGATGTTCGGCTTCTACGAACTGCAATTGCCGTCGTCGATGCAAAGCAAACTCGCCGATGAAGCCAATCAGCAGCAAGGCGGCAGTGTGCATGGGGTGGCCCTGATGGGCTGCCTTTCGGCGATCATCGTCGGTCCCTGCGTTGCCGCCCCCCTTGCCGGCGCACTGCTGTATATCGCCAAGACCGGCGACGCCATGTTGGGCGGCGGCGCCTTGTTCATCATGGCATTGGGCATGGGCCTGCCGCTGCTGCTGATCGGCACGTCGGCGCGCCACCTGCTGCCCAAACCCGGCCCATGGATGGAGGCGATCAAACAATTTTTCGGCGTAATGCTGCTCGGCGTGGCGATCTGGCTGGTATCGCCGGTGATTACGGCCCTGGCCCAGATGCTGGCCTGGGCGATGCTGCTGATCTTTTCGGCGATCTATCTGCACGCCCTCGACCCGCTGCCGCCACATGCCCACGGCTGGCACAAGTTCGGCAAGGGTTTGGGAGTTCTGGCCCTGCTGGTCGGCGCCGCGCTGCTGCTGGGGGCGCTGGGAGGCGCGCGCGATCCCTTGCAGCCCTTGTCTTTCATGCACGTTGGTGCCGCCGCGGGCGAGGCGCACGGCGTGAAGTTCGAACGGGTGAAGTCGCTGGCCGAAATGGATGGGCGCATCAAGACAGCCGGGCGTCCGGTATTGCTGGATTTCTATGCGGACTGGTGCGTATCCTGCAAGGAGATGGAGCGTTTCACTTTCAATGATTCGGCGGTCGCGCTACGGATGAACCAGATGCTGCTGCTCCAGGCCGATGTAACCGCCAATAGCGACGAGGACAAGGCGTTGTTGAAGCGCTTCGGCTTGTTCGGTCCGCCCGGCATCATTTTCTTCGACGTCAAAGGACAGGAAGTCCAGAATCTGCGCGTGGTCGGCTTCCAGGACGCCGCCTTGTTCGGCAGCGTGTTGGATAAAGTCCTGGTCTTGCGCTGAGCACCCACATCCCATTACCAAGGCTGAAATCGACATGTTCTCAGGCATCATCGCCGCCACCGGCAAGATAACTCGCATCGAACCGCGCGAATCGGGCTCGACCTTGACCATCGCTGCCGGAGGCTTGGATCTCGACGATGTCGCCGTGGGCGATTCCATCGCCTGTAGCGGCGTTTGCCTGACAGTCGTCGCGCTGACCGGGAAGGCGTTCACCGTCGATGTGTCGCGCGAGACGTTGAATTGCACAGTCGGCCTGGACGGCATGCACGAAGTCAACCTGGAGAAGGCGCTGCGGCTGGCCGATCGGCTCGGCGGGCATCTGGTCAGCGGCCACGTCGATGGCGTCGGCGAGGTGCTGAAGTTCGAGCGGATCGGCGAATCCCACGATCTGGTGATCCGTGCGCCGCAAACCCTCGCCAAGTACATCGCGCGCAAGGGCTCGATCAGCGTCGACGGCGTCAGCCTGACCACCAACACGGTCAGCGGTGCCGAGTTCTCCATCAACCTGATCCCGCACACGGTGGAGGTGACCACCCTGAAACGCCTTGCGCCCGGCAGCCGCGTCAATCTCGAAGTGGACCTGATCGCGCGCTATGTCGAGCGGATGTTGGCGGCGTGAGCATGACGACCAATCTTAGAATCGACTTCGTGTCGGATGTATCCTGCCCTTGGTGCGCCATCGGCTTGAGTGCGCTGGAGCGGGCGCTTCAGCGCGTGGCGGAGGAAGTCACGGCGGAAATTCACTTCCAGCCTTTCGAACTCAACCCGCGGATGCCGCCCGGTGGCCAGGACATCACCGAACATCTGACGGAAAAATATGGCTCCAGCCCGGAACAGCAGGCCCAAGCCCGCGAAGCCATCCGCCAGCGCGGAGCGGAGCTGGGCTTCACTTTCCGCAAGGCGGGGCGGGACCGAATCTATAACACCTTCGATGCCCATCGTTTGCTGCACTGGGCGGGTTTGCCCGACACCCGGCCGGCAGGGCTACAGCCGGCGCTCAAGAAGGCGCTGCTTGAAGCCTATTTCACTTTGGGTGAAAGCCCCGAGTCTCACGCCGTCTTGCTGCGTGTGGCAGGAGAGGTCGGCCTGGATGCCGCGCGTGCCCGGGAGATACTCGGTGGGGATGAATATGCAGAAGAAGTTCGGGAACGTGAACATCACTACACCGCTGCCGGGATCCACTCGGTGCCGGCCGTCATAATCAATGAAAGGCACCTGATTTCGGGCGGCCAGCCGGTCGAAGTCTTCGAGCAGGCGTTGCGGCGGATTGCCGCCGGCCAGGCATAGTCACCGATTACCGGCGCATCGAACCGTTGAACCGCAGTGGCGTCGAGTTGCGGCGACTTGACGGTTACAATGCGTATTTCTCAGGATACCACCGCATATGAGCGTGAGCCCCATACAAGACATCGTCGCCGACATACGGGCCGGCAAGATGGTCATACTCGTCGACGAGGAAGATCGCGAAAACGAAGGCGATCTGGTCATCGCCGCGGAACATGTCACCCCCGAGGCAATCAATTTCATGGCCAAGTACGGCCGTGGTCTGGTCTGCCTGACTCTGACCGAGGCGCGCTGCCGCCAGCTTGGCCTGACGCAAATGGCGCGTGACAACAACAGCCAGTTCAGCACCGCTTTCACTGTTTCAATCGAAGCGGCGGAAGGGGTCACCACCGGCATCTCGGCGCAGGATCGCGCGCACACAGTGCGCGCGGCGATCGCAAAGCACGCACTGCCCGCCGACATCGTGCAGCCCGGGCACATTTTCCCGATCACGGCCAAGCCCGGCGGCGTGCTGGTGCGCGCCGGCCACACCGAAGCCGGTTGCGATCTGGCCCAGATAGCCGGCTGCGAACCAGCCGCGGTCATCTGCGAAATCCTCAAGGATGACGGCACCATGGCGCGTTTGCCCGACCTGCTGGAATTCGCCGCCGAGCACCATCTGAAGATCGGCACCATCGCCGATCTGATCCACTACCGCAGCGAGAACGAGACCCTGATCGAGTGTGTCGCGGAAAAAGAGATCGTCTGCCGCCACGGACACTTCAAACTTTCCGCCTTCGAGGATAAATCCTCGGGAGAGGTGCACCTGGCGCTTTCCCTGGGCGGTATCCGCCCCGATCACGAAACTCTGGTGCGGGTGCATGAACCGATCTCGGTGCTCGACTTCCTCGATTGCCAGAGCCGGCGTCACAGCTTCAGCGTCGACCAGGCGATGGAAACCATCGCTGCCGCCGGCATGGGTGTCATCGTTCTGCTGCGCCGCGCCGAAGCCGGGGCGGACCTGCTCGCGGTGTTCAAGGACGAGCCTTCCGCGGCACGTCCCGGCGCCAAGTGGGATCCACGCCTGTACGGTATCGGCGCGCAGATATTGCGCAATCTCGGCGTCGGCAAGATGCGCCTCATGGCCAATCCGCGCAAGATGCCGAGTATGACCGGTTTCGGCCTGGAAGTCTGTGGTTACCTTGCCGCCGACGGCACCAAGAAATAAGGGAAACCAATCATGGCACGCTTCAACGACATTCTCGAACTCGAACCCAGACTCGCCGGCCACGGCTTGCGCGTCGGCATCGTCATGAGCCGCTTCAATCCCGATATCGGCGAAGGCTTGCTGTGCGCTTGCGCCGACGAGCTCAAGCGCCTCGGCGTCGCTCCCGCCGACATGGCGATCGCCAGCGTGCCCGGGGCGTTGGAGATCCCGCTGGTATTGCAAACCATGGCGCAGAGCGGAAAGTTCGACGCCCTGGTGGCGATCGGCTGCGTAATCCGCGGCGAGACCTACCACTTCGAGATTGTTGCCAACGAATCGGCACGCGGCATCACCGATGTGCAGTTGAATACCGGCATTCCCATTGCCAATGCCGTCCTGACCACCGAGGACGATGATCAGGCGTCGGTCAGGATGGCCCAGAAAGGCATGGAGGCGGCACAGGCTGCGGTCGAAATGGCCAACCTGTTGAAAGCGGTCAAGGCAAAATGAGCATCCTTCCCGGTTCCAAGACTGACGTGCCGACAGGCAGCCATGAGCAGACGCCGACGGCTGCCAAGGGCACGGCCAAGGGCGCGGTAAAACGGCGTTCCAATCCGCGTCACCGCGCTCGCGAGTTCGTCCTCCAGGGGCTCTACCAGCGCCTGGTCGGCGGTCAGGATAGCGCCGCCATCGAAGCCCAGGCGACCGGCGTGCCCGGTTTCGACAAGGCCGATCGCACCCTGTATCTGGCCTTGCTGAACCAGTCGCTGGACCATGCCGCCGCCTTGCAGGAAGTGCTCACCAAGCATCTTGACCGTCCCTGGGCCGAAATTTCGCCAATCGAACGCGGCATCCTGCTGCTCGCTGCTTGCGAGTTCAGCCGCTTTCCGGAGACGCCCTATCGGGTGGTGCTCAACGAAGCCATCGAATTGGCCAAGGACTTCGGCGGAACCGACGGTCACAAGTTCGTCAATGGTGTGCTCGACAAACTGGCTGCCGAGTTGCGCCCCGCCGAAGCCGGCAAGAGTTGAGCGTCAGGACTCTGCGATCACTGCTCTTAGGCGGTGAAAGTGCCCTCCGAATTTGAACTGATCGCCCGCTACTTCACTCGCCCGACCGCGCATACGTTGCTGGGTGCGGGTGACGACGGTGCCATCGTGCGGCCGTCGCCCGGCATGGAACTGGTGATCTCCACCGACATGCTGGTGGCCGGAACGCATTTCCTGGCGGGCACGGACCCCGAGGCGCTCGGCTGGAAGACCCTGGCGGTGAATATCTCCGACCTGGCCGCGATGGGCGCCCAGCCGCGTTGGGCGCTACTGGCCGCGGCATTGCCGGAGGCCGACGAGCCGTGGATTGCGGCTTTCGCCCGAGGCTTCTTCGCTTGCGCTTCAACCTTCGGCATCGATCTCATCGGCGGCGACACCACGCGCGGCCCGATGAATTTTTGCGTGACTGTTTTCGGTGAAGTTCTCCCCGGCCAGGCCTTGCTGCGGTCCGGCGCCGTTCCGGGCGACGAGATCTGGGTCTCCGGCGCACCGGGGCGCGCCGCACTGGGTCTGGCGCACTTGCAGGGGCGCTGTGTGCTGGACGAGCCGGCGCTGGGCGAATGTCTGGCGGCCCTGCATCGTCCGCAACCGCGACTGCCCCTGGGCCTGACGCTACAGGGGTTGGCATCCGCGGCAATCGACGTGTCCGACGGCCTGCTGGCCGATCTCGG